>NZ_JAGQEG010000041.1 GCF_018305005.1 Collimonas silvisoli
TTGCCAACAATATCGCCGCCGCCCAAAGCACGATCGATCTGATTTGCTGGGGATTCGATCCCGGCATGGAATTGATCCGGAAGAAAAATAGCGCGTGGCCGCGCGGCTGGGTGTACGGCAGCATGCTGTCGGATGCTGCTGCGCGCGGCATCAAAGTGCGCCTGCTGGTTTGGCATGACCATTTACCTAGTTATATACAGAACAACCTGGTTGGCTACACCGGCGACCAGCGTAAAGGTTATCTCATCAACGCCCCCGCCACCAGCGCCGAAGATGCCGCTGCTGCCGGGGTCTATTATCAGCCGCCGCCGGTGCTGGGCCGCGATTCCCGCAGTCCCGAACAATTGCGCCAGGATTTTTGCGTGCAATGGTGGCGCGATGCCTTGTTCGGCAAGATCGCCAATCTGGAAGTCAAATTCCGCAAAGGCAACCCCAGTGCGATTCTGAGTCATCTGAAAGACCCGGCCAGCCCGGAAGATATGCCCAGCACCGTGGCAGCAAGCCATGGCGGTTTGATCAATGAGCACGACTTGATTGTCAAGAATGGCACCCATCACCAAAAAACGATCCGGATCGACTATGCCCATCTGGGCGGCAAACAGGCAGTCGGGTATGTCATGGGCCTCAATTCCACCAGCGACTACTGGGATACGCCGGAGCATTTGTTTGACACGCCATTGCGAGAGACCGACTGGGGGCTGAAGTCCGCCACGGCTAAAGCGCTTGGCAATGCCCATCCGGTCAGCCGTGATCCGTTGCATGATTATGTCAGCCGTATTCAAGGCCCGGCATTGCGGGATGTGCATCACAACTTCTTAAGCGCATGGTTACGCGCCAAGGGCCAGCCGCACCAGGGAGAAAGCAAGGCAGTCCCCCCCAGCCTGCCGACCACGGCGCGCGGCTCCACGATACAGATTGTGCGCACGCAACCGGAAGAAGGCGATAAAACCATCAAGAGCGCCTACTTCCAGGCGACGGGTCTGGCGCGTAATTATCTGTATATAGAAAACCAGTATTTCTTTTATGAGCGCTGGGTGCGGCATCTTAAAAAGATGCGCGCCAACTTTACGCAATGGTCGCTCGATGCGGGGAAAAAATCGTGCGAGTGCAAGCTGCTGCATCTGTTTGTGGTGATTCCCCAGCCGGAAGACGATGGCATGGTGCCGCGCACCTATGACACTGTGAAAAGTCTCGGCGAAGGCCACAGCATGGCCGGAGTCGATCCCAGGAAGCCCGCAGGGCAGCAAAGCGTGATCGAGGCTGCCCAGAAAAAATACGATGCCGACGTTGCCTACTGGAACAAGCTCAGCCCGGAACAGCAGATGGCGGAACCGGGCTTGACGCCGATCAAAGGCCCGCTGCTGCAAACCTCGGAACGAATACAGGAACCCGTCAAAAATCCGACTACGGGCGAGATCGAAGCATTGGGGCTCAAAGTGCTGCTGGCACGGCTGATCACCCGCAACAATGGCCGCCCTTTGCCTAAGCAAGTCTCCAATTACCGGCAAGTCTACATCCACAGCAAACTCATGGTGATTGACGATTCGTTCATCACGCTGGGCAGCGCCAACATGAATGTGCGCAGCATGGCGGGCGACAGTGAAATCAATATGACGACCGATGATGCAGCCAAGGCCGCTGAACTGCGCAAGCGGGTGTGGGGGCAGCATGCCGAGGGATTTCAAAAAACAAATGGAGGGGACGGTAGCGAGAAAGCAATTGCTAGTGCGTTTAAGGATTGGCAAGAGTTGATGCGAAATAATTCAAAAGCCATGCCAGACAACCAGCCGATCATCGGTCATTTAATTCCCTTCCGCGACCTGCGCGAAGTCACGTTCCGGCACGGTTAAGGACAAAAAAATGCACCGCTTAAACCATTTGATGATCTGCCTTTTACTCGCCACCTTTACTTTGAATGCCTGCTCTATGAAAACCACTTTACCGCGCAATATGGCTTTAAAAACCTTCGATCCACACCGCAAAGATTTTACTTGTCAGTACGAGGTTGACAATGTGCCGCCGATTGACGCCCAGGCGGAAGCCTGGTTTCAGGAAGGTTTGCGCATGACCAGCCGCGATTTGCCGCCGAAGCAGCGCAACTACCCGAAAGCGGTAGAACTGTGGCAGCAAGCCGCGAACAAGAAGCACTGGAAAGCGATGATGAACTTGGCGGGGGTGCTCATTAATGGCGATGGCTTTGCGCCTTACGAAGTCGCTGCCGATCCGGAACGCGCGGTGCAAATTGTAGAGCAAGGAATGCAGCTGGGTATTCCGGCCGCCTTTGACCTGATGGGTAGTTTCCATCAAAACGGCGCGGGTGTCACCGGCGATATGAGCCGTGCCTATGGCTTGTGGGAATTGGCGGCGGATAAGGGCAGCCCGAGTGCGCAGACGTTTTTAGGGAGAGCACTTGATGCATCCTATGACAACCCGCAAGAAGGGTTCTGGGGGAACCGGGAAGTAGGACGAAAAATGCTGGAATGTGCTTTTGCGCAGGGCTACGGCAAAGGGGCCTTAGAGCTTGGCTTGACATTAAATGTAATAGATAAGAATTACGTTCGCGCACTTAAAGTCTTTCACGAAGGCGTCAAAATGGGATGCGAGGAATGTGCAAATTCTCTTTCGTCAAATTTCGGCAGCATGTCGCCACTCACAAGCAATTTCATCGACACCGCCCGCTCCGAACGCTACAGCGCCTTAGGCGACGCGCTTTACCACAACCCCGATCTGCGTTTCCCCAACCTCGATAAGATCCTGCCGCTGCCTCCCGCAACACTCCCCCAATGGGACAGCAAGATCGAATCCCTGATCAACGCCGCCAAGCCGGTCATGCCAGCGCCACCACCGCCGGCAGCCACGCCCGGTGCCAATCTTTCCGGCCGCGCCCACATTCCGCAAGGCTGGGTATTACCCAAAGAGGCCATGCCGCTGGCTGCTGAAACAAGCGATGGCAGACGAGTCACGTCGCAATATGAAAGCACCACCGCTCGCTTCAGTGGCTACTGGCTGCCGCAACTGCTCAGTCCACGTACCCAAGAGCATCGCCTCTGGGATCGAGACCAGATTCCGCAACAGTATGCGCGCGGCGAACCGTTTGCCGACCTGCGCGCCGGCCTAACCCAGAATGACGGCCGCATCATGTGGCATTACATGGGCCTCCCGCAACAAGTGCCGCCACGGGCATTGCCGGCCCAACTGCTTGGCGGCCTGTGGCGCGTGGCGCAGGCCAATCCGGCCGCGATGACCTTGTGCAACGGCGCCAAGCCGTGTCCGCACAGCGGCGTCTGGCAACCGACGCTGGCGGCGGAACACCCGCTCAAATCGCTGGTGAACTGGCGCTGGCGGCAGGCCGCTGTAGTGCAGGGGCAGCGTTTCCCGGAACCGGATAAAGATTGGCTGATAGCGGTAGATAGCCATCTGGTGACCTGGCAATTGATAGAGGCGGCCAGCGCATGAATCGTCTTCCCGCACTTGAGCATAAGGGCAGCCCATGCCTCGGTTTCTGCCGCTCGATGCTGTGTTTTTTGCTTGTCACGGTCACGCTGAATGCCTGTTCTATGAAACCGACCTTGCCGCGCAATATGGCCTTAAAAACCTTCGATCCGCACCGCAAAGATTTTATTTGTCAGTACGAAGTGAACAATGTGCCGCCTATAGATGCCCAGGCGGAAGCCTGGTTTCAGGAAGGTTTGCGTATTACCAGCCGTGATTTGCCGCCGAAGCAGCGCAACTACCCGAAAGCAGTAGAACTGTGGCAGCAAGCCGCGAACAAGAAGCACTGGAAAGCCATGATGAATTTGGCGGGGGTGCTGATTAATGGCGATGGCTTTGCGCCTTACGAAGTCGCTGCCAATCCAGAGCGAGCGGTGCAAATCGTGGAGCAAGGAATGCTGCTGGGCATTCCGGCGGCCTTTGATCTGATGGGCAGCTTCCACCAAAACAGCGCGGGTGTCACCGGCGATATGAGCCGTGCCTATGGATTTTGGGAGTTGGCGGCGGATAAGGGCAGTCCCAGTGCACAGACCTTCTTGGGAAAGGCGCTCAGTGCTACTTACGACAACCCACACGAAGGATTCTGGGGGAACCGTAAAATAGGACTAAAAATGCTGGAATGTGCTTTTGCGCAGGGCTATGGTAAAGCGGCCTTAGAGCTTGGTACAACCATTATTGGAACACGAGCTGAACTAAATGAAGACAATGGCCGTGCCCTCAGAGTCCTGCATGAAGGCGTCAAAATGGGGTGCGAAGAATGTGCAAATTTTCTTTCCTCCAGCTTTGACGATATACAACCACTCACTCACAATTTTATCGACACAGCCCGTTCTGACCGTTACCGCGCTTTAGGAGCAGCCCTTTACCATAACCCCGATCTGCGTTTCCCCAATCTCGATAAGATCCTGCCGCTGCCCCCCGCAACACTCCCCCAATGGGACAGCAAGATCGAATCCCTGATCAACGCCGCCAAGCCGGTCATGCCAGCACCACCGCCGCCGGCAGCCACGCCGGGGGCCAATCTTTCCGGCCGCGCCCACATTCCGCAAGGCTGGGTGCTGCCGAAAGAGGCCATGCCGCTGGCTGCCGAAACAAGCGACGGCAGACAAGTCACGTCGCAATACGAAAGCACCACCGCTCGCTTCAGTGGCTACTGGCTGCCGCAACTGCTCAGTCCACGTACCCAGGAGCATCGCCTCTGGGATCGAGACCAGGTTCCGCAACAGTATGCGCGCGGCGAACCGTTTGCCGACCTGCGCGCCGGCCTGACCCAGAATGACGGCCGCATCATGTGGCATTACATGGGCGTCCCGCAACAAGTGCCGCCACGGGCATTGCCGGCCCAACTGCTTGGCGGCCTGTGGCGCGTGGCGCTGGTTAATCCGGCCGCGATGACCTTGTGCAACGGCGCCGAGCCGTGTCCGCACAGCGGCGTCTGGCAACCGACGATACCGGCAGAGCATCCGCTGAAATCCCTGGTGAACTGGCGCTGGCGGCAGGCCGCTGTAGTGCAGGGACAGCGTTTCCCGGAACCGGATAAAGATTGGCTGATAGCGGTAGATAGCCATCTGGTGACCTGGCAACTGATAGAGGCGGCCAGCGCATGAATCGTCTTCCAGCACTTGACAATGCGTAAGGGCATCGAAGAAGAGATTGTCGCTATCGGTAAAATGACGCCGCCGCCCGCCTCTCCGAGCAAGTGATTGGCCGAGCTGCGCACAAATCGGCTGGTACGTCGGAATCTGATCTTGTATCGATTCCGAGGACAAGCTCATCTGTTCTTGACTTGTTCCCCGTAGGAACTCCATAACAAAAATGCCCACCAGTAACGATGGGCACTTCGATAACAGACTGACGCAAAGTTTTTACGCCATTACCACTTGCGCTCCCTGCTTGCGCCATCACTTCTGCGACAAAATCCATTTCACCAGCGTATGCGCTTCGGCCTCGGTCACTTGCGGATTGGCCGGCATCGGGATTGCGCCCCAGGTGCCTGTGCTGCCCTTCATGACTTTTTGCACCAGCATGTCTTCAGCGCCTTTTTGAGCGGCGAATTTCGCTGCAACGTCTTTGTATGCCGGGCCGACCACCTTGTTTTGCACCGAGTGACAAGCCATGCAGTTCTTCGATTTTGCCAGATCCAGACCGGCATCGGCCAGAGCGGAACCTGAAGCCATTGCTGCCAGCAATGCACAGATCAACAAACGTTTCATTCTTATCTCCGTCAAAAAAAGTGACACCATTTTACCTGCCCGTCCGCATTCTCTCATATCCCGGAAACACCTACATACATCTGGGATTTGACATATCAGATCAACGTATCAGATCAAACATGCGTTGACCACTGCCATCTTTCGCCCTATGCTTTCCGCAAAGCAAAAGGGAGAAGAAGGAAATACCATGCCATTGATCATCATTATCGTTTCGTTAATAGCGTTAAAATACTTCGAGATTGGCCCGTTTGGCGGCATATCCTGGTGGTGGATCGCCGGCTTGATGGCGGTGGCCTTTATCTGGTTTGAATTTCTGGAGCGGATGTTCGGCCTGGACAAACGAAAAGCGCATGAAGAAATCGAAAAAACCAGACAGGAACGGGTCAAGAAAACTTTCGAAAAACATAAGCGATAAGCGTCCTTCCGGCTGCTGAAACGCGTAGAAAGTTAATCGTTGCGCAACATCAAAAGCCGGCGCCTCCCCGGCTTTTTTTATTAGATACGGGCATATGACGAATTTATGAACCTAGAGCTGCGACAACTGCGCTATTTCGTCGCGGTTGCCGAAGAAAAGCATTTCGGTCGCGCCGCACTACGGTTGCATATGACGCAACCGCCGCTATCGCAGGCAATCCAGGCGCTCGAAGCCAATCTTGGCACGCCCTTGTTCGCGCGCACCAAACGCAGCGTTGCGCTGACGCCGGCCGGGCTGGCGCTGCTGCCGGAAGCACAACGCTTGCTGCAGCAGGCGGCCACCCTGCCCGACCTGGTGCGGCGCGCCGCTTCCGGCGAATCCGGCTTGCTGACGCTGTCGTTTGTCTCGACTGCCGATTACAGTATCTTGCCGCCTTTGCTGCGCGCTTTCCGTGAAGCCTATCCGCAGGTGCAGATCGATTTACAGGAAGCCACCAGCGATCTGCAGCTGGCGCAATTGATGGAAGGCCGGATCGATGCCGGCCTGCTGATTCCACCGCTGCCGGACAAGGCTAAACTGGCGCTGGATTATCAGCCGGTGTTGTCGGAACCGCTGATCCTGGCGGCGCCCAGCGGACTCAAGGTGTTGCGCAGCAAGGGCAAGATCGCCTTGAGTGCGCTGGCCGAGATGCCCTTGATTATTTTCCCGCGCCGTATCTCGCCCGGTTTTCACGATACCATCCTGGGCTGCTTCCGCGCCGCCGGCATCACCCCGCATATCGGCCAGGAAGCGATCCAGATGCAAACCATCGTCGGCCTGGTGTCGGCTGGCATGGGGATCGCGCTTGTGCCACAATCGGTGTCGAACCTGCAACGCCCTGGGGTCGATTATCGCGAACTGCAAGACCAGACGCCGCTGGTCGAGACCGGTCTGGCCTGGCGCCGCGATAATGTTTCACCGGTACTGCAAGCCTTTTTGGAATTATTGAGAAAGTAACAAAACATGCTGATTCATCCCCTGCCCGATCCGATCGCCTTTTCTCTCGGCCCACTCCATGTGCGCTGGTACGGCCTGATGTATCTGCTGGCTTTCATCCAGTTCATCTGGATCGGCCGCATCAGGATCAAGCAACCGCATATTGCCGCCGCCGGCTGGAAAAAAGAGGATATCGACGATATGCTGTTCTATGGCGTGCTGGGGGTAGTGATCGGCGGCCGCCTGGGACAGGTGTTCTTTTACGATCCAGCCTATTATTTTTCCCATCCAGCCGAAATCATCGCAGTCTGGAAAGGCGGCATGTCGTTCCACGGCGGCTTCATCGGCGTCATGATCGCCATGGCGTGGTGGGGCCGCAAGGCTGGCCGCAAGCTGATGGACATCATGGATTTCATCGCGCCCATGGTGCCGCTCGGCTACGCCGCCGGCCGCCTCGGCAATTTCATCAACGGCGAACTGCCGGGCCGGGTAGTTTCCGATCCGTCGCTGCCATGGGCCATGATCTGGCCGAATGTCGACAGCCTGCCGCGCCATCCTTCGCCGATTTATCAAATGCTGGTGGACGGCGTACTGCTGTTCATCATCCTTTGGCTGTTTTCGCGCAAACCGCGGCCGCGCATGGCGGTGGCCGGCATGTTCTCGCTGCTGTATGGCTGCGCCCGTTTCTTCACCGAATATTTCCGCGTGCCGGACTATAACGTGACGTTCGGCGGCATCACTATTTCCGCCGGCCAGATGCTGTCGGTGCCGATGATCGTGCTGGGCATCGTGCTGCTGATCATCGCCTATAGAAATCCGCGCCAGTACGCCGGCGCGGCCGCCAGCAAATCTCCTACCTGAACCACAGCGTTCGTCCTGCCGCCTGACGATGGCCGGGCGAACGCCTTCCACATACCTTCTGCATACTTTCTCCGTGTTGCCCATGACAGCCAATCTTTACGCCCTTTTCGCGTCGCGCTTTCCTGCCGACAAAACCGCTTGCTGCATCGAAACCCAAGACGGCCAGTACTATACCTGGGGCGACATCGAACGCGCTTCCGCCAGGATCGCCAACCTGTTCAGCAGCCTGGATCTGCCGAGCGGCGCGCGGATTGCCGTGCAGGTCGAAAAATCGGCGGAGGCGTTGATACTTTATCTGGCGACCCTGCGCGCCGGTTTCGTCTATCTGCCGCTGAACACCGCCTACCGTGCTGCGGAAATCGCGTATTTCATCGGCGATGCAGAACCGGCGGTATTCGTCTGCTCGCCGCAGAATTTCGGCTGGGTGGCGCAAATTGCCTTCAAGGCCGGCACCCGCCATCTGTTTACTCTGGATGAAAGCGGTAATGGGCGCCGCAATTCCGGCTCGCTGCTGGCGCGCGCCATGCATCACCCGGACCAGTTCGAGACAGTTGAAAAACAGGCCGACGATCTGGCCGTCATCTTGTATACCTCAGGCACCACCGGCCGCAGCAAGGGCGCCATGCTTTCGCATGGCAATATCGCCTCGAACGCCCAAGTGTTGCAGCAATACTGGCATTGGCAAGCAGATGATGTCTTGCTGCATGCCTTGCCGCTGTTCCACATTCACGGCTTGCTGGTAGCCGCCAACGGCGCGCTGCTGAACGGCAGCAAGATGATTTTCCTGCCGAAATTCGAGGCCAAAGAAGTCTGCCGCCAGCTGCCGCGCAGTACCATTTTCATGGGCGTGCCGACCTATTATGTGCGGCTGTTGGCAAGCAGCGAATTCGATCGCAATACCTGCCGCAACATGCGCCTGTTTGTGTCCGGCTCGGCGCCCTTGCTGGCTGATACCTTTGCCGAATTTGCCGAACGTACCGGCCACACCATTCTGGAGCGCTACGGCATGAGCGAAACCGCCATGCTGACTTCCAATCCGTATGCGCGGGAGCGGCGCGGCGGCACCGTCGGCCTGCCGCTGCCGGGGGTCTCGGTGCGCTTGATCAAAAGCGATGGCGATGGTGGCGACACTGCTTGCAGTACGGCTTGTGAAGCCGGTGAAATCGGCAATATCCAGGTCAAGGGGCCGAATGTATTCCAGGGTTACTGGCGCATGCCGGAAAAGACCGCAGAGGAATTCACGGCCGACGGTTATTTCAAGACCGGCGACGTCGGCAAATTCGATAGCGAAGGTTACCTGGCGATCGTCGGTCGCAGCAAGGATCTGATCATTTCCGGCGGTTATAACGTCTATCCGAAGGAAATCGAGAGCGTGATAGATGAAATCGATGGCGTGCTGGAATCGGCGGTGATCGGCATTCCGCATGTCGATTTCGGCGAAGCGGTGACGGCGGTGATCGTGAAACGGCCGGAAGCAAAACTGACAACCGCGGACGTGATCGCCTTGATGAAAACCTCGATTGCCAATTTCAAGGTGCCCAAGCAGGTGTTCTTCGCCGAGGAACTGCCGCGCAACACCATGGGCAAAGTGCAAAAGAATGTATTGCGCGAGCACTATGCAACTTATGCCGCGCTTGCCACCCCTGCCGCAGGCGGCGTCACGCCTTCATAAGCTTGCCGGTGATGTGCCGCCATTCGGCGGCGCTGACCGGGGTGATCGAAAGCCGGTTGCCGCGGCGCAGGATCTGCATATCGGCCAGCGCTTCCTGTTGCCGTAATTCCGGCAAGGCGATCAGGCGCGTTTTTTTCAAGGCGCGTACATCCACCAGCATCCAGCGCGGGTTTTCGCGCTCGGCCTTGGCGTCGAAATATTTACTCTTCGGATCAAACTGCGTGGCGTCAGGATAAGGCGTACTCGCCACCTCAGCCAGGCCGGCGATCCCTGGCACGGCGCAACCGGAGTGATAGAACAGCACGCCGTCGCCGACCTGCATCGCATCGCGCATGAAATTGCGCGCTTGATAATTGCGCACGCCATACCATGCAATGGTCTGCTCCGGCATCGCCAGCACGTCGTCGATGCTGGCGTCGTCCGGCTCGGATTTCATTAGCCAATAATGCATTTCATCTCGGTGTCAGAAATAACCT
The DNA here is from genome assembly GCF_018305005.1 of Collimonas silvisoli. Lineage (GTDB taxonomy): Bacteria > Pseudomonadota > Gammaproteobacteria > Burkholderiales > Burkholderiaceae_D > Collimonas > Collimonas silvisoli. The sequence goes on from NZ_JAGQEG010000041.1 coordinate 10,105, forward strand.
GGGGAAAAATCACTGAAATAAGTCGCTGAAACAAAAAAAAGCGGCTGCACATACATGCAACCGCTTTAGGATCAAGTCCCGCCTGTGCCGCTTTGTCGGCATCCTGAACCAAAGCGATTCAAGTTGGCCGCAGTTAGTTCAATTTCGGGCTCATCGGACTAGCGACGCTCACACCTATCGAACAAAATTCCGCAGCCGTTGCGTATAAATGGTTCAAGGATTTTATGACAATCGCGAACACGGCAGGAGACGTTAGTCTACTCCAAACGATTCCCAAGTCAAACCCCTTTTGGCGAAAGTTTTTGCTGCGGCGCGGCCAGCAGCATGCTTAGCCAGGGAGATCAGAACAAATCTTCCTGCGCCGCCAGGGCTTCATCCAGCACCGTGTGCATCGCCGCGATATTCTGTTTTACTTCAGACACTGTCAGATCGGATAGCGGACCGGAAGGCGCTTTGCTGCTCAATAATTCGGCGGCGATGCCAAGCGCGGCGATGACGGCGATGCGATCATTGCCGCGAATTTTTCCGGCGTCGCGGATCGCGGTCATTTTACCGTCCAGATAAATCACGGCTTCCTGCAATGCCTTCTCTTCGCCTTCTTTGCACGCCAGGGTATACGGCTGGCCCATGATGTTGACGCTTAACTGGCTCATGTAAGCTCCTGATCTTGCGACAGTTCTTGCGGCAGCGCCGGAAATTTCTCAAGCAGCGCGGCAACCCGCTGATGCGCTTCGCCGATGCGTTGTTTCAACTCTTCGTTTTCACTCTGCAAAGCGGTTGCGCGCTGACGCAGTTCGGCATTTTCCCGACGCAAAGCGTGCGTCAGTTCGGCCAGCTTGCCGATTTTTTCTGATAATTGATGGAATTCTGAAATCATTTTGTCACTAAGGGCCTGTCGACATACAATTTGGGAGTGCGAACGTGACGTAGGCGTTGCAGGCCTAGGCGCAGCGACGCGACGTAGCGGCACTACGGCAAGGAGCTGCAACACCGGCATGCGGCGCCTACGGCTCGTTCCCTCGGGGTTCAAACCAAAGCGTGCGCTGGCGGCGTTGCATGGCTTGCAAGGGGGCCACCCCTTGCAAGCCACGCGCCTTGCCAGCACACGCTTTGGTTTGAACGCATCTCCCAAATTGTATGTCAACAGGCCCTCGTGTTGCTAAGGAAATTACGTCAATAGATTCGAATAGATTCGATCAATGAAACTCGCAGCCGGCCATCAGCTAGTGCTGGGCGCCAGTCGCTTGAGTGCATAGGAATACGCCAATGACTGCAATAATGCCACGGTACTGCCAGCGATGACTTCACCGACGCGCAACAAAGCATACTCCAACTCCTGATGCAGGCCTTTACCGCCTATCGCGGCGGACATCAGAATCACCACGGTCGCCGGCCCCAGACGCCAGTTGGCAGGATAGTTTTGCAACAGCATGGCCACCAGCACCGATGTTGCCAAAGCAACCAGCAAGGAAAAAAATCCAGGACCGAACAGCACCAGCGCGAGGCAAGCAACCACGCAACCGTTCAAGGTATTGATCAGACGGGCGCGGAAATTTGCCTTGGCCAGGTTGACATCCGGCTCGGTCACGATGATGAGGGAAATCATGGCCCAGTACGGCTCTTCCAAACCCAAGGCGCGCAGTCCGTACCAAGTGATCAAGCAGCCCGTCAGGATCTTGATCAGATAAACCAGGGCATTTTTCCTGGGGCTAATGAATTGAAAGTCCATCCCGGCCTTTAGAGTCCACAATGCGAGCGCCATTTTAGCCGAGAACCTGAATGCCCCCTACATTTCGGTGCTTTGCGCTCCACTTTGCGCGCCAATATTGGGCAGCTCGCAGGCGTTGCCCAAGGCGGCTGTAAATTTTACGTATTGCCATTCAATCTAGATGACCCTATATTCATTGATCGCAATAATCTGACAAGAAATGCCGGCGCAGCAAGTCCGGCTATCGGAGAAAATATGCAGATTCAACCGGCTCTATTCCGCCTATCCAAAAGAATGGCGCTCTCCATCGCACTACTCACCATGACCAGCATGCCGCTAAGAGCCGAAACCCCGCCGCCCGCCCTGTTCGCCTATGTCGGGACATACAACCCCAATGGCGAAGGCGTCTACCTGTTTAAAGTGGATAGCCAGTCAGGCGCACTGAGCCGAGTGAAAGTTGTCAGCAACTTGCCGAACGCCGCCCAGCTCAGTCTCGATGGCGCCGGAAAAACGCTGTACGTGGCAAGTGAAGTGGCCAATTACAAAGACAGCCAGCACGGCGTATTGGCGGCGTATGCCGTGAACCGGGCCGATGGTTCGTTGACTTTGCTGAATCAGCAGGATGCGCAAGGCAAGATGCCGGTGTATGTGGCGTTGACGCCAAAGCAGAACTATCTGCTGGCTGCCAATTACGGCAGCGGCTCAGTGGCCTCTTTTCCGGTGGCTGAGGACGGCAGTTTGTTGCCGGCGGCATCGGTGCAGCAAAGCGCCGGTCCGGCCGGAGCTGCACGGCCGGAGGCTGCGCCCATCGGCAGCTTTGCCGCTAGCGGCCATGACGCCCCGCATGCGCATATGATCGCCAGCGACCCCAACGGCAAATTTGTGTTTTCGACCGATCTCGGGCTGGACCGCATCTATCAATGGCGCTTTGACCAGAGCAACGGCAGCTTGGCGCCTAATACGCCGGCCTTCATCAAAGCCTCGTCGGCGGGTGCCGGCCCGCGCCATTTTGTGTTTCATCCGAACGGCAGATATGTCTACCTGATCAATGAAGAGGCTTCAACCCTGACGCTCTATCACTTCGACCAGTCCAGCGGGACTTTGCAAGAACAGCAAACCATCTCAAGCTTGCCGAAAAATTATCAGGGAACCAGTTTTGCATCCGGGCTGACCTTAAGCCACGACGGCCGCTTCCTGTATGTGGCGAATCGCTTGCACAACAGCATTGTCCAGTTCGCCATCGGCGCGCAAGGCAAGCTCAGCTGGGTGGAAGAAACATGGACTCGCGGCGATTATCCGCGCAGCATCGTGATCGAACCGCAGGGGCGTTATATCTACGCGTTGAATCAGCGCAGCGACAATATCACCCAGTTCGCCATCGACAAGCACAGCGGCAAGCTGCACTTCATCGACAGGTATACCGGGTTGGGCAGCCCTTCGCAGATGGTGTTTGTGCGCTGAGCGCGCTCAGCGTTTACTGCAGGGTGCTGGCGTGCAGGTGAATCGCCTCCAGCACAATGGGTTTGAGGTCGGCCCCGCCCTGCTCGTCGATATACGTCAGCAATTCGCGCCGCATGCGCGGCTCCCAGCTGCGCTTCAAGTGGCTGGCGAGATCTGCCATGGCTTGCTGGCGGTCGGGCATGGATTCGAAAAATGAACCGATCTGATTCGCCATCTTCACCAGGTGTTCCAAATTCATATGACTTACCCTTTCTGCTGCAATTCTGTGGTTGGGGTGGCTGGGGGTTTGATCAGATTCACGGCAATACGCGTTGTGGATGCGCATACACCACATGACCGGGTTGCCGCACGAAACCCAGCAAGGTCACGTTAGCCTGTTCAGCCAGACGGATCGCCAGCGCCGTCGGCGCCGACACCGCAACGACAAAGCCGCATCCCATACTCGCCGCTTTTTGCACCATTTCATAACTGGCGCGGCTGGTGATCAAGACTGCGCCGCTGGAAAAATCCTGCGGCGGATTTCTTTGCGCCAAGGCCCCGATCAGTTTATCGAGGGCGTTATGGCGGCCGACATCTTCCCGCACCAAGGCAATCTCGCCGTCCACCTGCAGCCACGCAGCGGCATGAGTTGCGCCGGTCACCTGCTGCAATTGCTGTAGTTGCTGCATGGTGGCCATCGCCGCGTAAATAGCGGCCGCCGAAAACCGTGCATCGGAAATCACCGGCGCCGGCTTGCGCACCGCCTGCTGCAAGGTTTCTGCGCCACACAGGCCGCAGCCGGTACGGCCGGTCAGGTTGCGCCGTTTTTCCTTGAGCGCGACAAAGCGTTCGGTGGCAATCTGCATCTGCACCTGGATGCCGTCGGCCGCGCTGACTACCTCGCAATCGAACAGCTCGCTGCGATCCTGCAGGATCCCTTCTGTCAAGGAAAAGCCCAGGGCAAAATCTTCCAGGTCGGCCGGCGACGCCATCATCACGGCGTGCGAAATGCCGTTGTATTCCAGCGCCACCGGCACCTCTTCCGCAACTACGTCGCGACTCTTGCTGACGGCGCCGTTACGCCATTGCTCTACTTCGACTTCGGTGCTGCTGGCGTATTCGGGTATGACCATGCTTTTCCTCTGCGCTGTTATTTGCTGACTGCTGCCTCAGCCGCGTGCTCCGTCTGCCCTTGCAACAGTTTCAGCTGCTGCTCGGTGAAGCGGCTGAACTGCTTTTGCCATGCGGACGGCTGGCTGACCGGCATAACCTGCACCGCAGTGACCTTGTATTCGGGACAATTGGTCGCCCAGTCGGAATTATCGGTGGTAATCACATTAGCACCCGATTCCGGGAAATGGAAGGTGGTGTAGACCACGCCCGGCTGCACTCTTTCAGTCACCGTAGCGCGCAGCACGGTCTGCCCGGCGCGCGATTCGATGCCGACCCAATCGTCATCCTTGATGCCTCTGTCCTCGGCGTCATGCGGATGGATCTCCAGCCGGTCTTCGCTATGCCATTCGACATTCTCGGTACGCCTGGTCTGAGCGCCGACATTATATTGCGACAAGATGCGGCCGGTGGTCAGGATCAAGGGGAATTTCTGCGTGACCTTTTCATCGGTGGCGAAGTATTGGGTATTGATGAACTTGCCCTTGCCGCGCACAAACTGCTTGATGTGCATGATAGGCGTGCCATCCGGCGCGGCGTCGTTGCATGGCCACTGGATGCTGCCCAGTTGTTCCAGCCTGGCGTAGCTGACGCCATGGAAAGTCGGCGTCAGTGCGGCGATCTCATCCATGATCTGCGACGGATGCTGGTAGTTCATCGGATAACCGAGGGCTTCGGACAAGGCTACCGTGACTTCCCAATCCGATTTGCCGCCCTTGGCCGGCATCACTTTGCGCACCCGCGAGATGCGCCGTTCGGCATTGGTGAACGTGCCGTCCTTTTCCAGGAACGACGATCCTGGCAGGAATACGTGGGCATATTTGGCAGTCTCGTTGAGGAACAGATCTTGCACCACGATGCATTCCATCGCGGCCAATGCGGCGGTGACTTGCTGGGTGTTCGGGTCCGACTGCACGATGTCCTCGCCTTCGCAATACAGGCCCATGAAACTGCCGTCGAGCGCGGCGTCGAACATATTCGGAATCCGCAAACCCGGCTCGGGACTCAAGGTAACGCCCCAGGCTTGTTCAAACTCGCCGCGCACGGTACTGTCCGAAACATGGCGATACCCTGGCAATTCATGCGGGAACGAACCCATGTCGCAGGAACCCTGGACATTGTTCTGACCGCGCAAGGGGTTGACGCCGACGCCTTCGCGGCCAACGTTACCTGTCGCCATCGCCAGGTTGGCGATACCGATCACCATGGTCGAACCTTGCGCATGTTCAGTGACGCCGAGGCCGTAATAGATCGCGCCATTGCCCGCGGTAGCAAACAAACGTGCCGCACCGCGCATCTCTGCTGCCGGTATGCCGGTGATGGCTTCCATCGCTTCCGGCGAATTCTCCGGCTTCAGTACGAATTCCTTCCAGTCGGCGTACGATTTCTGGTCGCAACGTTCGGCGACGAAATCTTCTTTCTGCAATCCTTCCGACAGGATCACGTGCGCCAGCGCGGTGATCAGGGCAACGTTGGTGCCGGGCCGCAGCTTGAGATGGTAATCGGCTTGGACATGCGGCGACTTCACCATTTCTGTGGTGCGCGGATCGATCACGATCAACTTGGCGCCCTGGCGCAAACGGCGCTTCATTTGCGAGGCAAACACCGGATGTGCAGCAGCCGGATTGGCGCCGATGACCATGATCACGTCCGACTTCATGACTGAATCGAAAGTCTGGGTGCCGGCCGATTCGCCCAGCGTTTGCTTCAAGCCGTAGCCGGTTGGTGAGTGACAAACGCGGGCACAGGTATCGACATTATTGTTGCCGAAAGCAGCACGCACCAGCTTTTGCACCAGATAGGTTTCTTCATTGGTGCAGCGTGAAGAAGTGATGCCGCCGATTGAATCCTTGCCGTGCTTGACCTGGATGCGGCGGAATTCGCTGGCGGCATAAGTCAGCGCTTCGTCCCACGACACTTCACGCCAGGGATCGCTGATCTTGCTGCGTATCATCGGCTTGGTGATCCGGTCCTTGTGGGTTGCGTAACCCCAGGCAAAGCGGCCTTTGACGCAGGAGTGGCCGTGGTTAGCCTGGCCATCCTTGTGCGGCACCATGCGCACCACTTGATTGCCCTTCATCTCGGCCTTGAACGAGCAGCCGACGCCGCAATAGGCGCAGGTGGTGGTAACGCTATGCTCAGCCTGACCCAGCATGATCACGGTCTTTTCGGTCAGGGTCGCAGTCGGGCAGGCTTGCACGCAAGCGCCGCAAGACACGCACTCCGACTCCATGAAACTCTCCATCTGCCCTGCCGATACGCGCGATTCAAAACCCCGGCCATTGATGGTCAGTGCAAACGTGCCTTGGGTTTCTTCGCAAGCGCGCACGCAGCGGTTGCAGACTATGCATTTGGAGGGATCGTAAGTGAAGTAAGGATTCGATTCATCCTTTTTCATCTTCAAATGATTTTCGCCGTCGTAGCCGTAGCGGACTTCACGCAAGCCGGTCACGCCCGCCATGTCCTGCAATTCGCAATTGCCGTTGGTAGGGCAAGTCAGGCAATCCAGCGGATGGTCGGAAATATACAGCTCCATCACGCCGCGCCGGATGTCGGCCAGCTTCGGCGTCTGCGTCTTGACCTTCATGCCCGCTTCGCACGGCGTGGTGCACGATGCCGGATAGCCTCTGCGCCCTTCGATTTCCACCAGACACAGGCGGCAAGAACCAAACGGTTCCAGGCTATCGGTGGCGCATAATTTGGGGACGTTGATGCCAGCTTCCACGGCGGCGCGCATCACCGAAGTGCCGGCCGCGACGTCGACGTTGACGCCGTCGATTTCCAGTGTTACCAATTGCTCGGCTTGCTTGGCAGGTGTGCCGTAGTCGAGTTCGTTAAGCTGATTCATCACATGCTCCTGGTTCCGATGGAACGTGGGTGGTGTTGGTTGTACAGGTTGCTGTCAGGCGGCTTTATCGACTGGGCCGCCGGCGAAATCTTCGGGAAAATGGTCGAGTGCCGACAACACCGGCAACGGCGTCATGCTGCCCATCGCGCACAAGGAACCGTTGACCATGGTGTCGCACAGATCCCTCAACAAATGGATTTGCTGTGTTTGCCCGGCGACGATCTTGTCGATCACTTCCACGCCGCGCGTCGAACCGATGCGGCAAGGCGTGCATTTGCCGCAGGATTCAATTGCGCAGAATTGCATCGCATAGCGGGCTTGCCTGGCCATGTCGACGCTATCGTCGAACACCACGATGCCGCCGTGGCCCAGCATGCCGCCGACAGCGGCGAAGGCTTCGTAATCGAGCTTGGTGTCGAACAGCGATTCCGGCAGATACGGTCCGAGCGGGCCGCCTACCTGCACTGCGCGTATCGGCTTGCCGCTGGCAGTGCCGCCGCCAAAGTCCATCAGCAGTTCGCGCAAGGTCACGCCGAACGCCTTTTCGACCAGGCCGCCACGACGGATATTGCCTGCCAGCTGCATCGGCAGAGTGCCGAGCGAACGCCCCACGCCGTAATTTTTATAGAAGGCCGCACCGCGCGCCAGGATGATCGGCACCGAGGCCAGCGAGATCACATTGTTGATCACGGTCGGCTGGCCGAACAAACCCTCAATGGCCGGCAGCGGCGGTTTGGCGCGCACCACGCCGCGTTTGCCTTCCAGGCTTTCGAGCAAGGCGGTTTCCTCGCCGCAGATGTAAGCGCCGGCGCCCTTGCGGACTTCCAGATGGAAAGTATGGCTTGAGCCAAGAATATTCTCGCCCAGATAATGCCGGCTGTTGGCCGTGCTGATTGCCTGGTTCAGCGCGGCAATCGCATGCGGATATTCCGAACGGACGTAGATATAACCGTAGTTGGCGTTGACCGCCAGGCCGGCAATGGTCATCCCTTCGATCAGGACAAAGGGGTCGTCTTCCATCACCATGCGGTCGGAAAATGTGCCGGAATCGCCTTCGTCGGCATTGCAGACGATGTACTTTTTCTGACTCTGCGCGCCCAGCACGGTTTTCCATTTGACGCCGGTCGGGAAAGCCGCACCGCCACGCCCGCGTAAGCCGGAATCCAGCACTTCTTGCACGATGTCGGCGCTCTGCATGGCCAAGGCTTTTTGCAAACCGAGATAACCTTCATGCGCCAGGTAATCGTCGAGCGAGAGCGGATCGGTAACGCCGACCCGGGCGAAGGTGAGTCGCTCTTGTTTTTTCAAATAGGGAATTTCTTCGACCATCCCCAGGGCCAGGCGATGCTGGCCGCCAGCCAGGAAATCAGCGTCGAACAGACCCGCGACATCGTCCGGCTCGACCGGCCCGTAGCCGACGCGGCCGGCGGCGGTCGCCACTTCAACCAGCGGCTCCAGCCAGAACATGCCGCGTGAACCGTTGCGCACCAGATTGATGGCCAATCCGCGCTGCTGTGCCTGTTGCGCAATTGCTGCGGCGACTTGCTCGGCGCCGAGGGCGAGCGCGGTGGAATCGCGCGGCACGTAGACGGTAATAGCGGCGCTCATAACGCACCTCGCTTGGCCCGCACCAGCCGGTTGAATTTGTCGTTGCTGACGCGTGCGTGCAAATCGTCGTCGATCTGCATATTCGGTCCGCAAGCGCATTGCCCCAGGCAATACACCGGCTCCAGCGTAAACTGGCCATCGCTGCTGGTGCCATGGAAATCGCAGCCGAGCGCGGCCTTGGCATGTTCCGCCAGCGCGTCTGCACCAACTGCCTGGCAAGCTTCGGCACGGCACAACTGCACGATGTGACGCCCCGCCGGCTGCTGGCGGAAATGGTGATAGAAGCTGATTACGCCATGCACTTCGGCGCGCGACAGATTCAGCTGGTCCGCAATCAAAGGCACCGTCGACGACGGTATGTAGCCGAGCGCATCCTGGATCGCATGCAAGACCGGCAGCATGGCGCCGGGCAAGGCCTGGTATTTTTGAATAAGGGTTTTGACCTGATCGAGGTCGACAGATGGGTCCAGCGCTGCTGCTTGCGAAACTTGAGATCCTTGCTTGATGTGCATCTTCACGACAGTCTCCTACCGGGATTCGGTATTACAAAAGGTGCGCAGATTGGATGTTCTTATTGTGAAACCATGCACCTTGATCGGCGCACAACGGTGCGTCCTGAGTCCCTACACTAATCTGATAATACTTTTACCGATTGTACTTTTCCGACTACATCTTGCCTGCTTGGGACAGGGTGCTCACCTGTGCCGGCTTTCCTTACCCTGTCCCGTCATGCGTTACTTAAGCATTACTTAAACAATACTGCAGACTTTTGCAAAGTGATCGAGATCCCCCAAGCCAAAGGAATAATCACCGCCGCCCACGACAGCCACAGCGCCAGCGGGTTGCCCCCGCTGCCGATGCGCGCCATCACTTCAGGCGCCAGTACCGCCCCGCCATTGACCGAAGCCTGCTCATGCGCCAGTTGCTTTTCACGCGCCAGCTCTTCCGGCGTCATGAAATGTTTTTCAGCAATCGGTTTCATCATCAGGTTGCACAGCAAGCCCAGCGCCAGCATGCCGGCCAGGATATACATCGTGGTGTTGTAGACGGACTCACGCGGCATGCCTAGCGAGATTTGATATTCGCGCATGTAGTTCACCACCACCGGCCCGAGGATGCCGGCAGTCGCCCAGGCAGTCAGCAGGCGGCCATGGATCGCGCCCACCATCTGGGTGCCGAACATGTCGGCCAGATAGGCTGGTACGGTTGCGAAGCCGCCGCCATACATCGACAGAATCAGGCAAACCGCGATCACGAACAAGGCCACGCTGCCGGTTGCACCAGACCAAGGCAGGCTGACGTACAACACGAAGCCGAGGACAAAGAACACCACATACGTCATCTTGCGTCCGATATAGTCCGAGCAGGATGCCCAGACGAAGCGGCCGCCGATGTTGAACAGACTGATCAAGCCGGTAAAGCCGGCGGCAATCGCCGCAATCGCGCCTTTTTGCTCAAGCGACAATTCGGTAAACTTGGTGCTGGCGCCGAGCAGATGGCCGCCGAACACTTCTTGCAGCATGGGCGACGCCATGCCGATCACGCCGATACCGGCCGACACGTTCAAGCACAGCACCAGCCAAATCAGCCAGAATTGCGGAATGCCCCAGACCTTGCTGGCGTGTACGTGATTCTGGGTGATCATGGCGTTGCCGCTGGTTACAGGCGGCGTCCAGCCAGCCGGTTTCCAGCCGCTAGGCGGAATCCGATAACCGAAGGCGCCGGCCATCATGAACACAAAATAGATCGCAGCCATGACCACGAAGGTCTGCCAGACGCCGACCGAGGTGTCGGAAGCAAAATGCTTCATCAGCTTGTCGGCCAGCGGACTGCCGATCAGCGCGCCGCCGCCAACACCCATGATCGCCATGCCGGTCGCCATGCCGCGCCGATCGGGAAACCACTTGATCAAGGTCGATACCGGGGAAATGTAACCGAGTCCCAGGCCGATGCCGCCAATCAAGCCGGAGCCTAGCCACATCAGCCAGATCTGGTGGTGATAAACGCCTAAGGCCGAAATCAGCAAACCGCCGCACCAGCACAATGCGGCGACAAAACCGGCCTTGCGCGGGCCGACGTGCTCCAGCCAGCCGCCCCAGATGGCAGCCGATGCCCCCAGCAGTACGAAGAACATCGTGTAGATCCAGCCGAGCATCGAAATCTTCCAGTCGCAAGTACTTGCGAATATTGATGCAAGGAAACTCATATCCTTGGAGCAGGCCAGCGATTCCTTGATCCCGATTGCCTTCGACAGCGGCAGCCAGAACACTGAAAAACCGTAAGCCATGCCGATACATAGATGAATTGCCAACGCCGCCGGCGGCACCAGCCAACGGTTGAAGCCGGGACCTGCAATGGTCCGTTCTTTATCTAAAAATCCCACATTTCCCCCTGGAAATAAAAAAGCTTATATGTACCATAGGTAATTACCTACATATAGGTTTTTATATAAAAAAATTCTCATATTCTTATATTTGCCCTATCGCCATGAAAAATATCACTGGCAACGCACCTTCTCAATAGGCTATATTTTGCATAATGTATAAAGTCAAAATCAAGCCGCACTGGGAAATCTCACGCGACGCTGAGCAGCCGCTGGATACCGCTGTGTTATTGACATTACTCACCGCAATCCAGGAAACCGGCTCGATTGCCAATGCCGCCAAACAAACGGGCAGTTCTTATCGCCATGCATGGGGCCTGCTGCGCGAGGCCGAGCACATGTTCGGCCATCCATTGATAGAAACCGGCCGCGGCCGCGGCAGCCGCTTGCTGCCGCTGGCGGAAAAACTGATCTGGGCCGATCGGCGCATCGCGGCGCGTTTGTCGCCGACATTGGAAACCCTCGCTTCCGAGCTGGAAGGCGAGTTGAGCAAAACGGTGAGCCGCCAGTCGCCGGTGATACGTCTGAACGCCAGCCATGGCTTTGCCGTGGCTGCACTGCTGCACCAACTGAATGAGCTGCACCTGCCGGTGGAGTTGCGCTATCGCAACAGTGCCGATGCCGTGGCGGCGCTGGCGCGGCAAGAATGCGACCTGGCCGGCTTTCACGTGCCCTTGGGAGAGTTCGAAGATGCGTCAGTGGCCAGCTACAGCCATTGGCTGGACAAAAATAAGCACAGCTTGATTCATCTGGCAGTGCGCAATCAAGGCTTGATGGTGGCGCCGGGCAATCCGAAGAACATCGCCGGCTTAGCCGATCTGGGCCGGCCAGGTGTGCTTTTTGTCAACCGCCAACCGGGCTCCGGCACCCGCATGCTGCTGGAACTGATGCTGTCCAGGCAGGCACTGCCGACAACCGCCATCGAAGGCTTTGAGACTGCCGAATTCACGCATTCCGCCATTGCCGCCTTTATCGCCAGCGGCATGGCCGACGTCGGCTTCGGCGTCCAGACCGCGGCCCAGCGTTTCGGCCTGGATTTCATCCCGCTGATCCGTGAGCGCTATTTCTTTGCCCTGTCGACCAGCGCCATGAAAGATCCGCTGATGCAGCAAGTCATCGGCATCTTGCAATCCGCCTCGTTTCGCGAAATAGTCAATCAGCTCAGCGGCTATGACGGCAGCGCCACCGGCGAGATTTTGTCGTTGTCCAAAGCTTTTCCGGGATGCTAACGCAGTTGTATTCGGCGATCCTCGTCAGCAGGCGTCACCGAGCTCACGGCTGCGATCGGTTGCGGGATTGACATCTATGACGCTGATATTTGCCGCAGGTGTAAAGCGATTCACGAATCCGTTGATCAATGCGGCCGCCATATTGCCGCCGCCGATGAAGGTAATATCGGGCTGCCGCCGCATAGTCATCGCTTACTTCCTCTGTACCGAAATGGCGCGAGCCGCCGACATCACCAGACTGGCGTAGCGGCTTTCATCGCTATCGGCGCCCCAACGCGCCTTCGTCACTGCAACGTTGACGGCGCCGATACCGCGGCCACGGGCATCCTTAACTGCTGCTGCGGTCGACACGTCACCGAGGAAATATTCTTCCTTGATGTGGGCATATCCTTGCTCGCGGAAAGTGACCAGCCGTAGCTTGATTTTCTTCGGATCAACTATCGTAAACGGGGTATGCTGCCGTAGCTCGGAAGCGGCCAATATCGCATCGACTTCTTCGTCACTCATGGTTGACAACAATGCCAGTCCGGGTGCAGTGCAATATGCCGGGATACGGGTTCCGGTGACCACGGTCGGATTCAGAACATGACGACTGACGATACGTTGGACGAAAACGACATCGGTGCCTTCAAGTATTGTCAGATTGATGGTTTCCTCGGTTTCCTGGCTCAGTTGCTGCAAATAGGGTGTCGCCCGAGTGACCAGCTCACTGGATGACAAGTAGTGATAGGCGAAATCGAGTAGCTTCGGTGAAAGCTCGTATTTGCGGCTTTCTTCGTCCTTGTCCAGGTAACCCAATACTGTCAACGTGTACGTGAAGCGTTGCGCCGCGCTGAGATCGAAGCCTGTGAGCGCGGCAATTTGCGACAATGAAAGTTGCCGTTGCTGGCCATCGAACGCCATCAGAACGCGCATTCCTTTTTCTACCGAATTCACGTATAGCGGGGAGTCGACAGCGCTGGCACCCGCAACCTCGGCGCTTGGAGCAGCAGCGGCTTTTGCCATTGTCGTTTCCTTGCCTGCTTTTTTCTTACGTGTACCAACAGCTTTGCCTTCGTTTGCGCTCATAGGGTCAATGGCCGCCTGCATGGCAGACTGGCCTTTTGGTTGAGGAAAGGCTCTATTATCGCTGTTCATTGGCTTCTTTGAGCTATCTGGAATGTCACGTCGTTGTTTGTCGAGGACTGTTGGACGCGACGGTCCCATGCCGATTCGATACTACGTGGCAGCAAATGCTTTTTAATTCGTTCGCTCAATGTCAATTCGAACGAGCCGGTTTTTAGAAAATAGCGCGGCATCTGGTAGCTGGCAAGCCTGGATTGCGCCCATTGTGCGAGATCGCTGAACAGTACGTCGGAGCCGGGCTTGAATTGCACGTACAGCATGATTTCCTGTTCGCCGATTGCGCTGTCGATGCCAACGGCAGCGGCCGCGGCGACCGCCGGGTGGGTGACGAAAACACGCTCGATTTCCCACGCCGATACGTTTTCTCCGCGCACGCGCATGCTGTCGGTGCGACGACCGACAAAATACAAATCCCCTTCCGGATCCATGCGCGCAGAATCGCCCGTGTACAACTTTCCATCCCGAACTGCAGCCGCGCTTGCCTCCGGATTGTCCAGGTATTGCGGCAAGAAGGTAGCATCGATCGCGCTCGACACCACGATTTGTCCAATATCGCCGATGGCTACCGGCTGATCATGGTCGTCCAGCAGTTCGACCTTAAGCCAAGGCAGCGCGCGTCCGATGGAACCCGGCTTTCCGCTGGTGTTGACGGTGGTGAAGCTGGATCCTTCGGTCATGCCATAACATTCGCGCAGATCCAGTTGCAAACGCGCGATCACCGCATCCCACGCTTTTACCGACACGCCGGCGCCCCAGGCCACGCGCAAGGTATGACTGGCGGGTTGCTGCGGCAGCTGCATCAGTATGTCCAGGATCCCGCCCAGATAGTGCAAGTGGGTAGCTTGCGAAGTTTCTATCTGTTGCCAGAAGCGGCTCGCCGAAAAACGTTCGACTATGTGCAATTCGACTTGCTGCAGAAACGGCACCAGCATCATCTGCGCGCCGCCGATATGACAGAGCGGCTCCCAGACGAACATGCGGTCACCTGCGCCGGCGCCGGAAACGATCAAGGTCGCTTCGCTGGCAATCCGCATCATGCGATGGGTGAACACCACTCCCTTCGGCGCACCGGTGGTGCCGGAGGTATAGATCAGGCACAAAGTATCATCGGCGCTGACCGCTGCCGCCTGCAGCCGCCGGTCTTCGGCCGGCATCTGTTGCACCATTCGCTGCACCTCTTCGAGCCAGACCAGGCGGGACTGCAAATCCGGCAGATCCGACAGGACCTCGGCAAACTCACGTTGCGCGACGAACAACGTTGGCTTGCAATGGCCGAGCAGATAGTCGATACCCGCTCCTTTCAGGCGCGTATTGACCGGCACCCACACCACGCCGCTCAGCATCAGCGCGTATATCAGCGCGATGTGATCCAGGCCGTTTTCCAGCATCAGCGCCACCCGATCGCCTCGAGATATACCTTTGGCGTCCAGCCAGGCTTGCATCGCGCCGACGCGTTTGGCCATGTCGTCGAACGATGTCCTGGTGCCATTAAAATCGAGCAGCGTGCGTGGTCCCCCCTGTATAAGACCATCATGCAGCAGCGGCACGACGTCGAGATTATCGCGAGGTGAACGAACAGGAAAATATGCGGAATAGTTGTGCATGTGAACGTCTTGATTAGAAAAATGATGGGCGCAGGACTTCATGCCTGCTCAGCCCGTTTGAAGAATGTCGGGATCAATACCAGCAGCCCAATCACCGCCACCATGACCAGCGATACCGCGGCCAGCGTCGGATTGACTTGCAAAGTCATGTCATCCCACATCTGTTTCGGCAATGTATTGGTGAGACCGCCGCTGACGAAAATGGCAATCGTCAATTCGTCAAACGAAATGATGAAAGCAATCTGCAATGCTGCCGCCACGCTGCCTATCATCATCGGCAGCTGTATCGTGCGCAGCCGCGCCAATGCTGACGCGCCGAGGATGCGGCCGGCATCGTCGAGGCGCCAGTCGAAGCGCTTGAGCGCAGCTACCATTGTCACAACCACATAGGGAATCGCCAATACGGTATGGCCGATCGCCAGTCCGAGATTAGTGCCGACCAGCCCGAGACGCGCAAAGAGATAGAACAAGCCGACCGCAATCACGATGCGCGGCACGATCAGCGGCGCCAGGAAAACCGCGAACATGGGCTTGGTCCAGGCAGCCGGCAAGCGCGTCAGCGACAGTGCGGCGCCCAGACCCAGAGCGGTGGCGGCAAGCGCAGTTACCACCGCCACACCGAACGAACGCAGCAATGCCGATTGCCAGACCGGAGAGAACATGAACGAGGAGAACCAGCGCAGGCTGAAGCCTTTGGGTGGAAAGGCCAGGAACGGAGAATCGGTGAACGCAATCGGCAGTACCACCAGAATCGGCAGCGATAACAATCCGATCAGCAGCAACGTATATATTTTCAGGCCGCGAACATTGGCGCTTAACGGCCCCAGTGCGCCATAAGCGCGTCCCAATGTTCTGCCGACGACGATCAGGAAACCGTTCATGCCAGGTAAATTCTTGTTGCGCACCGCAGGTCGTGACTCGCCGCTCAATGAGGATAAGCCAACCAGCTTGTCGTACAAGATAAATACAGCAATCGCACAGACCAGCAAGACCGTTGACAAGGCGGCGGCAAACGGCAAATTGAATAACTCATTAATCGCCGAAATCACCAACTGCGCGACCATGGTTTCCTGCGGCGTGCCGAGCAGAGCCGGCAAGATGAAGAAACCCAGGCTGGTGATGAATACCAGCAAACCGGCGGCAGCCATGCCCGGCGCCGCCAGCGGCAGGAACACCGAAAAAAAGGCAACTGTGCGATTGGCGCCCAGAGTTTCCGCAGCCTGCAGCAATTGCGCATTAACGCCGCGCATGATCGGCAACATGTTCATCACTGCCAACGGCAACATCGCATGCACCATACCGATCATCACCCCGTTCAAGGACGGCGCCAGGGCTTGCGGATCATCGACCAGGCCAAGCCCCATCGCGATCGAGGCAAGTACACCGGTTTTGGACAGCACCAGAATCCAGGCAAAAGTCTTCACCAGGTAACTGGTCCAGAACGGAATCAACAGCCAGATCATCCATTTACCGCGACGGCGGTCGCTGATCTGGCTCAGGAAGTAGGCGACCGGAAAGCCGAGTCCGACCGCAAACAGCGCAGTCAGCAGCGATATCTTGAAGGTGGTCCACAATACCTTCGCATACACGATATCGCCGCTGATACGATGGAACTGCGCCAGACTCAGCTTGCCATCGGCGTTGTAGGCGCCGGTTTGCAAGATCTCGTAGACCGGCGCGCCAAAAAAACATAGCAGGAATACGATAGACGGCAACGCCGGCAGCATGGCCTTGATCAGCTTGCGGCTTGAGGAATTATGCATGATGGCGGCTCCTGTCAGGCGGCAACGACGGTAGTCAGTTCACACTGCCAGCTGACGCCGACGATATCGCCGACGGCGGGTGCTTCGCGGCGGCCGCAACGCAGCAAGAATGGCTCCGCTTCGCCGATGTCGATGAGTACACGGATATCGGATCCGGCGAATACGACTTCGTTGACGCGTCCGCGCAGATAGGCTGATTCGGTATTCGCCAGCCGTGCGTTTTCCGGCCTTACGACCAGCGTCCGGGCCGCCGACTGGCTGGCATCTTGCGGCATCACAGGCAATGCGAAACGGCCGTTGCGCAAGATATCGAACCCAGCCGCACCTTGTTCCAACGTTCCTTCCAGCAAGTTCGAGTAACCGATGAATTGCGCCGAGAACACGGTGGCAGGCTGGTCATACATGGCTTGCGGCGTACCTATCTGCTCTATCTTCGATTGATTCATCAGGCAGATACGATCGGAAAGATTGAGCGCCTCCTCCTGGTCATGGGTGACGTAAATGAAGGTGGCTCCCAAATCCTTGTGCAGGCGGCGGATTTCGGATTGCATGTGCTCGCGTAATTTCTTGTCCAGCGCGCCCAGCGGTTCGTCCAGCAGGATCACCGAGGGCTTGTAGACGAAGCAGCGCGCCAGCGCGATACGCTGTTGCTGGCCGCCGGACAATTCGCGCGGCAGGCGATGGGCGTAAGCGCCCATCTGCACCATTTCCAACGCCTCCTTGACCGCGGCATCCATCGCCGCTCTCCCCTCTTTACGCATGCGCAATGGATAGGCGACGTTGTCCCACACGGTCATGTGAGGGAACAAGGCATAGCTTTGAAACACCATGCCTATGCCGCGTTCACCGGCAGCCTTGCGGGTGGCGTCTTTACCATCGATCAGCAACTTGCCGTCGCTTGGTTCGACCAGCCCAGCGATGATTTGCAGCAGCGTGGTCTTGCCGGAACCTGAGGGGCCAAGCAGGGTCAGGAACTCCCCATCCTGAACCTGCAGATCGGTAGGCGACAGCGCGGTGACGTCCTGATAGCGCTTGCCAAGTCCAATTGTTTCTAATCTGGCGACCATTTTCCTGCCCGCTTACGAAAGTAACCATGCGTTGAATCGATCCGACGCCAGATTGCGGTTCTTGTGCCACCACTGCGCGCTTGGTGCGCGCATGAGTTTCAGGTTGGCTGCAGAGGTCGGCAAAATCGCGGCGCGTTTGGCTGGAATGTTTTGATAGGCATTGAGATTGGTGGGGCCGTATGCCAAGGTGTCGGTAAAGGCCGCTTGGCGCGCGGCATCTGCGCAGAATTTGACGAACGCCTTGGCCTCTTCGGCGCGTGGCGTTCCCTTCGGCACACCCCAGCCCTCGATCGAATACAGTCCCTGATTCCAGACGATGGCGACTGGCGCGCCGCCTTCGATGGCGGTTTGCGCACGCGCATTCCAGGTCGAAATCATGTCGACCTCGCCGGACTGAATCAGCTGCATCGCCTGCGCGCCGCTGGTCCACCACACCGCGACATGCGGCTTGATGCGATCGAGACTCTTGAACGCCCGGTCCAGATCCAGCGGGTAGAGTTTATCGATGGAGACGCCATCGGCCATCAAGGCCTGTTCCAGCGTGTCGATGGCGTTACGGCGCAATGCCCGGCGCCCCGGAAATTTTTCTACATTCCAGAAATCGGCCCAGCTGGACGGTGGATTTTTGCCGTACTTGTCGCTGCGGTATGCCAGCACGGTCGAATAGACGTCGACACCCATGAAGTTTGGTGCAACCGATTCCGCCAGCATGTTCGAAAATTCGCTGACCTTTAATCCCAGCGGCTCAAGCAAACCGGCTTCTTCCAGGATGGGAATATCCTGTGCCACGGTCAGGGTTGTGACGTCCCACACGAAATTCTTCGTCTTCACCATCGCCGTCAACTGCGCCACAGGTTGCGCCTCGCGCGCCACATTGATGACACGAATGCCGGTGGCCTTTTCAAACGGGTCGTAAAAAGCCTTTCGATATGCTGCGGTGTAAGGACCGCCGGGATCGGCGACCACGATCTGTTTGTTCTGGCCGAACACTGTAGCCGGGAACGCGCCGGCGACAGCCAGTCCTCCGGCAAGCTTCAGCATCCCACGGCGTGTGGTATCGAAACGGTTTTTCATACGACCTCCCTATGCGATAGAAATGCAAAGACGTTCATTGAGACAACCTTCTGCGGAAATCTAATTACGCGATGCTGCGCCCGCGTTTGCGGAAAAACTCTTCCATCATGCGTGCCGGTTCGCCCGTGCTGTACGCCTCCACCTGGATCCGGCGGCCGGCGCTGATGGCTTCGTGAAAACCGGATTCGGACATTTCGCAGAAACGCTGCTTATCCAGGCGCATCGCTACCGGCGGCTTCGCTGCCAGATCGCGGGCAATCTCCATCGCTTTGGGCATGACTTGATCGGCGGCGACCAGATGATGAATCAGACCGATCCGATGGCACTCTTCTGCTTCCATCATGCGTCCGGTCAGCGTCAGTTCTATCGTGCGCGACAACCCCAGCATCTGCTTCATGATCCACGGACCGGTCACACTCGGAATGCCTGCATTTATTTCCGGCTGCCCCATGCGCGAACCGGCGTGACCGACGCGGATATCGCCCAGCAACGCAACCTGGAATGCGGAGCCGGCAGCGGTGCCGTTAAGCGCAATGACCAGCGGCTTCGACAAGCCACGCAGCACGGCATAGTAGTTTTCCCATTCGCTCATCCATTCGTTCACGCGGGCAGGATCGAAGCCATGCGCCTCTTCCAGGTCCTGCCCTGCGCAGAATGCGCGTTCGCCGGCGCCCGTCATGACGATGGCGCCAACGGCCGGATCGGCGTTGAAATTCGTCAGTGCAGCAATGATCTCGTTGCGCATGTCGGTATTCCAGGCATTGAGCTTTTCTGGGCGATTCAAGGTGACCACGCCAACGTTTCCGTTTGCTTCCAAAATGATATGCTTTGCCATAACTATTCCTATGCAATAATTAATATTTTATTTCAATATAAAGTATCGATGCAATATGCGTGCCTGTCTATGCGCATGGCACAAGAGGTTTTTACGTAGGGAAAGGCGGTGCATTCGTGCGCTAAAACCGTGCGCTGCAGCATGCAAATATTCAGGCTTGGTGCATGGCAGGACTGCCGGAGTTATCGGAAGATCTTGAGGATGTGATGCTGATATTCAGGTAAGCCCGCCTGATCAAGTGATGCAGTCGTAGCCCGTCTGTGCCCTGGCGCTCTACTAGGTCGGTATCGAACAACACTCTTTACTATATAAATCGTTGTTATTTGCTTAGATGAATCTAAAATAGCGGCTTATTCCAAACAATATTGCCAACATCGCAATCTTTTACTTACGCCGGAATGCCGCCAGCGGCTACCGTTCTTGAGCGATGGGTTTTGATTGCGATGCGAGCTAGAACACTCGACCGATTTTTACAGGAGAAACTCAATGAAACGCATTTTCAATCTGGGTCTGTGCGTACTTGCTCTGTCGCTGACAGCTTGCGGCAAGCAGGAACCGAAAACGGCTGCAGCATCTGCGCCGACCGAATACCTGGTTGGCGCCGAAGCGACTTTTGCGCCGTTCGAGTATCAGAATGAACAAAAGGAAATCGTCGGCTTTGATGTCGACGTCATGCACGCCATCGCCGACAAGGGCGGCTTCAAGATCAAGTTCGTCAACACGCCGTTTGAAGGCATCTTCAACTTCCTGGCGCAAGGCGACCGCGATCTGCTGGCCTCGGCCATCACAATTACCGACGAACGCAAGCAGACCGTCGATTTCTCCGAACCCTATTTCGAAGCTAATCAACTGATCGTGGTGCCGAAAAATTCCACCGTCACAAAATTTGCCGACTTGAAGAGCATGAAGGTGGGCGTGCAAAGCGCTACCACCGGCGATGAGATCGTGCAAAAAGAGCTGGGCAAGAGTAATCCCAACATCAAACGCCTGGAATCGGCAACGCTGGTGATGAAGGAGTTGGAAGGCGGCGGCGTCGAAGCGGTGGTGTCCGACAATGGCGTGGTCAAGAACTACGTCAAGAACAATCCATCCGAAGGTTTCCGTTTCATCTCCGATCCGACCTTCCCTAAAGAGTATTACGGCATTGCGGTCAAGAAGGGTAACGCGGAGCTGCTGGCCAAGGTCAACAAGGGACTGGCGGCAATCAAGGCCGACGGTACCTACGACAAGATCTACGCCAAGTATTTTGCCGAGACGTCCAAATAACAGCCGGGAGAAAATATGAAACAACGATATCTGCCGGCTCTCGTATTTGTTTGCGCGCTTGCCGTTCTGGCGGGATGCGGCAAGCAGGACAGCCATGCCGCGGCGACTGCAGGCAACACCGAATACGTGGTCGGCGCCGATGGCGCTTACGCTCCCTTCGCTTCCGAGAATGAACAAAAAGAACTGGTCGGCTTCGATGTCGAGATCATGCAAGCCGTGGCCGACAAAGCAGGCATCAAGATCAAAATCGTCAATACGCCATTCGACGGCTTGTTCAACGCGCTGGCCCAGGGCGATCGCGACATCCTGATCTCCACCATCACGATCAACGACCAGCGCCGTCAAACCATGGATTTCTCCGAACCCTACTTCGTCGCCAAGCAGTTGATTGTGCTGCCGCCGAATTCGAAGGTCGCCAAATTCGACGATCTGAAAGCGATGAAAATCGGCGTCCAGAGCGCCACCACTGCCGATGAAGCGGCACAAAACCTGGTCGGCAAAAACAGCCCCAGCGTCAAGCGCTTCGAATCGATGCCGCTGGCGTTTCAAGAACTGGAAGGCGGCGGCGTCGACGCCGTGGTTGGCGACAATGGCGTCGTCACCAATTTTGTGAAAAACAATCCAGGCAAGAATTTCCGCATCGTCAACGATCCGGGTTTCCCTAAGGAGTACTACGGCATCGCAGTCAAGAAGGGCAACGCCGAACTGCTGGCCAAGCTCAACCACGGGCTGGAACAAATCAAGGCGGACGGGACACAAGACCGGATATACAAGAAATATTTCGCCGACGAGAAAATATAATTTCGATCGCAAGCTCACTACCCGATTTATTTTTGCGAGAACACCATGAAAAAAATGTTAAGCCGCTATCTGCCGCTGTGCGCTCTGAGCATGAGCCTGCTGGCAATTGGCGCCTGCAGTAAAACAGAAGAAGCGCCGGCGGCTGCCGCCAAGCAAAGCCTGTACGTGGTCGGGGTTGAATCGGCTTACGCGCCGTTTTCCGCCGAAAACGAAAAGAAGGAAGTGGCCGGCTTCGATATCGATTTGATGAAAGCGATCGCGGCAAAAATCGGCATCGAAGTGAAATTCGTCCCGACGCCATTCGAAGGCATCTTCAATTTCCTGGCGCAGGGTGATCGCGACCTGCTGATTTCAGCCATCACGATTACCGATGAACGCAAGCAGACTGTGGATTTTTCTGCGCCGTACTTCGAAGCCAGCCAGTTGATCGCCGTCCCCAAAAGCAATACCTCGGTCAAGCAGTTCAATGACCTGAAAGCCATGAAAATCGGCGTGCAAAGCGCCACCACCGGCGACGAAGTCGTGCAAAACCTGGTGGGCAAGAACAACCCCTGCATCAAGCGCTTCGATTCAACCACGCTGGCCTTGAAAGAACTCGAAAGCGGCGGCGTCGACGCCGTGGTGGCCGACGATGCGGTGGTGAAGAACTACATCACCAACAATGCGTCCGCCAGCTTCCGGGTGGTGGCCGATGCCGGTTTTCCGAAAGAATATTATGGCATCGCCGTACGCAAAGGCAATACCGAACTGCTGGCCAAGGTCAATCAGGGCCTGGCCGATGTCAAGGCCGACGGCAGTTTTGCCAAGATCAGCGAAAAATATTTCGGCAACGGTAAGTAACGGCAAGTAAGTGATCCCCCGCAGACCGTCTGTTTTTGGCGGTCTGCGGCAACTACGGTATAATTTTGCGCTAATTTTTAGTATCTTCTTGTGTAATCCGGATAGCCAGGCAGCCGGATTACGCGTCCACTCAGCCCGTCACATCGTCTCTTCTCAATAACACTTATGGATTTTCGCTGGAGCATCATACAAGGCTACGCGCCGCTATTCGTCAAAGGCTTCTTCATGACGCTGCAGGTCGCCGTGATCAGTATCGTCATCGGCACCATCCTGGGCTTGTTGCTGGGCATGCTGCGTCTGGCCGACGTCAAGCACGGGCCATGGAAATGGCCGTTCCGCGCGTTGAAGGGGCTGGCCAGCTTCTATGTCGCGTTCTTTCGCGGCACGCCGCTGTTCGTACAGATCCTGCTGATCCACTTTGCCGTGATGCCGGTGCTGATCCATCAAGACAACGGCCTGCTGATCTCCGGCGAGCTGGCGCGCACCATCAAGCAGGATTACGGCGCGTTCATCTCCGGTATCGTGGCTTTGTCGTTGAATGCCGGCGCCTACATTTCAGAGATTTTCCGTGCCGGCATCCAGTCGATCGATCGCGGCCAGACGTATGCTGCATCCAGCCTCGGCATGGGTTATAAGCTGACCATGCGTTACGTGGTGCTGCCGCAAGCGTTTCGCCGCATGCTGCCGCCGCTCGGCAACGAAGCCATCACCCTGCTCAAGGATTCGTCGCTGGTATCGGCCATCGGCCTGGCCGAGCTGGCTTACGCGGCAAGGACCGTGGCCGGCGCCTATTCGCGTTACTGGGAACCGTACATCACGATTTCGGTGGTCTATTTCGCCATGACCATGATCCTGGCGACGCTGGTTGGGCGGCTGGAAAAAAAATACGCGGCGCCGCACCATCGTTGATTGCACGCTAGCCATCATCTGAGAAACCCTTATTTTCATTCAGGAAATAAGGGTTTTTTAATATCTAGTCGACTTCCGACAAACGCCCATCTACAGTCAGCAGAGCCGTGCGTAGGCGTTTATCCGCGAACACCGCCTGCGCCGCCTGCCGATAACTGCGCAACTGCGCGGTATAAGCCGCACGCTCGCTGTCGAGCAGATTGCGCTTGTAATCCAGGATCCACACCTCGTCCTCGAAGATCACCACCCGGTCGAAACGCAGCACAGTACCGCCAACGATAATTTCCATTTCATTGCGGGCGTGCAGGTGCATGGCCGGATTAAAGAAATGCTCCAGTTCGGCTTGCGCCAGAATGGTCTGCGCTTGTTGCCTGACCAGTTTCGCCAACGCTGGCGGACAGGGCAGCCAGCGCGCAATCGTCGCGGCGTCCGGCAGCATTACCGGCCATTGCCCATGCTGGGTCACTCTTTCCAGCAAGCCGTGCAAAGCGATGCCCTCAGCTATCGCCTGGCTATTGAAAGTCGCGGCAACGGCGACCGCCGGCGGCGGCAATTGCGGGGGATCAAAGATCTCTTGCTCAAATATTTGTGCGCCGTCGGCAGCGGCGGCATGTTCCGCGACGGTATCGAAGCCGGCTTCAGGCACCTGTTCAAGCCGCGCATACCAGCTGTCATCCGTGATGCCGCCGCTCCTGCCGGCCACCCCGCTAATGATCAGCAATTGTTTGGCGCGAGTAGCGGCAACGTACAGCAAGTTCCAATCCTCTTGTGTCTTGAAACCTTCTTCCGCCTCAAACAAGCGATCGCGCGCGGCGCCGCGCTCAGCGCTGCTGCCGAAAGCGGAAAAATGCTGCGGCGCCTCCGCATCCTGCGGCCAGTCGCACAGGATGCCGTAATCGTCGCGTGCCGGCTTGCTGTGATTCGCATCGAGCAGCACCACTACCGGCGCTTCCAGCCCTTTGGCGCTATGTACCGTCAGGATTCGCACCGCATCGGTGGCGGCGTCGATGCTGGCTTCGTCAGGGGCGTCGCCGCCGGCGGCGTTTTGCAAGCCGCGCAAGGCATCGATAAATTTCGGCAAGCTGGGATAGCGGCCGGCATCCATGTTCAGCGCCAGCTCGACGAAGGTTTCTATGTTGCCGATGGCCTGGCTGCGCGACAAAGGCGTCGCCGCTTGTGCGTAACGCGCCAGCAATTGCCCGCGATGCAAAATCACGTCGAGCAGATCGTGCACCGCCAAACGCGGCGCTGCTTGCAGCCATTCTTCCAGCAATACAGTTGCGCGTTGCAGCGCGGGTGCGGCGCTTTGATCCGCCGAAGCAGCTCGCAAGCGCGCCCACCAGCCGCGCTCGCTGCGTTGCGCCAGGGCGATCAGATCGTCGTCGCTGGCGCCGAAGATCGGCGATTTCAACACATGGCCCAATGCGCGCGCGTCGTCCGGCGTGATCAGGAATGTCAGCAAGGCAATCAGATCGGAAATTTCCAGCGACTCCAGCAAACCGCCGCGCTTGTCGGACATGAACGGTATGCCGGCCTCGCGCAACGCGCTTTCGTAGGCGCCCAGATGGCTGCGCTTTTTTACCAGCAGCATCACATCCGACCAGCGCAACACGCGGCTGCCATGTTCCTGGCGCACCGTGAGTTCTTGCCGGGCGCGCCACAAAGCTTGCGCCAGCTGCTTGCCTTCATCGCGGCGGCGCGCATCTTCCGACTCTTCACGCGCAGTCGTCAATGGATTACGCAAACCCTGCGCTGGTTCTTCTGCCTCGTCATCCACTTGCTGGATCAAAGGCAAACGCCAGACCTCGCCGCCAACTTCGCCCAAGGTGGTTTGCGCGGAAAACAGCGGGTTGGCGCAGAAGCTGACGTTCAATACTTCCACAATCGCGCTGGCGTTGCGCCTGGTCTGATTGGCTTGCAATACCGTCGCGCCCTGCTCTTGCAATAACTTGCGCGCAGCTTCGAACACCCGCGGCTCGGCGCGGCGAAAGCGGTAAATCGATTGCTTCGGATCGCCCACCACAAACACGCTGGGCTGGCCGGCGTCTTCGCCGTAGGCGCTCAGCCAGGCCCGCACGATGCTCCATTGCAGCGGGTTGGTGTCTTGAAATTCATCCAGCAGGATATGTTTGTAGCGGCTGTCGAGCCGACTTTGCAGATAGGCGGCGCTGTCGGGATTGGTCAGCAAGCGATAGGCCTGCCATTCCAGATCTGCGAAATCGAACACGCGCTGCTCTGCCTTGAGCGCTTGATAACACTCCAGATAGGCGTTGCCGATACTGAACAGATGCTGGTTCAAACTGAGCACGGTGCGTTCGTGGCTGCGTTTGCGCAGCAACTTGAGCGCTTCGCCGGTCGCCACGAATTGCGCGTCGAAGGCATCGAGGGCATTGCCGCCCAGGCTGTTTTCCAGCACTTTCAGTAAATCCTTGGCCTTGCCGTTGCTACGCGGTTTTCCTGCATCGTCAAAAAACTGATGACAGAGAGCGTCGAAATTTTCCGCCGCTGCGCCTGCCGTCAGCGCCATTTCAATCGCGGTTGCGCGCTTCTGGTTGGTCGCCGAGCCCTGTCCCAGCAACCAGGCGATTTGCTTGATTTGAGACAGGAATTTCTCATCGTCCCACAAGGACAGGCGGGCGTCGACTTCAGCATCTTCGCCACACAGTTCGCGCAGCCATTCCAACGGCGCATCCACGCCCTGCTGGATCACGGCCCACCATTCGGCACGCTTATCGATGAAAGCATTCAGCAATTTTCTGGTGCTGAAATCGCCGGCCAGCTGATACAGCGCCAGCAAATCCTGCTTGATCTGATCGTTCTCTTCTTCATTCAGCGATTGCATGAAACGCAGATAAGCGTCAGCCAGCAATTCGCTGGTCTTTTCCGTCAATGCGTAGCCGTGCGGCACGCCGGAAGCCAGCGGTGCAATTTGCAGCAGGCGGGCGAACCAGCTATGGAAGGTATCGATGGACAGACTTTGCGGACTGGCCAGCACCCGTTCATACAGGTTGCGCGCAGACGGCAGCACTTGCATCAGTTCTTGCGGCGCGATGCCGCGCTCCAATAGCAGGTTGCGGACCTTTGCATCCGGTTGCAAGGCCAGGTCGTGCAGCAACTCCAGCAGCCGTTCGCGCATTTCTTGTGCAGCCTTGCGGGTGAAGGTAATCGCCAGCAACTCCGACGGCGCGGCGCCGGCCAGCAACAGGCGCAACATGCGCGCCACCAGCAACCAGGTTTTGCCGCTGCCGGCGCAGGCTTCCACTACCACCGAATGCTGGGGATCGCAGGCGGCATTGGTAAAACTTTGGGCGTCGACTACCGCGCCGTTCATCCGGTAAGCGCTCGGTACGGGAGTTTGAATGGCTTCGTTCATTCCCACGCTCCCTTGCGACACAAGCCACGTACATCGCAATACTGGCAAACCGATGCAACACCGTTGGCGGGCAGGCCGACACCGCGCGCAATTGCTTGCACATTGACGGTAATCTGCGCGGCCAGAGCGCGCTGCGCTTCGTCATAGTCGGGTGCGCTCACGTCGCCGACCTTGTCTTTGGTGGTTTCCAAGGCCACGTAGTGCGCCGCCGCAACCGGGCGGTCTGACAACAAACCGTAGAACGCCAGTTGATGATCTTCATGGTCTTTCAGTTTTTTATTCAGCGCGACCAGGTTGTTGGTCTTGTAGTCAAGCACCGCGCGTGCGCCGGCGTAGTTCTCGTCGATCCGGTCAATCCGGCCATGCAGCGTCAGCTCGCGATCCAGCGCTGGTATCGGCATCGTTTTTTCATAAGCCTGTTCGCCGAATACGAAACGCCAGCCCTGGGCTTCGTGTTCATTGGCCCAGACCACATACGCAGCGATCACTTTCTGCCAGCGCGAGTAATAACCGAGAGCTGCGGCATTTTTGGCGATGACGTTGCCGAATATTTTTTTCGAAATATCGATCAGCAACGATTCCCGCTGATCCGCCGGGCATGGCTGGTCGCGCAGGGTTTCGTGATAAGTCTCCAGGATTTCATGCAGCCAGCCGCCGTAGTCGCGCTTTTCCGGCAAGTCGGATAATTCATCCAACGAGGCCAAACCCAACATGCGTCTGGCAAAAAACTGATACGGACAGGCGATAAAACTGTTGTAGGCGCTGGCCGTCAGGCGGGTTGGCGTCAGCTGCGGCGCCGCCGGCGCAGGCATCAGCGACGGTGTGGCTTGCAAGCTGCGCGCAGCAATCGTCGCCCGCCGTTCTTCCAACGCGGGTGCGGCAGCGCGCGCCAAGGTCAGTTGCAAACGCTGGATCCAGGGGCTGACCGGATTCGGTTCGCCATCCTTGTGCGCCTGCCAGGACAACACCACCCGCGGATTCATCGCCAGCAGTTCGACCACGTCGCGCAATTGCTGGCGCTGGCGGCTTTCGCGTGTCGCCAGCCCCAGTTCGCGCCGCACGGTATTGGCAAAGAACAGCGTCTCTTGCGGCTGCGACGGCAGGTGATCGGCGTCGGCGCCGACCATCAGCACCGCATCGAAACTGCGCAAGCGTGCGCCGTTCAGCGGCAGCATCACCACCCGGCGATCATCGATGGCGCTGATGAAGCTGGTATCGTCGAGCTGCAGATTAACCAGCGCGCGCCATTCCGAAAAGGAAAATAACGCCGCAAAATCGTTACCCGGCGGCGCAATATTCTGCAACATCTGCAAGATCTGCTGACCAGCCGAATCCGCGCTGAGCGCCGAGCTGACGCCTAAGGTATCGAGTGCCGATGCAGTGGTGGCGATCCAGTCGCGCAGATTCTTGCGGCCGCTGAACAGTGCTGCCTGCTGTGCCAGCAAGCTCACCGTCTTTTGCTCTGCCGGCGCCGGATTCAAGGCATTGATCACGGTGCGCCATTCACCCAGCACATTGGCGCGCCGCAGCAGCAACTCTATTTTCATCACCAGCGCCGACTTGTTGGCGACACTATCCTGCGCATCGTGCAGCAGATCGCTGGGCGCTTCGTTCAATACAAACGGCGATTTCAGCAAATCGAGCAGGGCCGTGGTTTCGCCGCGCGCGGTGACCACATCGAACCAGGCGGCGATGGCAGACGCCGCACGCGTGGTCGACAATTTCCAGCCGGTTTCGTCGGCCACATGAATCTGCGCGCGCTCCAGCAAGGCGCGAATGCGCCGCGCCACAACCCGATCCTGCGCCACAATCGCCAGATTGGTTTTGCCTGACTGCAGCCAGTCGATCACCATTTGCGCGCCTTGCACCGCTTCGTCCTCGACGCTGCCGGCTGCACAAAGTGCCAGCTCCGCCGGCAACGCATGATCGGCAGCGGTGACATCGCGGCTCTCTTCATCGGTCGACGCTTCCACCGCTTTCACCGCTTCCACCATTTCCGGCCAGGCCTGCGCATAGGTCGGTTGCAGTGCTTGCGCACGCCAATCGAGCGTGATCGTCAGCACTTGCTGACGCCTGGCGTAGGCGTCGAGAAAAGCTTGTTCCAACGGCTCTGGTGCGACCGAACTGATCCAACCCATCGGCTGGCCGGCGCTTGCCGCCACCTGCTGCATTTGCGCGAAGCGCGCCGCGATCGCATCGTCGGCATCCAGCTGGCTTTTCCAGATCGACCACACCAGTTGCGTTTCATCCGACAATAATTTGCGCGCATCCGGCGACAGCTGTTCCAGCGCGCTTTGCCAGCGTTGCTCCGGATCGCCGGCAGGATCGCCTGCACCGCCGGCATGCAACGCCGGCAGCAAGGCTTGCGTCAACTCGTCTGATAACGCTAACAGTGTTTGCGCCAGCGGCAGCAGATCGGTATTGCGGCGCGCGGTAAATAATTTTTTCAGCCAGCCGTGCTGGCGCAATTCGGCATACAAGCGCATCAAGCGCTCGCTGGCCGGCAACACATTGGGCAGCGGCGGCAAGGTCGCCAGCCAGCCTGACAAGGTAAAGAATTGCGGTGGTATGAAAATTCCACCTAGCTCCGCGCTCATGGCCGCTTTCAACGGCTGCGCATGGGCGAAGGTTGGCAGCATCACACGCCAATGTGCAAAATCACGCTGCCCCGGATCACCGCTGGCTCGACGGCAGGTGGCCAGCAAGGCGCGTGCTGCATCCGGCCAGAAGTTGGCAGAAGGCACAATTTGTATGGACTCTAATGGCATGTGGCTCACTGAGGGGAACGGGTCCGGCTGTTCTGCGCCGGGAATGGACGATCTCGCATTTTTGCAACAGATTACCTGTCATTTTATGCGAGGCCCTGAAAAAACAAGATCAAAATAATTACATGAGCCACACTTTTTATTAAAATCGGTTATGATTTAGCGAATATCCCGCCGCAACACCTCTTACCGCACCCACAGAAACTTGAATTCGCGCACGGCATCCCCAGTTATTCAATAGAATAGGGAACGCCGCTGGCAACCACCAAGCAGGAATGGTAAGTCGTCTTGGCACACATTGATTCTTTTTCCCTCACACTGAGGAAACCATGAGCGAACATATTAAACATACTACCGACGCATCTTTTGACGCAGATGTACTCAAATCCGACAAACCGGTCCTAGTCGATTTCTGGGCCGAATGGTGCGGTCCATGCAAGATGATTGCCCCGATCCTGGAAGAAGTTGCCAAGGAATACGGCGACAAGCTGCAGATCGTCAAGCTGGACGTTGACGCCAACCAGGCAGTACCTGCCAAGCACGGCATCCGCGGCATTCCTACCCTGATCCTGTTCAAGAACGGCGTTCCTGCGGCACAAAAAGTCGGTGCGCTGGCCAAGGGTCAGCTGACGTCGTTCATCGACAGCAATATCTAATAACAACCGCGGCGGTGCGCCCGCATCGCCGCTTGTGTTTTACTAACTACACCACGCAGTTCCCTCCCCCACCCAATATTTCCCATCCCGGGACACTCATACCTATGCATTTATCTGAATTAAAGGCGTTACACGTCTCCGCCCTGCTAGAAATGGCAATCGGCCTGGACATCGATAACGCAGCGCGTTTGCGCAAACAAGAACTGATGTTCGCGATCCTGAAAAAGCGCGCGAAATCAGGAGAACAGATTTTTGGCGATGGCGCCCTCGAAGTCCTGCCTGACGGCTTTGGCTTCCTGCGCTCGCCCGACGCCAGCTACATGGCGTCCACCGACGACATTTATATCTCGCCTTCGCAAATCCGCCGCTTCAACCTGCATACCGGCGATTCGATCGAAGGTGAAGTGCGTACGCCGAAAGACGGCGAACGCTATTTCGCATTGGTCAAGGTCGACAAGGTCAACGGCGAATCGCCGGAAGCGTCGAAACACCGCATCCTGTTTGAAAACCTGACGCCGCTGCACCCGAACAAGCCGCTGCCGCTGGAACGCGACATGCGCGGCGAAGAAAACATCACCGGCCGCATCATCGACATGATCGCGCCTATCGGCAAGGGCCAGCGCGGTCTGCTGGTAGCTTCGCCGAAGTCGGGTAAATCGGTCATGCTGCAACACATTGCGCATGCCATCACGACCAACCATCCTGACACCGTGATGATCGTGCTGCTGATCGACGAACGTCCGGAAGAAGTGACCGAAATGCAGCGCTCGGTGCGCGGCGAAGTGGTTGCCTCCACTTTCGACGAACCGGCTACGCGTCACGTCCAGGTTGCCGAAATGGTGCTGGAAAAAGCCAAGCGCCTGGTGGAAATGAAAAAGGACGTGGTGATCCTGCTGGATTCGATTACCCGTCTGGCGCGCGCTTACAACACCGTGATTCCGGCTTCCGGCAAGGTGCTGACCGGTGGTGTCGATGCTAACGCGCTGCAACGTCCGAAGCGTTTCTTCGGCGCCGCCCGTAACATCGAAGAAGGCGGTTCGCTGACCATCATCGCTACCGCCCTGATCGAAACCGGCAGCCGCATGGATGACGTGATCTACGAAGAGTTCAAGGGTACCGGCAACATGGAAGTACATCTGGAACGCCGCCTCGCCGAGAAGCGCGTGTACCCAGCGATCAACCTGAACAAATCCGGCACCCGCCGCGAAGAATTGCTGATCAAGCCTGATCAGCTGCAAAAAATCTGGGTGCTGCGCAAGCTGCTGTACAGCATGGATGAAATCGAAGCGATGGAGTTCATCCTCGACAAGATGAAGTCAACCAAGAACAACGCCGAATTCTTCGACATGATGCGACGCGGCGGCTGATCAAAGTTGCATATGCCGGCTGACGACCATCTCAACCGGCAACCGAAAAAGTCTGATCCATGCAAATGGATCGGACTTTTTTTCGTATGCAGGCTGGCATCGGCTACTGGAAACCGCTGGATCAACAAGCGCACTGGTTAAATGCTATCCTTGCGAACCTCCATTTTTCGCAACGGCACATCATGGCGACAACTCAATCCAGCCCATCGAAATTCGGCACAGTTCTGCGGGTTACCAGCGGTAACTTCATGGAGATGTTCGATTTTTTCCTGTTCGGCTTTTACGCGACCTACATTTCAAAAACCTTTTTCCCGGCCGGCGATGAATTTGCCTCGCTGATGCTGACTTTCATGACTTTCGGCGCAGGCTTTCTGATGCGCCCTTTAGGCGCCATCATCCTGGGCGCGTATGTCGACCGGGTCGGCCGCCGCAAGGGCCTGATCACCACCCTGGCGCTGATGGCGCTCGGCACCATGCTGATTGCCTTCGTCCCTGGTTACGCCAGCATCGGCTATGCAGCGCCACTGCTGGTATTGATCGGCCGCCTGCTGCAAGGCTTTTCGGCGGGAGTTGAGTTGGGCGGCGTCTCGGTCTATCTGTCGGAAATGGCAACGCCGGGCAATAAAGGCTTCTACGTTAGTTGGCAATCGGCCAGTCAGCAGGTCGCAATCATTGTCGCCGCAGCCCTCGGTTTCGGCCTGCAAGTGTGGCTGCAGCCTGCGCAAATCGCCGACTGGGGCTGGCGCATTCCGTTCTTTGTCGGCTGCATGATTGTGCCGGTGCTGTTTGTGATTCGCCGCTCGCTGCAGGAAACCGAGGAGTTCATGGCGCGCAAGCACAAACCCGCTGTGCGTGAAATCCTGCGCTCCATGGTCGATAACTGGGGCTTGGTGATTGCCGGCATGATGCTGGTCTCGATGACGACTGTCTCGTTCTATCTGATCACCGTCTACACGCCGACTTTCGGCAAGAGCGTATTGAAACTCAGCACCATTGACGCGCTGGTGGTTACCTTCTGCGTCGGCATTTCGAACTTCATCTGGCTGCCGGTGATGGGCGCCCTGTCCGACCGCATCGGCCGCAAGCCGCTGCTGCTGGCATTTACCGTCCTCACCATCCTCACCGCCTATCCGGCCTTGTCGTGGCTGGTAGCCGATCCGACCTTCCAAAAGATGCTGATGGTCGAACTCTGGCTGTCATTCCTGTACGCCAGCTATAACGGCGCGATGGTGGTGGCTCTGACCGAAATCATGCCGGTCGAAGTGCGCACTGCCGGCTTTTCCCTGGCTTACAGCCTGGCAACCGCGATTTTTGGCGGCTTTACGCCAGCCATCGCCACCGGCCTGATTGAATACACCGGCGACAAGGGCGCGCCTGGCATGTGGATGACTGCTGCGGCAGTATGTGGCCTATTTGCAACATTATATTTGCACCGTAAAGCCGGCAATCAAAAGCCTGTACCGGCATAAAACCGGAATCGGCCCCAAGGCACTGATTTCATTCATTTTTTCCAGTTAGCGGCCGATTTTATTGTATAATTTACGGTTTTCCACCCCCGGCAAGTGATCGACAATCGGGTCAAGAAGCAAGACGACCGACGAAGTGATTGATTGGCTACCACTCAATTGAGGCAATTATGAAAGACGGCATTCACCCAAATTACCGCGAAGTTCTGTTCCACGACGTATCGAACGATTTCAAGTTCATCACTCGTTCAACTATCCAGACTCGCGAAAACATCACGCACGAAGGTAAAGAATATCCTTTGGTGAAGATTGAAGTTTCGTCGGAATCGCATCCGTTCTACACCGGTCAACACAAAATCGTCGACACCGCTGGCCGCGTTGACAAGTTCCGTAAGAAATTCGGCGCTGTCGGCTCCAAGACTTCGATCGCAAATACTTAATTCGATCGTCAGTTTAAAAAGGCAGCTGCGGCTGCCTTTTTTTGTTTATCGGGATTGGCAGCATAGGCAGAATCCTGCGCCCGGCGCCGCATTGCCGCCAGCTCTTTGATAAATCGTAAAAGAATGTGTGTTTGCTTGAGAATATCAAGCACAAAAACTACGCTCAGCAATAGCGAAGTACCCTGCTATCCGGCACAATACCCAGCAATTCAACATTGAACAAACGCCATTGTGATGAAGCCCGTCCGCCTTCCCGCCTCCGCCACCAGCGCACTGCCACGCTGGGGCCTGTGGGCGCTTGGATTGCTGTATATCCTGCCCGGCCTGATCGGGCGCGATCCTTGGAAAAATGAAGACGCTTCCAGCTTCGGCATCGCCTGGACCATGGCGCATGGCGGCATCGCCGACTGGCTGGCGCCGAACATCGTCGGCCTGCCCATGCCCGGCGAAAGCCCGCTGACTTACTGGATAGGCGCGATTTGCATCAAATTATTCGGCTGGCTGCTGGGCGATCCGCTCGCCGGCCGATTGTCAGCAGTAGGATTTTTCCTGGTCGGCTCGCTGTCGGTCTGGTACGCCACCTACTTGTTGGGGCGGCGCGCCGAGGCACAGCCTTTACGGCTGGCATTCGGCGGCCAGCCCGAACCAAGGGATTTCGGTCGCACTCTGGCGGATAGCGCATTTCTGATTTATCTCGGCAGCCTTGGCCTATTACTGCCAAGCCATGAGCCTATCGCCAAGAGCCTGCAGATTTCACTGGCGGCTTTCGCCATTTATGCAGCGGTGCGGCTGTTTGAAGCACGCAGCCTGCGCAGCGCGGCGTTGCTTGGGCTGACCTTTGGTCTGTTGATCCTGACGCGCGGCTGGGTGCTACCACTGGCTTTGCTGAGCGGTCTGCTAGTGTTAGCCTTGATGCGGGAAAAAGCCATTGCCAGGGATCTGCTGCTGATCACCTTGCCCGTGACAATTGCAGTTGCTGCTGTCTGGTTTGCCGCCAGTTGCGCATTCCTGCCAAATGGCATGAATCGTTTCACGGTTTGGGAAGATTTCAATCTGCGGCAACTCAGCTGGCCTACCTGGACCGCATTATCGTATTACTTTAAATACGGCATCTGGTTTGCCTGGCCAGCCTGGCCGTTCGCCGGCTGGGCCGTGTATGCTTGGCGCGAACAGCGCTCGACGCTGCATATTGCCTTGCCGCTGGCATTTTTCATCAGCCTGACGATCATGCTGTTGCTGAATCCGCATCCGGAAGAATACATCTTGCTGCCTTTGCTGCCG
This sequence comes from Collimonas silvisoli, assembly GCF_018305005.1. GTDB lineage: Bacteria > Pseudomonadota > Gammaproteobacteria > Burkholderiales > Burkholderiaceae_D > Collimonas > Collimonas silvisoli. The sequence goes on from NZ_JAGQEG010000041.1 coordinate 45,123, forward strand.
CCGCTTGCAATCCTGGCTGCATTCGGTTTGCCGACCATGAAACGCGGCGCCATCAATGCGGTCGACTGGTTCTCGGTAATGACCCTGACCGCTTGCGCCGCATTTTTCTGGCTGGCCTGGATCGCCAAGGAAAGCGGTTGGCCGGCGCAACTCGCCAAGAACGTCTACAAGCTGGCGCCCGGTTTCAAGCCGGAGTTCAATCTGATCGCGCTGGTGATTGCGCTACTCGGCTCGGTATTCTGGATATTGCTGGTGAACTGGCGCCTGTCGCGCCGGCCCACGGTACTATGGCGTGCCATTGTGCTGTCCTCCGGTGGTGTAATTCTGTGCTGGTTGCTACTGGCGACGCTGTGGCTGCCATGGTTCAACTACAGCAAGAGCTACGCCGGCGTAGCCGCGCAAATCCATCAACACTTGCCAGCCGTCAAACAATGCGTGGACACCAACGTCGGCCCGGCGCAGCGCGCATCGTTTGCCTATTTCGGCGACATCCCGTTTGCGGCATACGGTCAGCCGCATTGCGATTTCCTGCTGTATCAAGACAATATCTCGGTCAAATCCGACGATGCGATCTGGCGCGAATTCAAAGGCGAGTGGAAACTGCTGTGGACCGGCCGCCGGCCTTCGGACCGCGATGAGCGCTTCCGCCTGTACCAGCGGGTCGGTAATTAGTCCTAGCCTGATGGCAGGCGATGTACTCAGAGAAAAACGAATTCATACACAAAGGCTATTGATCGCACCTAAGAAATCAGTCATAATAGCGGACGCGTTGCCGAGATGGCGGAATAGGTAGACGCACGGGACTCAAAATCCCGCGCTGGAGACAGCGTGCCGGTTCGATTCCGGCTCTCGGCACCAACAGACATAAGGCTTCCAGAAATGGAGGCCTTTTTGTTTTGCTCCGTGCAATTAATTTCGAATGCAAACCGAGATCAGAACTGGTGACGCATGCCGACCATCACGCTGCTGCGCGACTTGATGAAATCGGTCGTGGCGCCGCTGGCGTCTTTGCTGATTGGGAAGGCATAAACGTCAAAGACGTTGCTGGCATAGCCTGCATCGATCTTGCTGTAATCGGCTTGCAGATAGACATTGCTGCGCTTCGACAGCTTGTAGTTGAACATGCTGACTACGGTGCGTTTGCTGCCCGATTGTGCACGCTGGCGGTCATAGTAAAAGCCGCCATACAGCTCTACCGCCGGCGTCGCCGCATAGGAAGCGCCGGTCGCCCAGACATCGTTTTTTTGCGGCGTCAGCTTGCTGCGGTGATTGAGATAACTCAGAAAGAGCTTTAGCGCGCCTATCGGATAGAAGCCGCCAGCGCTCCATACCTTGTGATCGGCCACGCCGTTGATGTCGTGCGTCTGCTGGTAGCCGGCGCTGACGCTTGCCTGTCCAAACTCATACGCGAGGCTGCCGCCCGCTTTGCTGCCATTGCGGTTGGCGCCGGCCTGCTCGCCGAAGCCGTACATCAGCGAGCCAGAGAGCGGCCCAGCCTTGTGCTGATACATCAAGGAATTATCCCAGCGGTTGCCGCCGGTGTAGTTGTCGTAGATGAAGCCCGATTCGTAGACATTGGCCCAGCCAAACGGCTCATTGG
>NZ_JAGQEG010000042.1 GCF_018305005.1 Collimonas silvisoli
CAAAAGTGAAACGCCAGCCGATCCAGCTGCCGAGCAAGGTGCCCAGCGGAATCCCAAGCGACAGGGCCAGTGGCGTGCCGACCATGGCAACCGCAATCGCGCGGCCTCGCAGCGATGGCGCCGCCATGCGGCTGGCAAAACCGGCCAGCAAAGCCCACAGCAAACCTGCGAAGACCCCGGCAAACAGCCGCGCGACCAAGGTCAGCAGATAGCTGTCGGAGAGCGCGGTAACGGTATTCACGATAAAGAAGCCGCCGATCGCGGTTTGCAGCAGCGGCCGCCGGCGCCAGCTGCGAGTGGCGGCGACCAGCGGAATCGCGGCCAGCAAGGAGCCGATGGCGTAAATCGTGACCAACTGGCCGACCACCGATTCCGACACCGCCAGGTCGCGGCTCATCTGCGTCAACAAGCCAGCCGGCAAAGCCTCGGTCAGAATGGTAATGAATCCCGCCATCGCCAAGGCCAGCAAACCCGCCAGCGGCAGGCCGGCAGCAGCGGAAGGAACGCCGTCCGGCGTGACTGGCTCCATGGTTTGAAACTCGACGGTTTTCATGCTGCCCGCTCCGTGATTTTCGCTTCAGACTGACAGCCGTAGACGGCGTCCCGCACATCGGTCACGAACCGGCCGGCCATGCCTTCGTACAAGGTATTGGTGAAGGCGACCGCACTCAGCCCGCGGGCGCGGTCGACGAACCAGGAGTGGCCATAAGCGCCGCCCCAGCGCCAGGTGCCGACCGACTCCGGCGAATTCGCTGCAAGCGGATCGCGCAACACGGAAAACCCCAGCCCAAAACCGAAGCCCGGCGCATTCGGCAGTTCCAGGTCACCCGTATGATTCTTCGCCATTTCATCGACCAGCGAGCGCGGCAGCAATGCACGGCCGCCTTCGCGCAGCAGTTCCAGCAACTGCAGAAAATCGCCGGCGCTGCCAACCATGCCGGCGCCTGCCGAAGGAAAGGCGTGCGCATCGAGCGCGCGAGCAGGCTGGAAGCGGATACCTACCGCCCCCTCGAAAGGAGAAACGATGTCGGTCTCCTGCATGCGCCGTGGCGGCGTACCTTGGTTCACGTAAGCGCTGCTCAAGCGCGCCGGCTCGGCTGCAAAAAAGGCCGTATCGTGCAGCGCCAAAGGCGCCGTCACCAGACTCTTCACTGCGGCGTCCAGCGGCAGCTGGCAGACCCGCTCGATCACCGCGCCAAGCACATCGGTCGCCAGCGAATAACCCCACGCCGTGCCCGGCTGGTACTGCAGCGGCACGCTGGCGATGCGGCGCAGATTCTCGGCCAGCGTAACGCCGGATTGATCCATGCCGTCGGAGACGCCGGCCAGCGCATACGGGCCGTTCTCGTCGGCTTCGAAAAACCGGTAACCCAGGCCGGCCGTGTGGGATAGCAGTTGCCGCACGGTGATTTGCGCAGCGCTGCCGTCCGCCAGGTGTGGCCGGAACTCCGGCAGCCAGCGCTCAAGCGTATCGTCCAGCCCCAGCCGCCCCTGCCCCGCCAGCACCATGGCCGCAGTGGAAACGATGGGCTTGGAGACCGAGGCCAGCCGGAACAGCGCGTCGTCGCGCATCGGGCGCCTGGCTTCGCGGTCGGCAAACCCAGCTGCACGGCAGTAAACCAGCTTGCCGTCCTGCGCAATCAAGACTACGGCGCCGACCAGCCGTTGTTCCTGCAAAGCCGAGTCAAGCGCCGTATCAAGGCGTGTTTGCAAAGCAGCGGACGATTCGAGCGGACCCGGAGCGGGCATTCGTATTGGCATGATGGTTCCTTCTGTTGGTGTGATCGGCAAATCATAGGAGGCCATCGATTAAAGATAAACTGGGCTATAGTTCCACTCTATAAGGACACAAATGTCCGCAATTGGAGAGCATATGGAGAGCCTGAGTGGATTTGCGGTGTTTGTCCAAGTGGCTGAAACCCGCAGTTTTGTCGCCGCCGGCCGCTTGCTGGGCGTGTCGGCGTCGGCTATCGGCAAACGGGTGGCGCGGCTCGAAGAGCGGCTCGGCGTGCGCCTGTTTCACCGCAGCACGCGCAACATCACGTTGACCTCGGAGGGAACCCTGTTTCTAGAGCGCAGCCGGCGCGTGCTGGCCGAGATAGAGGCTGCCGAAAACGAACTGTCGCTGAGTACCGGAACGCCGCGCGGACGGCTGCGCGTCAGCCTGCCGCTGGTCAGCTCGCTGGTGCTGCCGGTGCTGGCTGACTTCATGCAGCAATATCCGGAAGTCGAACTGGATCTTGATTTCACCGATCGCAGCGTCGACGTCATCGAGGAGGGATTCGACGCCGTGGTGCGTACCGGCGAGTTGGCCGATTCACGCCTTTCATCTCGTTTGCTCGGTTCATTTCGCGTATTGCTGGCAGGCTCACCCGCCTATTTTGCCCAGCGCGGCGTTCCGCAGAAGCCGTCCGACCTGGCCGGCCATAGCTGCCTGCATTACCGCTACCCGAACAGCGGCAAGCTGGAGGTCTGGCCGTTGCGGCACACGCCTGACGAAGCCGAAATCGTCCTACCCACATCCATGATCTGCAATAACATTGAAACCCGCGTCTGCTTCGCGCTACGCGGGCTGGGGATTGCCTGCCTGCCGGGCTTCGCCGTCCGCGACGCCATCGCCGACGGCCGCCTGCGCACGGTACTGGACGACTACGTCGAGCGCACCACCGCATTTCGGGTGCTATGGCCGACCAGCCGGCATCCGACGCCCAAGCTGCGCGTGTTCATCGATTTCCTGGTGGAGCGGGTGTTTGCGCAGAGAGCTGGCGGAAAAACAAAACAGCCGGTTTAGGGCAAATGCCAGAGCTGGCGGATGCGAGAAGGTTAAACGACAGGTAGTGCGAACAGGTAGTGCGCCTCAAAAAACATTTCAATCCTGACAGCGATAGTCACGCAGTATACTGTCGCACTTTTACGGCTCCGGCTTTATTTCGAAAGACAACACCATGACTACCCTACCAGCATGCCCGCAATGCAACTCCGAATTTACCTACGAAGACGGCGGCCTCTTCATCTGCCCGGAATGCGCCCATGAATGGTCGGCACAGGCGACTGCAGAATCCGGCGGCGACGGCGTCAAGGTCTACCGCGACGCCGTCGGCAATGTCTTGCAGGATGGCGATACCGTCACCGTGATCAAGGACCTGAAATTGAAAGGCTCCAGCGGCGTGGTCAAGGTTGGCACCAAGGTCAAGAATATCCGCCTGGTCGACAGCGATCACGATATCGATTGCAAAATCGACGGTTTCGGCGCCATGAGCCTGAAATCGGAGTTCGTCAAGAAGGTGGTGTAATTGTGCGGGGAGCGATAGCCATCGGACTCCCCGGCAACAGTCCAACAGCCTCGCGCCCGGTTTTCGCGTTGCCCGACTAAGCGCTTCAAATCCGCACCATGCCCAGACAAAACCCAGCACTGCACCGCATCCAGAAGCCACCGATGACCGCGCAACGCCTGCGGCTCCTGATCATCGGCGCGATCGTGTTGATCGCTGCGCTGGGCTGGGCCCTGTTCATCATGCTCAAGCCCGCCATCCAGCGCACGATTGTGATTACCGCCGGCGCCGACAAGGGCATCTATAGCGGTTTTGCAGAGCGCTATGCGCCGCTCCTGAAACGTGAAGGCATCACCCTGGATATCCGCCGCTCCTCCGGCTCGGTGGAAAATTATCAGCGGCTGACGGATCCGGAAAGCGAATACGAAGTCGGCTTCATCCAGTCCGGCACCAACGCCCCGACTGAAAACGATCACCTGCAAACCATCGCCGCCGTCTCCTATGAACCGATCTGGGTGTTTTATCGCGGCGACACCGTCATCAACCGGCTGACGCAATTGCGCGGCAAGCGGGTTTCCGTCGGCGTTCCCGGCAGCGGACTGCTGAAAGTCTCGCGAATTCTGCTCGGCCACAGCGGCATCAACGGCGACAACGCCACGCTGATCGAAATGGATGCCTACAAGGCCTACCAGAATCTTGAAAACGGCCAGCTGGACGCCGCCTTTTTTATCGGCAGGCCCGACGCCCCCATGCAGAAAATGCTGCTCAACAGCGATCTGAAGCTGATGAGTTTTGCCCAGGCAGACGCGCTGGTGCTGAAGTTTCCCTCGCTCTCCAAGATCATTTTTCCACGCGCCTCGACCAGCATCGCCAACGATCTGCCGCAAGCCGACGTCACCATGCTGGCCGCCACCGCCCTGCTGGTTTCCAAGGATACCCTGCATCCGGCCCTGGCCTACCTGCTGCTGGAAGCCGCCAACGCCGCCCATGCCCGCGAAGATTACTTTACGCCGCGCGGTGTATTTCCCAACCTGAATACGGATGATTTTCCGGTTTCCGACGAAAGCACCCGCTACTTCAAATCCGGCCGCCCTTTCCTGCAACGCTACCTGCCGTTCTGGCTAGCCAGTTTCATTGAAAGGCGCTTGCTGATCCTGCTACCCTTCATGGCCTTGTTGTTCGGGCTGCTGCAAGCGCTGCCGCGCATGGTGGCGGCACGCATGAAAAACCGGCTGGTGGTCTGGTATCGCGAAATCAAGTCGCTGGAAGATGAGATATGGGCTTGCAAGAATCCCAGCAAGGAACAGATTGCGCAATGGCGCGACGACATCGAAAACATCGATGCGAACGCCAGCCAGATACGGATTCCGCAGCGTTATTTTCAAGATGTGTATGCGCTCAAACAGGCGATCCGGGTGGTGCGGGAACGGATTGTTCAGGTGGCGCAGAAGGTTGAACAATGAATTGGGGTTGATTGGAGACTTCCTGACACTTGGACAAGCTGGCAAGGACGAGGCGATCGCCCTGGTCCGCATGGCCGTCGAACGCGGCGTCACGCTCATCGTCCAGCCGCTCGCGCTGAAACGAGCCACATCAAACCTGGCATCCCCATAACATTTTCCGCTCGGCTGCTTCCCTCGCTTTACGTACGCCGCTTCAGATTGACGAGCGAGCCGGAGAATGGCGGCTTGCTAGACAGCCAGCATGCAGCGATCCAATTTTCCCCGGCGCCTCGAAATTACCCCACTTCTGATGTTTTGTTACGCACCAATTACCTTTTAAGCATCTATTCGCTCAGGGCCTCTTTATTTCGCATCTTGAAGAGGTTGACTGGTCACATGTCGCAGTATGAAAACGATATCGAAATTTCCAATAGCCAACATTGAACGGCTGAATGTCGAATGGCAGATATCGATTGAGAGACGAGACTATTCGACAGGAAATGATGACCCAGAACCTTGACGGTCTTTTATGGAGCATCAGAAATGCATATACAAAACCTACCCCAGCCCACGATTTCGCCCGAGAACACTGAGATCACCGAGAATGTCGAAACGAATACAAGCGGTTCCAGCCGAAGGTCGAGATCCCGCAGCCCGATGGCGAGCTCAGGCGAATTAACCCGGCTTGCAGAGCCAAATACCGGTAGTAACCGACATTCGGTGTCCTCCAGCATAGGCCATGAAGGAAGAGTGGAAAGCGCCAGGATGTCAGTATCTTCCAGTATCGGATTTGAGGGACGCACGGACAGCGGCAGACGAATTTCAGCATCGTCAAGCAGGAGCGGAAGCGGACGGGCCACCGTTGGTTCGTCGACGCGGCATCACAGCGGGGAATTGAATCTCGACGTCCTCTCAGACGAGGAAAAAAAAATAACTTTCGATGAGCAATTGGCGCTTTCCCGCATCGAAGGCTCTCCAATTGCGGAAGGTTCTCCGCTGCCGCTGATTCCCAAAGCTCCCGTCAGCCGCAGAAAGCTCTCCACCATTTTCTCCGGTAAATATTTGGGTTCGTCGTCAACTGCGAAGGCGCCTCTTTCCTCCACTGCGGAAAGCTCGGCAATGGCCAGGGCGACCCATATTGAAATCGAAATGAGCGGCATGCTTGCAGACGAGGCTGAACCAACCGCACCCTTGGATGCTGAAAACATTCGGCTGGGAGAGGAAGTAATTCAGATTCCGAACAGGGATTCAATCTCAGTGCAACTGCACGAAATATTTGCGCCGCATATTAATGAAGGCAACCATGAAGCTTTCGAATTGCTGATCGGCGAGAGAGCAATCAGACTCGATGCAAAAGGCGAAACACCTGAAAGTATCCATCGGATCCTGTCAAAAGGAACTAACATGGATCGCGTTGCGCAAGCTACCGTGGGCTACGTGAGATCAGTCCCGTTCGGAATTGCATCAAGATTGCTGGACGCCAAGCAGGTATTGACCGCGGCCGCAAAAACCCCGGCACAAGGCGGCGCCATTGCCGGCGTGTTTTCTGGCGCCGCAGATACCGTGGGCGCAAAAATTCTGGAGAAATCGACCGGCAATACCCAATGGATGAAAGCGGACGCGGAACAGCTGGAGCCGGTGATGGCGGAAGCAAAAGGGGCAACGGGCAATCTGATGAAGCAAGCTCTCGAAATTTCGGCTTCGTTTCAGACCTATACCGGACGCAACATCCTGCGAAATGCTGTCGTTCCGGCGGTTGCCAAGAAAGCCGGCGCAGCTGCGGCAACTGGGGTTGACTCCTGGATAGCGGCTGCCGGAGGTCCCATCGCCGGCTCGGCTGCATATGTCGCCATGAATGCGTTCAATGAGAAGAATCATCGTGTCGGCCCTGAATATTTGCTCGGCCGTCCTGATTGGGAAGCGCATTTCGATAGACTGAAAAATGCCACATGGACCGATGCCGGCATCAATGGGTTGAAGCGTGCCGCCAGATTGCCTGTGGATATCGCGACGGACACGCTTAGCGGGGCGCGCGAACTATTGACTGCCAAGCGTATCTTGACGAACGGTGTGCTGGCCGGCGGTTTTGCCGCAGTCTCCGCAGCAAAAGCAGCGGCCGGAATCGCAGCGAAAAAGGCGGGAATGGATCCAGCCAGCATCTCCGCCATCCAGGAAACAGTCGGGACGATCACCAGCGCACCGGTATTTGCGGCATGGACAATGACCGATGTTCTCGCCGATACCGCAATTGATAAAGCAGGTGAGGCAGCGAATCGGGCCGGCAACATGATTCACCAATCCAATCCGCCTATGGCCGCAAGAGCGGAGTATCACGTGATCGACATGCCGGAGGACGATCGGGGACCGGCAGCGTAGCCCTGTTTCTTTAACCTGCAGTAGTTCCAGGGTCGGCTTCTAGAGCCTGTTCCAGGGCCTGTCACAGGCCCTAGTGATGTCGCACAGCAAATTAAATAGTGAGGAATTGGAAAGCTGGATGAAAGTTATGCTGGCCTAGAATACATCCACGTTAATAAATGTTTGAGGAAGATCACGGCCGCCATATCAATTGCGGCAGGTCATAATTCCCAAAATCGTGGAGACAAGAAGTAATGCCTAAATTTCTCTATGGCCCAATGCATCCGCCCGCAATGCCGGCGGCACACGCGAGTGCTGCCCCGATTGCAGCGACCGGGGGCATGGCTGCCAACTCATCAAAAAATCGCCGTCATGACTGGCGGCATCGCGCAGATTATCTATTTTCCGGTAGAGCCGACTGAGCACCTGCAAGATAGATGCTGCCAGATTGGCGCGCACATTTAACACGATCCTGACGTTCATCAAGGATGACGCCACCGATTTTATCCATCAGCGCAGTACCGCCTTGACACCTGCAGATTGGCCGCCCTGGGGGGCGCATGCCTTGTTCTGATCGATGAAGTCATCGGGCAGAGTAGCAACGGGAAAAAACTGCACGTTTCCTGAACGAGCAACTTATTCGCGCCATGTTCCACATTAGCCGTAAGGCTGCGACAGCACACACTCATAACTGCCTTTGTATTTAAAAACACAGCATGACGAGCCTTGTGCCAACTCTAGAATTTGAATCAAAGGAGAAAGAAATGAAAGCTATACCTGCTGAACAGCTTATGCCGGTCACGGAAAAAACATCCGAAAAATTCTGGCCGTACGGCTGGTGGAAATTGATGGAAATGCGCATTGGCGTTATACCGTTGCCGGTGTACTTGTTGCTGCTGGCATTGATCACCGGATTTGTCGTCACCGGCAAAGTGCCGTCCGATATCTCGGTATCGATTGCGTTGCTGGCAGTGGGCGGCTTTTCTTGCGCGGAATTGGGCAAGCGGCTCCCTATCATGCGCAACATAGGCGCCGCAGCAATTTTTGCGACCTTCATCCCTTCCTACCTGGCATTCCAGCATCTTTTGCCTGCCATGGTTTTAAAGAACGTAGTCGATTTCACCAAGTCGACCAATTTTCTTTATCTATTCATTGCGTCGATCATTGTCGGCAGTATCTTGAGCATGGATAGAACGGTTCTCATCAAAGGTTTCATCAAGATTTTTGTGCCGCTTGCCGCCGGTTCTGTCGCGGCAGCTATTGTCGGCACGGCCGTCGGCACTCTGCTTGGCCTGGGCACCTACCATACTTTCTTTTACATCGTTGTTCCGATCATGGCCGGCGGTGTGGGTGAAGGCGCTATTCCCTTATCCATTGGTTACTCCGGAATATTGCACCAGGCTCAGGGTGATGTCTTTGCGCAGGTGTTGCCCCCTGTGATGCTCGGCAGCCTGACCGCAATCATGCTCGCCGGCGTGCTGAATTTTGTGGGCAAGAAATACCCGCACCTCACTGGCGAGGGCCGGCTGCAGCCGGGCGAGCATGACGAAATGCATCCGGCGAAGGAAGAAGGTCTCGCTCATACGGATGTCGGCAATATTGCGGCCGCCGGCATTACCGCAATCTCGCTGTATATGTTTGGATTGATGTGCTACAAGCTGTTCGATTTTCCGGCGCCGGTCGCCATGTTGTTTATTGCCGTGATTTTCAAGCTGTCACGCGCAGTGTCGCCGCAGTTGCAACAAGGCTCTCTGGTCGTCTACAAGTTCTTTTCCACGGCGGTCACTTACCCCTTGCTGTTTGCCATCGGCGTATCCATGACGCCCTGGGACAAACTGGTGTCCGCATTCAACGTGCTCAACCTCATCACCATCATATCGACTGTTGCGACCTTGATGGCGACAGGCTTCGTGGTCGGGCGGTGGCTGAACATGTATCCGATTGAAACGGCAATTGTAAATGCCTGCCACAGCGGCCAGGGCGGCACCGGCGACGTGGCGATTTTGACGGCGGCGAATCGCATGCAAATGATGCCGTTTGCACAGATTGCGACGCGCATTGGCGGTGCGATTACAGTCACTCTGACCCTGATTGTCATGTCCCAGTTGAAATAAAAGGATCTCATGAAAAACACAATAACTCCCCAAATTCCCGCAACGTTGATCCCCGGCGACGGCATCGGCCCGGAAGTAGTCGAAGCCACGGTCCAGGTATTGGATGCCTTGGGATCGCCTTTTTCCTGGGACATACAACAAGCGGGCATGGCCGGCGTCAACAGCAGCGGCGACCCGTTGCCGGCAGCAACCCTGGCCAGCATCCGCAAGAACAAGCTGGCCCTCAAAGGCCCGCTGACCACACCGGTAGGCGGAGGCTTCCGCTCCTCCAACGTCCGCCTGCGCGAAGAATTCCAGTTGTACGCCAATGTCAGACCGGCGCTGACGATTGTGCCGGGCCGCTACGAAAACATCGACATCGCGCTGATCCGGGAAAACATCGGCGGCTTTTATGTGGCCCATGAATACTACATTCCGGTCGGCGACGACCCGCGCGCCGTCGCCGTCTCTACCGGCATCAACACACGCGAAGCCTGCAAGAAGATTGCGCGCTTTGCCTTCGAATATGCGGTAAAGAACGGCCGCAAGAAAATCACCGTAGTCCACAAAGCCAACATCCTGAAAGCGCTGACCGGCATCTTCCTGGAAGCCGCCAAAGAAGTTGCGAGCGAATACGAAGGCAAAGTGCAGATGAACGACATGATCGTCGACGCCTGCGCCATGCAACTGGTGCTCAACCCCTGGCAGTTCGACATGCTGTTATGCACCAACCTGTTCGGCGACATTCTTTCCGATCAGATGGCCGGCCTGGTCGGCGGCCTGGGCATGGCGCCGGGCGCCAACATCGGCGACGACTGCGCGATCTTCGAAGCTGTGCACGGCTCGGCGCCGGACATCGCCGGCAAGGGCATCGCCAATCCGATTTCCTTGCTGCTGGCAGCGGGCCAGATGCTGGATCATGTCGGCCGGGGCGATCTGGCCCTGCGGCTGCGCACCGCGATCACCGACACGCTGAACAAAGACAAAATTGCGACGGGCGATCTCAAGGGCAGCGCATCCACTCAAGAGTTTACCGATGCGATTGTGCGTCGGCTTGAGGTGATCTAGCTAGCGATCCATCGAACTGTGCAGCGGCGGAATATGTCACCCTCACGTTGGCACGATCAAGGTTTTTATTTTTAATATGCCTGGAGAAAAAAATGCCAACGGAACGTTTCGAGTTCTTAGGGGCTGAAAAGCAAAAACTTGCCGCTCGCCTCGATCTTCCAACGGGAGAAACACGCGCCTATGCTTTGTTCGCTCATTGCTTCACAGGCGGCAAAGACATTCTCGCAGCCAGTCGAATTGGACAGGCGCTCGCCACGTGCGGCATAGCGGTATTGCGCTTCGACTTTACCGGCTTGGGTGCAAGTGAGGGGGAGTTTGCCAATACCAATTTTTCCTCGAACCTGGCTGATCTGACCGCCGCGGCAAATTATTTGCGGCAGACATATCGTGCGCCGTCCATGCTGATCGGGCATAGCCTCGGCGGCGCGGCGGTGCTAGCCGCCGCTTCAAAGATACCGGAGGTGCGCGGTGTCGTTACCATCGGTGCGCCAAGTGATCCAGCGCATGTCAAGAAGCAGTTCCGTGGATATCTGGACGAGATTCAAACTAATGGTGAAGCCGTAGTCAAGCTCAGTGGGCGACCATTCAGAATCAAGAAACAGTTTCTCATCGATGCGGAGAAACAGCGATTGCTGCACAATATTTCGGAGTTTGACGGGGCGTTGCTGGTCATGCATTCGCCGCAAGATGAGACAGTCGCGGTGCAGAATGCGAGCCATATTTTCAGCGTTGCAAAACACCCGAAAAGCTTCGTATCCTTAGATGATGCAGATCATCTTCTTACTCGGAAAAGCGATGCTTTGTATGCGGCAAAAGTCATTGCGGCATGGAGTGAGCGTTATATCATCGGTGACGCCAAAAGGTCCGGCTATCAAGATAATCTAGTCACTCCAGAAACGAGCTGATTTTACGGTGTGCCATCCATGTACCCAGGCCAAGCTAAAACAGCTTGATCGCATGTCCGTTGTTGAACTTCTAATTCACCGAAAGCAGAGTTTTTTATACTCTGCCTCCGGCGATGACAGCAATCAGAAGCGGGTACGCATGCCCACCGCGAATTCGGTCTGGTTCTGGAAGCCGTTCGCCGAACCTACACGATAGCCGCCGTCAAGTTTCATGTAGTCGGCAGCCAGATACAGCTCGGTACGCTTCGACAGATGGTAGAAGGTCGAACCGTACAGGGTTTTCTTTTTGCCGCTGCCGGTTGCGGTCGAGCCGCTGGCATCGGCATAGGCATTCAAGGTGCTGGTGCCGGCCGCATTGTAAGCAGCGTTGTTGGCCTTCATCACTTGATAACCGATTTCATAGTCGAACGAACCTTGCGGTGTGAACTTGGCCGATACGGTATACGCATCGTCCTTACGCTTGCCGAGTGCACCTTGCTCTGCCGTGTAATGGAAGTAGCCGGCATTCAAACGCACCAGATCGAAAATGTAGCTGCCACCCACCGAATAGGATTTGTGCTTTTCCAGACTGGTGTCGACGCCGTTGCCGACGTCGGCCTGGTTGATAAAGCCGGAGACGATGAAATTCGGGCCGTTGTAGCCGATCGCCGCCGATTTGGTGGTGTTGTGGGCGAACTGGCCGGCGACGTTGCCGAACTGATAGCCAAGGCCGGCCACCACGCCGTTATCGAACACTTTCTTCCACACCACGCCATTGTCATAGCGGGTGCCGGTGGCGCTGCCCGAGTAGAAAATCAGCTGTTTGAAGTTGTTGTTGTTGGTGTAGCCGCCCTCTTCCAGACCCAGCTTGGAACCGTAGGCGTCGCCGTAGACTTGGGAAAAATCGCGTGCCAGGGTGTTTTGGCGGCCCAGTGTGAGCTGACCAAAGGTGGTGTCTTGCATACCGACCCAGGCGTCGCGGTTAAACAGCACGCCCGGCGTATCCATTTCACCGGTGCCGACCACGAATTCGGCTTCCAGTTTGAAAATCGCCTTGAGTCCGCTGCCCAGATCTTCAGCGCCGCGGAAGCCGATGCGGTTGCCGCTGAACCAGGCGACCGGGATGCCGGTCAGGCGGTCGCCGGCCTTGTCAGCATGATTGACGGTGCTGATGGTGGCGTCGATCAGGCCATAGATAGTGACATTGGATTGTGCATATGCTGCATTGGCAGATCCGAGCGTCCCCAGAACAGTTAACGCTAATAGCGATTTTTTCATTTTTCCTCCAAACATGGGTATATTGAATTCACCGGCCAATTTCGCCTGACCGTTAAAAGATAATAATCGCAAGTTTCCTAAAAGCATTCGGCTTATATATTTTTGTTGCTTTTTGGATACAGTCGAAGAGTTTGAGTTCTTGTCCTGGCAATGGGACAAAAACGGGACAAGGGCGTAAACAGAAAAGGGCCAGCATGCAGCTGACCCTTATGTATTCTGGCTCCCCGACTTGGAGTCGAACCAAGGACTAGCCGACTCACTCACTCCAGACTTATTCACTCCAATTTCCAGACATACTGCATTCGTGTCGCAGACTGCACCGGCTGACCATCTGCCATGGCGGGAGTAAAGTGGCAGAGACTCCAGGCTTTCAGCGTCGCTCTATCCAGGTCTTTGAAGCCGCTGCTCTTTTCAATCACGGCGTCCACCACGTTACCGTTGACGCCAATGATCAGCTTGACGTCCACCGTGCCCTGTTCCTCATTGCGTAAAGAGTTTCTCGGGTATTCCGGCTTTTCGCAATTCCCGCTTACCCTCGCACTGGTGTGCGCCGGCGGAGCAGCTGCTTGCGTTACGGCAGCAGGAGACGGTTGCGCTACGGAGGTAGGCAGATCATTGGTCGGTGGCTTGACATTGCTTACGGCGGCAATCGTGTTTTCCTGCGGCTGCGGCTGTACCTTGACCTCTGGCGGCGGTACGTAGGGCGGTGGCGGCGCGACTGTTTTCGGTGTTGGCGGCGCCGGTTTTTCTAGCGCTGGCGGCGGTGGCGGCGGCTTGATTTCGGTGATGATCTTGGCGATCACAGGTTCCTGGATGACATCGACGACTTTACGGGCCAAGCCGGTCACCAGTGCATACACGACCAGCATATGCAAAAAAATTACCGCGCCGACGCCAACCAGTTTCCTGGTAGGCCTGCCGCCATCCAGTGTGAAATCCATTTAAGGACTCCTGTCTGCCCGCCAATATAAAGTCCGACAAAATCCACGGCAATCCAACTTACCTATGGAACGCAAGGTAAATAAGGCACCGTATCTCCAACCGAGTCCAAAACAACCTGTCTAAAACCAAACAACAATGGCATACCAATAAACCCACATCAACAATAAAAATTATGGCAATTCTCACCGATCTCAAAGCACCCAGCATCAAGCCCGACTCAGGAATTCTACCCCACGGCGCAGTTATAGGCTTGGCGTTCCCTGTGTATTCGTAGACTTCCAGCTGGTTCGGCACGGCGCCGTGGTCTTCCAGCGTGTAGGTATTGGTGGCGTTATTGTGGCAGGGAGATTTGTAGTCGTAGGTCACGGTCGACAGCTGCCGGCTGAGCAGCTTGCGCTGGCCGCGCCAGCGGCGTCAACTGGCGCACCGAGTCCGTGATCACGAGCGTGTGAGCGCTGCCGTCTTCCTTCTGCTTCCACTTTTAGCTATCGCTTCGCCGCAATGGATCAAATATCCACAACGATATCTTCCCAGGGCTGGCGCGCCGGATCGAGCAGCCATTGAAACGCATATTGGCGCTGCGCCACGACCTGGCAAATCACGCCGCCCGGCGCGTTTTGGTACGACGGGACGGCTTGCCGACAGATGCCGAGAAATCGCCAGGTGAGATCGGCGGCATCGAGAATGTCGCCGTCGCTGCGGCATGTGCCGATCAGACGTTCGATTGACTTTGCTGTGGTAATGATTGCGGCGACCCGCTGCGGATCGCACATCGCCACCGGATCGTCGAGGCGCTCTATCCGTCCGAGTACCCATAGCAGCACCCAGCAAGCTTCATACCCCCATTGAAACAAACGTCCTTCGATGCCGGGATCGGCCTGCGCGTTGAGAAAATCCGACTCCCGCGGCCGCAAATGCTGGGCCACGCCCAGATCGTGAGTCAGGGAAACCGCAACCTGCTGTTCCAGACCTTCGGCCCGGGCGGCGCAAATGCACAGGCAAATCGCGCGTGCGGCAATTTCTTCGGGCGTGCGGGCCAATGCCGACAGCTCCGGCGACAAGGGCGGCAGGGTGGGATCGATGGGCAGCTTCGCGTGCGCCAGGTGTGCTTCCGATCGGGTTTTTCTTGCTGCTGCGGCTGCTTCGATGTTGTTCATGATGAATGTCTAGTTATTTGAAAGTACCCATCGCCGTGCTGCTGTAACTCGTCTGCGCATCTTCTATGATGTCCTGGATATCCGTGTCCATGGCGTTGTAATTGATATACCCGGTTCCTGGCTTCATCGCATGCAATTCTTTGTGGAGTGCCGACAAGGTTTCCTTGGCGCCGGTAGGCGGCGCCGCCGCGAACATCAGGTTTTCGTACGCAGTCTGCGCGCCTCCGAACTTCTTGCCCTTGTTAACCATGTGCTCCTTGTTGACCTTGAAGGTCGGCACTTTTTTGGTTTTCGCTGCCAGGGACGGGAAATCGACGGCGATTTCGTGCAGCAGTCCCTCCATCTTATCCTTGAATTTGCCGCCGACCGAGGTGTAATTGGTCTTGTTCGAACTGGCGTTAAGGCAGCGCCGCCATGCTTCTTCAAGCACGGGGTTGACCTTGAAGTTCAGTTCTGCGACTTGCTCATAGAAATCCTCGATCTCGGCTTTGACCGTCGGCGTCATGCCGTGCGCCTGAAGCTGGAGATTAATCGCGTTGACCTTGCTTATCCAGCTATCCGGGTCGAGCAGATTTCCTTCCTGCGCTTCGATAAGCGCGTCGAGCGCATCGCTGAAGATCTTTTCATTGTTGCCGGCCTTATCCGCCTTAATGTCTTTGCTGCCGATCATGACTCGTTGCACGACAGGCTGCATCTGCACGGCGGTCCGGTCGCGATAGCCGATGACGTCGGCCGCAGCCGGCGCCAGTTGCGCCGCCTTGCCTCCCATGACGTCGGCTTCTCGCTCCAGGCCGCGGTCATCGTTGATCGCCACCCCCTGCGCCGCCAGCGTCGGCTGCACCCTGCCCTGCCGTTGCTGCACCACGTGCCAGGCCTCGTGCGGCAGATGCCGTTCCTGCCCCGGCGCGAGATGGATATCGGCGCCCTGCGCATACGCCAGCGCCTGCAAACGGGCGGGCTCGGCAGAGTTGTAGTGGACCTTGACCTGATCCATCGACAGCCCGGAAAGACCTTCGATCCCGGCTTTCAGGCCATCCGGCAGACCAGTTCTGTTGTTGCCGTCCGCCGCCGATCGCTGGATTGGACTCGCCAGCGGGCTAGGTGCATAACGATAAGCCGCCATCGCGGTGACATGGTGGCCGCTGCGCTGCTGCACGACCTCCGGCGCGCCGCCCGCGCTGGCGGCATGGTCTGTCAGGTGGCAGCTTCGCGGGTTGGGGAGCGGCGGTTCAGTGGCCATTTGCAGATCCGTATTGTCATAACGTCCTGAAAAACACGCGATATATAATTTCCCATGGGAAATTATATGACTTTTTTCCCGCTTGCAACAAACCCAGTATTGCCGCCTTGATCCCTAAGTCCGCCAAGCTGTTATTCATCATCATCCCAGCGAAAATCCCCCGCGCTAAACACCTTGCCCAGCTTGTTGTATTCGCGCTCGGTCGCTTTCAGTACGTGGCGCTGCGCCACCGCCTGCTGTTCCGCCGCCGCCAGGAACGCGGCGCCGACGGCAATGTTGTTGATGCTGCCGCCGCTGAGCGCCGCGCTCTTTGCCAGTAGCGCAAAATCGACGTCGTCGGCCAGCGGCGTCGCCGCCGGGAACGCATTGCGCCAAAGCTGCAGGCGCTGCTCGCCGCCCGGAAACGGGTATTCGATCATGAACTTGAAGCGGCGCGTGAACGCCTTGTCCATGTTGGCCAACAGATTGGTCGAGAGAATGACGATGCCGGGATAGGTTTCGATCCGCTGTAACA
Organism: Collimonas silvisoli; assembly: GCF_018305005.1. Classification (GTDB taxonomy): domain Bacteria; phylum Pseudomonadota; class Gammaproteobacteria; order Burkholderiales; family Burkholderiaceae_D; genus Collimonas; species Collimonas silvisoli. Next base: position 16,246 of record NZ_JAGQEG010000042.1, read on the forward strand.
GGTAGCCGGTTTGCAGGTTGGCGTAGCGGTCGTGCGCGTCCTTGGTTTCGGTGCGCTTGGAGAACAGGCTTTCGGCTTCGTCGAAAAACAGCACGATGTTCATCGCTTCGGCCTGGTCGAATAGCTGCGCCAGATGCTTCTCGGTTTCGCCGATGTATTTGCTGACGATATTGGCCAGATCGATCTTGTACAGGCCGAGATTGAGTTCATTGGCGATGATCGACGCCGCCATGGTCTTGCCGGTGCCGGACGGTCCGTAGAACAGGATGCACAGGTTTTTGCTGTTCTGGTTTTTTGTGTCGAAACCCCAGTTCTCGATCACCTGATGCCGTTGCTGGGCGTATTGCAACACCTCCTGCAGCCATTGCCGCGTCTCGTCGGGCAGCACGATATCGGAAAACCGATGCGGAGTTTTGACTTCCCGCGCGACCATCATCTGCTCCCGGTTGCTCTGCTCGCGGCAGGCGTCGAACAGCAACGCGTCGGCGCTCGCCTGGTCCGGATTGAGGATTTTCCGACCGGCGGCATCCTTGATCGCCATCACGATCTGTTCTTCGGTAAACAGGTAGTTGTTGACCAGCTTGTCCAGCATCGCCGCCGTCAGGACGATGCCGCAGGCGGCGCCGTGACGTTGCCAGATCCGCATCCGCAACCGGCTGTCGGGCACGCTAATTTTGATCAGGACCGACGCCACGTCGTGTCGGGTGTAGCGGTACGCCAGATCGGACAGGCGCCGCGCCGGGCCGTTCAGTACCGCCAGGTAGCGCTGGCTTTCGAGCAGGGTATGGAACACATCTTCCAGCAGATCGTCGGCGGCGTCCTGCGCGCCGAGCCACTGGCAATGCAGTAGCACGCATACCCGGTTGCACAACAAGGCGTCGCGGCACAGCAGGCGCAGACGCAGCAGCAGGGTCGCGCGATTTTTATGGCTGGAAAGATAGGCTTGCCAGATTTCCCTGCCGTCCAGCGCCACGCAGCGCATCTGCATTTGCTCGAACGCGGCGGCGCACAGGCTGCGTTCCAGCGCCAGGTCCGGACCCTGCAATTGCAATACATAGCCCGACGCCTTGGCGCCGGCGTTGCCGCTTTCCAGGCCGCATTGGTCGATGAAGCGCGACAACTGCTGCAGAACCTGTTCGTCCACCAGATGATCGGCCATGGCCAGCGTGCTGTCGACCGGCTCCAGCGGCTGCGCCAGACGCAATTGCGGCGCCGCTTTTGCCAGCAGATAGACGGCAATCGCCGGGCTTAACTGAATCGAGCCTTCCAGCCCTGCAAGCCGGGTGTTCGGCGCCAGCTCGATCAACTCCCAGTAACGCAGGGTGGCGTCGGCCATCAGGCATTGCTGCAGCGTCAAGCGGGCGGCGACCGAGCCGCCCAGAGCCGCCGCCAGACCGCTCAGGTCGACCCAGTTTCCCTGCGGATCGGAGGCCCCGGCGGCTGCCCCGCCGAGGGCGCGCAGGATGGCGCCGTAACGCGGTTCGATTTCAGCCAGCAAGCCGAACAACATGCACGCCTGGTCTTGCCGGCTTAATTTGAATAGCGCCGCCAGATGGATCCACGGAATAAAAACCTGCGCCTCCACGGTGGCGGCGATGCGCGTCTGCATTGCCTGCCACTGGACCTCCTGGGCCGCGTCCAGTTGGGCGATTTGCTGCTGAAGTTGCGACGGCGACGGCTGGCTGCCGCTGGCTTGCCGGTACAGGCTATCGAGCTTGTCGTCGCCATCGGCGGCGGAATCGGCGCCCGGCTGGCGCGCCAGCAGTGCGCGTTCGATCATGCTTTCGCCGAGCGCACGCAGGTCCTGCAAGAAGGCAGAATTGTCGGAATAGGCGGCGTTAGGACTGTCCATGGCTGAAAATCCTTATGGTTTCGCAAAATCGACCAGTAGCACCAGACGATCCGCATGCCCCCGGTTCCACGCCTCATGTTCGACCGTATCGTCGAAAATCAGGCATTCCCCCGGTATCCAGTGCCGCACTTCGGCGCCCACCCTGATGCCGCATTGCGCCGAGCTGCGCAAGGCCAGATGCAGGCGCAGGACCTGATCGGTGTAGCCGACATGCGGCGTAATCTCGGTGCCCGGCGCCAGCCGCGAAAAACCGGCGGTCACCAGCCCGGGAACGGCTTGCAGCAGCGCCACCGTCCGCGGACAGAAGATGCAGTTCTCCATGATCCGCTGCCGCATCAATACTAGTCCGTAGACATCCCAGCCGCGGTTATAAATACTTTTTTCCGGCCATGCATCGAACTCCGCTCCCGGCAGGGAAAGACATTCGTCCAGAACGACTTGCCAGTGCCGCTCAAGGTCTTGGGTAAAACTGAAGTTGGCGCGGGGGAAAAACATCGCGGTGTCTCCTATGCATTCACCAGAATAATTGCCATTGCCCATCCAGCCAAGCGCCATGGCCTTGCAGGGTGATGCGGTACTGCTGCTCATGAAAAGGCAGGCCGCGCGCCTGATGGAAGAAATCCCCTGAATGGACGAATAGTCCGCCAGTCCGATAAGCGACGCACCGGCTGGCCGTGCGCCGCAGCAACTGCAGTTTCCCGCCTTCGTCGATCCGCTGCATGTGCTCAGCCGTCAGCGGCCATATTTTCATGCCGGCTCCGCCTTGCGGCATCGCTATCGCCAGCGTGAAGGAGATCGTCGGCGCGGCCGGCAAGCCGATCGCCAGATGCGCCGTATCGACATGAATCGGATTGCCGGGAAAGCCGTCGGCGTCCCGGCGCCGAAACCATTCTTCATGCGTGAGGTCATGCCGGTCCGACGCCTCGAAAGCTGGATGCGCTGCAAAGATATGAAAGCCGGGCAGCGCCGCGCCCGGATAAAATCCGACCGTTTGCCGCAGATGTCCGCGCAGTGCGGTCAGCAGCGCGTCATACACTTCGGCAAAATTCTCCAGCAAAAACGGATTGTATTGGCGCGCCAGCCGCCGGTACGGTCGCGCCGGGTTGGCGACGATGTCGTAATAGTTGGTCGCCCCCAGCGTATAAAACGGAAAATCCCGATGGCGCGGCAGCCAGAACGCCTCGACATCGAGCAGGCGCTGCACGATGTCGTCGCACTGCGCCGGCGACAAGACCGGATCGTGAAATTCCTGTACGCGAGACACATTCATTTCCGCTACCAATACAGAAGTAGTTCGCCGTCCAGCCGGACAGCGTGACCTTGCAAGGTAATACGCTCCAGATCGCCGTTGCAGCGCAATACCGCCTGATGCGTCGTCAGGCCGCTATGCAAGACCAGCCGGCCGCTGCGATAAGGGATGAACTCCGGCGGGTCCCGCTCCTGGCGCCAGAGATTGAGGCCGCTGCCGGGCGGCGTGCTCAATGGCAGGGTAAACGTAAAGACATCTTCGGCCGCGATCTCGCGCTTTGGGAAAACATCCCGGTATTGCAGATCCCGATGCACGCTGGCGACCGGATCGGCGAAGGCCGGATGCGGCAGGTGGATATGAAAACCGGGAAAAGCCGCCTCGCGCGCCAGCCGTGCGGGCAACTGGAAATGCGTCTGCAGCAACGCCGTCACCTGCTGCAACAAGGGGCCGAAATGCGTCTCCAGCAGCTGGTTGCTTTGCTGCCGTTGCGGCGCGTCCCGGTAGGCGGCGCCGGCCCGCCCCGCCACGCAATCGAGGTAAGCCGCCATGCCGAGGGAAAAGAAGGGCACTTCGGCATGACGCTGCCGCCAGTGCCGCTTCAGCAGCAGCACCCGCAGTACCCAATCTTCGCAATCGGCTTCGTCCAGCAAGGAGAACATCTTCACCGGCGTCAGCCCTGCGTCCCGTCTCCCACCAGGCGCACCACGGCACGCGTCAGCAGCCGACGCTCATTGGCGCCGAACTCGACGTTCAACGCCTGCTGCACATTGTCGAGAAACAGGCCGATATTGTTATTGATTATGACCAGATTGTTCCGATTGGCGTCGTTGTCGTTGATTTGCACCAGCGCCCGGACACCGGCTTCCAACATTCCTTTTTGGGCGTCGCTAAAGGAGCGGCCGGTCACTTGCCCCATCGTCGCAATCAAACCCGCGATATCGCTGTCGTCGACCCGGTTATCGGGCGTTTTACCGGCGGGCGTCGCCGAACAGACGATCTTTTGCAGAGCCGCGACAAAGCGTTGGCGATCCTGCTCGCTTTGGCTCATTTTGGTGGCGTCGCCGAAAATCTGCGAAAAATCGTTGACCCGCTCGTCGATCGCCTGCTGGGCCGAGGCCAGCAGGCCGCTTTGCAGGCGTCCCGACTGGATATCCTCGCGCAGCGTCTGCATCGCGGCGCGCATGCCGCCGGCCTTGGGATAGACCGCAGGGCGAATCTCGGTCCGGCCGTCGTCGGGCAGCCAAAAAAACGCAACCTCGGGCGCCGGCGCCACGGCGGTATCGGTGGTCAGTTGCAGTTTCCAGGTTTCGCCGGCGCGCACCGGCATGGTAAATGTGCCGGGAAGCGGAATGTAATAGGTCTGCGTACCCTTCTTCCCGCTCGACGTGGTGCATTGCTGCGTGGAGCCGGTCGTATAAATATAGCTGGTGACGTTGCCGCCGCCGTCAACGGTGCTGCCCTCAAGAATGCCGAGATAGGCCGAAGCGACGGTCGCCTGGCCCACATTGACCATCACAAAACCGTCGCTCTGCGCAACCTGCGCAAACGCGCCGTCGCTCATGTCTGCTTGGGTATAGGCCGTGCGCGGACCGAAATCGTTGGAAATGGTGTTCGTCATGTCTACTCCTTGGTGAGTTGCATCATCGAAAAATACGTCATCGCTATCACGCCTGGCCGCTGTTGTGGCCAGGTCCTACATAACATCGTTCGCCGCATCAACCGCGCCGGCGTTCTGCCTGCCGTCGCCGACCAGACGCACCAGCGCCCGCGTCAGCAAGCGCTGATCGCCGCTGCTGAACTGCTTGCCCAGGACCTGCTGCACGTTATCGATGAACAGGCCGATGTTTTTCTTGATCAGATTCAGATCGTTGCGGCTGGCTGCGCTGTCGTTGATCTGCATCAGCGCCTGTACCCCGGCAGTCAGCAGGGCGCGCTGCTCCTGCGTAAAGTCGTGGCCGCTGACCTTGCCGAAGGTGGCGATCAGGTCCTGGACATCTTGTTCGCTGACTTGCTTGTCTGCCGGTTGTCCGGGAGCGGCAGGCGAACAGACGATTTTTTGCAGATCCCGGATAAATTGCGCGCGGTCGTTCTCGTCCGCGCTCATATCGGTGGCGTTGCCGAAAATCTGCGCCAGGTCGCTGACCCGCTCATTAATCGTTTGTTGCGTAACCTGCGCAGAACGGTAACTCATGCCGCCGGCGCGAATCTGCTCCTGGACTCTCGCGAGCGCGTCCATCATGACGCTGGCCGGATTGGCGGGCAAAGAAGCGGCGTCTGCCGGTTCCATGCCTTCCCCGACGCGCTCGTCCGACGCGACCGGTATCGCGGCGTCTGTTGCCATGGCTTGCGGAGGCGGTGGAGAAGGCGACGAGAAAAGGGTTGACGACTGCGTCGATGCGCCAAGCGGCACCCACCAGAACGAGACCGGCGCCGCAGGCAGGAAATCGGTTGCAGTTGTCAGGCTCAGCGTCCAGGTTTCTCCATTGCGCACCGGCATCGTGAACGATCCGGGAATAGGAATATCAGTGCTGCCCGAGCTTTTCCCGCTTCCGGTTACGAACGATGCGATAGTTGCAATGGCGAACATTGAACTGGTCGGTACACCGGAAGCGTTTTCGGTCAAGCCGCTCAGCACACCGAAACACTTAGCGCCCGGTTGCCCGACGATCGCCATGACCAGACCGTCTGACGCCGCCACTACGCTGATGGGTAAATTGCTTTGCGTATAGACGGTGCGCGCGCCCAGCAGATCGCCCACCAGGTTTGTCCCCTGCACATTGCCCGCAGCCGTGATATTGGCGCTGGCCTGGATATTGCCCGCCACCGCCAGCATCGCATCGGCCGTGCTGCTGGCCTGGCCGAGCAGGACATTGGTCGGCGTCACCACCAGCAGGGGATTGGCGCTGGCCGGCGGCGCTACCGTCATTACCGCGCCGCCGGCCGCCAGCGCGGTGCCGCCGACCGTGAGGGACCGTTGCGCCCACACCGTATCGGCGGTCACATCCTCGAAGTCCACGCCGCCGTCGCTGACCTTGAGGTCGCCCACGACCTGCAAGGCGCAGTCGTGATCCACATCGGCCCGATCGACGTTGATCGCCACCGTGTTCGGGTTGGCGATACCGCTATTAGTCACAATCAGCATCGCCGGCGCCTGGGCGGCCTCGACGTCCGGTGCCACGATGGCGTTGTTGTCGTTGGCCTTGAACTGCCCCAGGAGCCCGGTGGTCACCATGTAGACGGAAGTCGCCGCCGCAAAATCGAGCGTTTTACCGTTTCCAGGCGGCTGCAGGGTCAACTGTGTCTGGCTCTCGATCGACTTGACCGTCCATTTTTGCGGCAGACCGGAATTGGCGTTGACCGGATTGGTAAACAGGATATCGCCCGCTTTCACCGTACTCAGAAACGCGGTTCCGCTACCGGTTACCGCCGTTCCATCGCTGGTGAGCGTCCCGGCGCCGGCAGTCTTGGTCCCGCCAGGCGCCTGGACGCTATACGACAGAGCGGCCACGGTGCCGGCATAGGCGCTGGCCAGGGTCAGGGCGGTGTCGCTGGCGACTGCGGTGACGGTCCGGCCCTGCTCCGCATTGACGGTCGGGATAAAGCGCGGAATACACAAGATGTCGCCTGCGTTAAGATCGGTGAACGTGGTGCCGACGCCGGTGATCGCGGTGCCGTTGCTGGTGACAGTCCCGCCTCCGGTGGTCTCGCTGCCGCCCTGCGGCACATAGCTATACGGCGATTGAATCACCGGCACTTCGAACTGGGTTTGCAACGTCAGTTCGGTATTGCTGGTCGGCTTGACGGCCACGGTGGCGCGCTGCTCGATCAAGGTGCCGATCGCAATCCGATCGCCCGCCATGATCTGATCCTGGAACGTGGTCTGGTTGCCGACAACGATATTGTTGCTCACCGACGAAATCACACCGTGGCCAATGAATGCGTGCCCGCCGCCGACGCTCAGCGATGCGATCGGATTGGTATCGAGGATGCCGACGTTGCCGCTGTTGTAGTACAGCTTGCTGGCCGCTGCACCGGGCGTTTCCTTGGTCCAGTAGCTTAACATCGCCATGCCTTCCAGCTTGGAGCCGTTGCCCTCGAAACTCTGGGCCTTGATCGCCCCGCTCGAGATCAGGCTGGTGGCAAGAATCTGGCCGTTGACGTCCAGCGCCGCCTGCGGCGTGCCGGAGGTCAACCCGATTCCGACCCTACGGTCGGCGGTGATCGTCAATGCATTCGGCCCGGCGCTGCCGGTGCCGCCGCTGACCGACGCCTGCTTCCCCAATCCGATCGAACCGTCGACGTTGACCTGCAACAAACTGGTATCGCTGGTCACCGAAAACCGCGCCAGCGTCGAACGGATATACGTATAGCCGGAGCCGGAGGTGCTGACCACCGGCGAAAACGCCGCATCCACCATGACCTGCGTGCCGAGCTGCACGATCGAGGTGACGATGCGCCGCTGCGCCGCCCCCTGGCCGACCGATGGATCGGAAATCAGAATGTCGCCGACTTGCAGGAACGGCGACGGTCCATCCGTAAACGTCACCAACTGGTTCTTCCACGAAATCGTGCCCTTGCCTTTGAACGTCACCGCATCGATCTGCAAGTTGGCGATCGGATGATCGGTGCCGACGCCGAAGTTGCTGCGCGTCGTCAGCAATCCCATGAACTGCCCGCGCGGCGCGTCGAATTCCAGATAGTAGTCGGCGCTGTTGTTGCCATTGCTGCCCGTCATGCCTTCCCGTTTGGCGCTGATGCTGGCGTAATCGGTAAACAGTTTCGCGCCGCGAAAGTCGGGCGGCGAAGCCGGCAGGTTCGGATTGACGCCCGAGCCTTCGGTGACAAAATTGACCGACCCCACGCTGGAGCCGACATAACGTCGCTCATTGCGCCCCGATTTGTAGGTCAGGCTGTTGACGCCGCCCTGCGTCGTCAACGAAATCACCGCCAGCACGATATACAGACCGGGCTGGTCGAGATTGCGCAGCGCCTTGATTTCCGGTTGCTGCACGATGCGCTTGTAACCGGCGGTGCCGGTGACATCGCTATAGTCGGCAAAGACCTCGTGGTAATTGATGGTGACGAAATAGGTGGCGCCCGGATCCAGGTCCTTGAGCGGGACGACCGCCGGTTGCAGCAAAATGATTTGCCGGCCCAGCGCATCGATCGCCATGCCGCGCGCCACTTCCAGTTGCGTCGCCGCGCCGCCGTCGGAAGCGGTCGGCATCGACACTTCCAGCCCCTGCGCAATGCCATAGATGTATAAGCCGGTATTGTTGGCCGCCAGCATATCCATTTGATATTGCTGCTCGCAACGGAAATCGTCGGTCAGCAGCGCTTCACCGGTGAAATAATTCGGACGTTCGACTTTTAAATTACGCATATTTTTTTGAAATCAATTTTCGATGGCGATCCAGGACAGATCGACGGTTGATGCTTTCGGCGCGGCGGTTTGCACCGACGTCAGCGTGATGACGCATTGCGCCAGCTCCGCAGCGACTGCCGTGGCATAGGGTGTGCCGCCGGTGACAGACACCATGACCGTCGGCGTCTTGCTGAAAGCAGCCTCTTTCGACGCCAGGTAACTCACCGTCACGGAAACGCTTGCCCCCGCCGTTTGCAAGTTGGCGGTCGAGACCGACACGCTGCCCTGCAAGGCGTGCATTTTCTGCAACCCCGTATCGGTCGGGGGCAGCACCGCGGGCAGGCGGCTGGTAACGGGAACCCGGCTATCGGTCACCTTCTGGATGACGTTATTGGCATCGAGCGTCACCGTTGCCAGGACGACGCCGTTGTCCGGCACGCTGGCTGCGGCTGCGACCTGCGCCGCGGCATTCACTACCGGCGTGGTGGCTTTGCTGGTGTCGGGATAGAACGCGTACACCAGGAAGGGATTGGTTGGCGCAGCAGGAACCGTCACCGGATTGCCGCTGCCGCCGGGCAAGATCAGGAAATTGCCGGCTGCGTCGAACGCCACCCCTTGGCTGACCGACAGCGCATTGTCCTGCTGCGTCACGAGCATGCCGTTGAGGACTCCCGGGGTGAATAAATACTGATTTTGCAGCCAGAACCAGTTACTGAAATAGTTCTGTTCCAGCGTCATATAGTCCGACGTCAGAAACATGCCGGTCTGATAGTTCAGATGTTGCGCGACATCGGATGAAATTTCATTGCTCATTGCGTTGTTTCCTGTTCGCCAAGTAAGGTATTAACGCCCAGCGCAGTCGCATGGGCCGGGTCCTGCAATTGCATGCTGGGTACGATCGCGATGACGAACCTGCTGGCGGCCGGCTTGATGCCGGATAGCAGTTGCGTCAACTGAAGATATAGGGCCTGGATCTCCTGCACGTTGTCGGCCGTCAGGATGAATGTCGGATCCTTGGCGTTCGGCAGGACCATTTGCACATCGAACAGCCAGGGCAGATAGCCGGCAACCACCGGCGCGCCCGGCCGGTACCGGTCCGGCAAAATGAAGGCGGTGGCGACCGTGTCGCTGAGGATGATCCCGGGAACGACCGGATTGGCGAGCGTGACGGCAAGCGTGCCTTGGGCCGGCTGCGGATCGCCGTTGTCGTCGTATTTCACGCCGTTGATCGTCAACGGCAGGTCCAGCAGCAAATCGACCAGAAATTTCAAGCCCTGCACCGTGCCGCGCATCCGGTACAGCGCCATGATCTCGGCCATCACGGTGCGCTTCTTGTCAATGCTCCAGGCGTTGTCGACCACCAGGCCGACCCATCCGCCGAGCCAGATCAGGAAATCGTTGAGCCAGGCTTCGATCGGACCCAGCGGGTCGGTACGGGTCACCGCCTGCGCGGCGGAACCGGAGACCGAAGCGGTCACGTACGCGGCCAGCGGATCGCCCTGGTCGGGCACGCCGATATAGGTGTCGAGGTCGGTCAGGATGGCCGTTTCCTGGTCCTTCTTCGCGCCGGAAATCGGCGGAATGAACCCGGTGTCGTTGGGCGGAAATAAAAAGCTCAGGCGCGGATAGAACAAATTGCCGATGACTTCGGCGGCCAGCAACTCCTGGATGCCCTTGCGCCCATCCAATTCCTGGTCTTTGATGCCGGTCAGGATTTTCTGGAAAATTTTCAGGTATTGCGCGAGAAACCCTGGATCTTGCGTGCTATAGACCGCCGGCAGATAGCGCAGGTAGCTGGTCGATTCGCTCATGCCTGACTACTCCTTGCGATGACGTCGAGGCAGCGCAGACGCGGCAGCCCGCGATAGAACATGGCCGGCTCGCCCGGCGGCAGATCGGCCAACTGGGCGTTGACGTCGAGCGTTGCCATCGTATCCAGTTCCATGGTCGGAATGAAATTGAAGTCGAAGCTGTCGATCGCGTCGATGCCCGGCACGCTGAAGACCAGATGGCGGATCTCGTCGGCGACCGGCGCCTCCCCGTAAGCCCAGCCTTGGCCGTCGGTTCCTCCTTCGCACGGCAGAAAATAGCGAAACAGTGTGGCGAACAGCAAGGTCAGCGTGACATCAACGCGGGTATTGGCGGCACAGCGAACCGTGAGCGCCAGATTGATGTCGGTCAGTTGCGCCGCACGCACCCACACCTGATTGCCGGCGATGACCCTCGGCTTGAGGTAGGTCGTCACCTGATCGAGCAGGGTCTTTTCCGCCTTTGCATCGTCTTGCGGCTGAATCATCAACAGCTTGCGCAAGGTGGTGCTCGAGCCCTTGTATTGTTGCTGGTTCGGATAATACGGGTATTGGTAGCGCCATTTGGCATCGCTCAGGACGTAGGCGATGCAGCCCTCTCCGGCACTTTGCGCATAGGCCTGCCGCACCAGCGGCGACGGCGGATCGGCCGGCTTTTTTTTCTGCTGCTGGGCGATCACCAGATTGGTCTGCATCGCCAGCGTATCGACATTCGATAAGGTCAGCGCCATATAGGGCTGCTGGACATAGGCCAACACATCCTGTTGCAAAGTCTCCCGGCTCAGCGCCGCGCCCTGCTCCATCTGCGTCAGCACTTGCTGCAGGGCGAGGAAATCGAAATCGTTATCGGTGACGGCGACCTTGCTGTACGACGTCTCGTTGCTGCTGAAAGCCAGTCCCAGCACCCAGCGCAGATAGTTTTGATCGTTCTGAATCGGAATCGCATTGGCCTGATACAGCAGCGAGTCGTCCAGCCAGGCCAGCAGCTGCAATAAGGTGATGCCGGGGTCGGAATCGTTGTAATCGGTCCATTGCGTGGTGTATTGCGGGATGCGGCGGATCAGCTCGGCGACCAGTTGCGGGTAGCTTTTTCTGTCGAGGTTGGGTATGTCAAATGACATCTGGCTAACTCAGCGAAAGATAAACCAGCATGTCGCCGGCCACCGGCAACTGGGTCGGCAACAGCACGATATTGCCGTTTTGGCGGCCGTTCAGACTCAGGCCGAGCACCGCTTTCACCTCCGGCATCTGGCGCAGGAAGACGCTGACGGTCGACGCCTGCACGGTCTGGCCGAAGATCCAGCCCCGGTGATCGAGGCCACCGAACACGGGCTGGAAAAACGCCTGGAGCCGGTCGGCGATGGCTTGCTGCAGCGCGTTGATCTGATCGGGCGCAACGTCCACCATCAATTGCGCCGTCACCGCAACCGGAACGAAGTCCGGCGGCTCGGTGCCGATGCGATCGGCCAGCGCCGCCAGGCAATATTGCTTGACGTAGTCGGCCACCTGGTTCAATACCGCCGGACTGGTATAGGGCACCGGATCGGCGCTCAACGCCAGTAAGGCGATGCGTATCTTGTGGCCGGCGCTGTCATCGGCGGCCTCGACCGCCCGCGCCTGCGCCACTTGCTGGCTTGCGGCGGCGGCCAGCGCGGAAATGTCCTGCATCTGCACCGCCCAGCCGCCGGCGCGGATCAGGGCCGGACTGGTGGCGCCGACCTCGACCACGGTATCGCCGCCGACGCCGCCGGCGGCCGGGGCGGGATTGCCGACGCCGGTGATGTTGGCAATCCCCGGTCGCAGCAAGTTGATCGCCCCGGCATCGACATTGCCCTTCAGCCCTTGCGTGTATTCGTAGTAGGCGGCAATGATGTTGTTGTGGCCGGCCGGCGGGATCATGCCGTTGTAGCCGTCGCCGAAGGTGATGAGGCCGTTCTGGTAATCCAGCGTGTAGACGCGGTCGGTCGGGCCGCAAAAGGCGAAGGTATCCACCATTTGCCATTGCCGCGCCACCTCGTCCGCGGCCACGCTGATCTGGCTCAGATCGACGCTGGCGCCAGCGTCGGCGCCGGACGCCGCTTCCAGCCCGAGCGACTCGATCACAACCAGCGCCAGGTTGGCCAGCACCGGCTTGTAATTCAGGACGAAGGTCTGGAATTGCTGCTCGTTGCTCGTCCCCAGCACCTCGTCGGACACGCTGGTGATATTGCTGGCCATCACCGTGTTCGGGTAAATCCCATAGACCCGGATGGTGCGGCCGACGTGCGGATTGATGACGCGAAACCAATACGCCGTTTGCGAAAACAGATACGCCTCCCGCATCGCGGCCGGGATCGTGAAGCCGACCACACCGGACCGGGACAGGCCGTAGGTCGCATCGTCCACCGCCAGCGCCTGCCACTGCTGGCCATCGTTGTATTCCCAGCGCAATTTGCTGCCCGGCGCGGCCTGCTCCTGTTGCAGGTAAAAGTACAGCGCGAGCTTGTTGCCGACGCTCATGCCGCCGAACTCCTCCGGCGCAAACGCGAAATAGAAACCGGTCAGCTTTTCATCCACCGGCTTGAACGGGCTGAACAGGAAGCGGCTCAGATAAAACGCGTTATAGCTCCAGAAACTGGCCGGCTTGGCCGAATAGGTATAGGTAATCTGTAGCGATTGAATATAAGGCGGGTAATAATCGGTATGCGTGAACGTGTAGGAAAAATTAACGCCGGCCACATTGTTGAGGTAGTTGCTGACGTTCTGCTTTTGCTCTGTATTCAGAATGCTGTCTGGAACGGCGTCGATGGTGGCGTTGACGCTGGTGGTGGCAAATCCGCCCTCCTGCCCGTAACCGCCCTCGGCGATCACCGACCGTATCCACAGCCCTTCGCTGCCTGCCACCGTATTCTTACCCATGGCCGGACATTGAAACTGGATGTAGGTAGCGCCGTCCGGATTGTCGTACTGCAGGTTGCTGGTGGTATCGACGAACTGGTAGGTGCTGACATCGGTCGAGGTTTGATTGAAGGATTGCCACTGCTTGCCGTCCCAGAATTGCCAGTTCAGTTTGGCCGGGAAAGTGCGCTTGACCGCGGTGAGCGCAAAGAACAGCGTAACAATGGCCCCGGTTTTAGCAAACACGCTGTCCGAGCGCAGGTAAAAGGCGTCGTTCTTTTGCGGCGTCTCGCTAAACGGATAGGCGCTGTTGGTAATGTCGAGCAACACGACGTTATAGGCTGCCTGCTGCGGCTGGATTTTATGGCCCTTGAAGCTGCAGGACAGACCGGTAATCACCGGCAATTGCTGCGCCAGCGAGGCCAGCACCTTGACTTGGGGCCCCGGCTTGACCAGCAACCAGTATTCCGGCGTCTGGTCCTGCCGGGCATCGGGCGCGGCATCGAAACCGGCGTCGGGATCGTCCTGATCGTAGAGTTCCTGCTGCACTTGCGAAATGGTCAGCGCCTGCGCCGTCGGCGTCCTGGTCAGCACGATATCGAGCGCCCGGTTATCGGACGATTCGATCAACTGCGCCGTCAGCGGCGTCAGCGCGCCGTCGAACCATTGGTCGAAATATTCCGGATACAACTGCTTGCCGGTCAATGTGACGGTGATGCTTTGCAGCGCATCGTCGGGCTTGAATAGCTCGGGGTCGCCCATCATGAACCAGTGGGGAAGCGCTTGCTCGGCCGGGTCGATGGCCTGGTCGGCAACGAAAATCGGCGTCCCGCTCTGGCTCGCCTGATCGCCCAGCAGGACCGGCATCGCATCGATGAACTGATCCTGCGCCGGAATGATAGTCATGGCCGCGCTCATCACGGCCGGCAGCACCAACAAGTCCTGGTTGGTCTGAAAGCGGATTTGCTGCTGCGCCGCATCCAGCACCGGCGTCTGCGCCGGCAGCAGTTGCGGCGGCTGGCCGGATTTCAGCGAAAAATGCAGCGGAGCCTGCGCCGGCAGCGGCGGGCGCAGTTGCATGTTCATGAATTTGAAAAAACCCAACCGGCGCTGTTCCGGCATCTGGTTTTCTATTTTCGCCGTGTAGTCGGCCAGTTGCGCAAACAGATTGAGCAGCACCAGGCCCGGGTCCTGATCGACATCTTGCGCACCGGGGACGGCGGTCGGCCAATAGTCCGCCCATTCCGGCGCGTAAACGTTGGCCAGCGCCAGCGCCTGCAAATAAAATTGCTCGGCGCTGCGGAAATCAAGTGTCGGATTGGTCATCGGTCGCGGCTACGAAGCGTTTTCCTGTTCGGCCTGCAGCTCTTCCAGAACCTGGATCGCGCCGCTGATGCGCATCAGAGTGGCCTGCAAATCCCGCTTCTTTTCTTCCAGCACGCGTAATTGTTCCTGTCCGGCGCTGAGATTGTTTTTCAATTCCTGAATGCGATTGGCGATCACTTGCATGTCCATGCTGCGTAAGTCCTATAAGAAGTCATTTAAGAAAAAACGGGTAAACCAGATTGGCCGGCTGATTGCGGGCGCGGATCACGTATTCAAGCGAGATCTGCAAATAATTCGGCTCCTGCGGCGTCACGATCGCCGTCACCGACGTCACCTGTATGCGCGGCTCCCAGCGGTCGAGCGCCTGCTTGACATAGAGCTGCGCCAGGCTGGTGGCGGTCGCATTGCCTTCGGCAAACACCAGTTCGTTGATGCGGCAGCCGAAGCCCGGCAGCATCACGCGCTCGCCGGGCGCGGTTTGCAGGATGATCAGGATCGCCTGCGCAATATCCTCCGCATCGGCGGCAAACACCACCCGTCCGCCGCTGGTATGCACCGGGAACGCCCAGCCCTGACCGAGAAAGTCGGGATTGTTGACCATGGCTAGCCGATCCTCACGGTGGGCATGCCCAGTACCTGCACCGTCGGCGGCGGCCCCTGCGGTCCGGCGGGCGGGATATCGTGGCAGGTTTCGCAGATATCGCCGGCGCGCGCCGCGCCCTTGCCGTTGATCCGCACCGTCGGACTGCCTAACATCACGCGCCCCAGATTGGTCGGCGGTATCTGAAACGTGCCGGTGGTCGGAATGTGCGGCGGGATATTGTTCGCCATCGAGCCGACGGTCGCGGCCGGTCTGGCGTTGATGCGCACGTTGAGGCTGGTGTTCATGCTGATCTTGCCGTTGAACGGGAACGGTTGCGGGGTCGGCACCGGGCCGCCCGGACTCGGCACCAGCACGATATGGATATCGGCGGCGTTGACAATGCTGTCGCCCGTTTTTGCTGCGGCCATTCCCATGTTTCTTCCTTCGATCGCGTTTCGTTGTGGTTCAAACGTTATTTCCGATCAGTTGAGGACCGAGTAACGCGCCACGCTACGGTGGTTCTTAAACTCTGTCCCGCAATCAGTTCAATCAGTTGATATCAATCATCGCCGCCTGCAATTTCATGCTCCGCGCCCCGCTCAACTGCATCCCGTCGGCGGATAGTTCCGCCTTGACGCTGCCGGTGGTGTTCTGCACCACAACCTGCGCGCCGCTGATGGTCAGCTTGCCCTTGGCGCTGATGTTGAGGTCGCCCTGGCTGCTGATGCTGATTTTGTTATTGGCGGTGTCGATTTCGATCTGGTTGTTCTTGTTGTCGACGATGGTGATCTTTCCCTGGCTGGAGTCGTCCAGCATGATGGTCTTGCCGAGCTTGGTCTTGATGATCCGCACGTCCTGCTGCCTGGCGCTCTCGACCGGCGGCTTTTGCACGCCGTTCCACAAGAAACCCAGCACGTAGGGCTTGCTGGGGTCGCCGTCGGCAAACGCCAGCAGCGCCGAATCGCCGACCTGGGGCAGGAAAAATGCGCCGTAGTTCTGGCCGGCAAAAAAACTCACGATCTGCACCCAATCCGAGTCGATTTTCTGCCCGCTCAAAGAAAATGTGACGCGGATGCGCCCCAGTCCTTTCTCGTCCTTGGTATCGCTGACCGTGCCAATCGTCACGCCGTGGGAGAGTTCGCTCATATGCCCGTCCTTCTTATCTTGATATCGGTTTTATAGCCGCTGCTGTCGTCATAGCTGTGGGTGCTGGAGGTCACGTAATACGTCCCGTCGAATCGCTGGCTCAAGCCGGTGAGCCTGACGTTGACGCCGGCCACCAGTTGGCTGTCGCCGACCAGGCTGGCGCCGCCTTCGATAAAGTCCTTCAGATTGCTCTGGAACTGGGCGTCCGCCACGGCTTGCAACGCGCTCGGATCACTGATGTTGGGACACTCCAGCGTAATGCCGGAACTGGGAAAATCGTCCGCCGCCTGATAGCCGGTTTCAGTTCCCCCCATCTTGTCCTGCGGCGTGCCGGAAGAAGCCACGGCCTTGATGATCTGATTGGTTTCGACGTCGTAACCGACCGCCGTCACCGTCTCGCCCATGGTCGGCAATTTCAAGTTCAGGTTCACGTCGTTCACATCGCGCGGAAATTGCAGGGTCTTGACCGGGCTGTTGCCCTCGGCCGAGGGGCGGAACACCAGCGTCGTGTCGGCCATCAGCAGTTCGTAATCGAGTTGCTTGCAACGGCCCATCAGGAATTTGTAATTGGACGTATTGTTTTGCAGCACGTATTTATTGATCGTGCTCGGACTGCCGGCCAGCTTGACCGACAGGCCGGACGCTTTCGCAACGTCGGTGACGATTTCATTATCGTTGAGCATTTCATAGGTCTTGATGCGGGTGCCGAACTTGAGCCGGTACATGCGGTCGAAACCGCGGATCGTGGCCGACGATGAAGTGGTGCTGAAGTTCGGTTCGATCGCCGTGATATCGCCGCTGATCAATTGCTCCAGGCTGTCCAGCCCGAGAAAAATGGTGATCTCGTCGCCCGGTTTGAACACATCCAGATCGACGTCCTGCCAGCCGCCGCTGGACGACATCATATTCAGGCTGAAGCTGAACATGGCCGGGACGTTGATCTCATCCTGAACCCGCACGTTATGGATCGCCGCCACCACCGAGATCGGCAGCGCCGACCTGTTTTTCAGTATCCTGAAGGCGCCGGTCTGGACGTTAAGCATTGACCAATCCTTTCGCGCCGTCGGCGTGCACATCGGGAATCACCAGCGTGCGGCCGATGTCTTTGCGCTGCGGAAAATTGAGCGGGTCGTAGATGTCGTTGTATTCGGCGATCAGACGCCATTGATTGGGATCGCCCAGCGCATCCTGCGCAATCAGGTACAAGCGGTCGCTTTGCTTTACCTGCCACAACTGGCGGCAGTTGAAATAGCCGCGCGATTGCAGATCCTCTTCCTCGGTCAACACCGATTTGAACGTCACCGACAGCTCGGCCCGCACCGGAATGCCGGAGCTGAGAAACATCGTGAACTTCTGGTCGAGCTTGACGATGATGCCGGTATACAGCGGCCCGGCCCAGGTGAAGACCACTACCGGCGGTTCCTTGCGCACATTGGTGCCGACGCTAGGCACGGTCAGCGCGGCGATCTTGTTGGTCTTGCTGCGCACGTCAATCTGGCTTTCGTAGGTGTCAAAGAAAAGCGATACCGTCAGATCGTCGTTATTGACCCGCTGAAACTGGATGTTGGAACCCTCTCCCTGCACCATGACGGTTTTGTTCAGCGACAGTTCGATCGGGTTGTACATCACGGGAATTTCTTCGCGCGTTTGCTGCACAACGATTTTTGCCATCTCCAGCATCAGTCTGCTCCTCGTCGATAACGTTCAGTGGCGCTGTGCCGCTCTACCGCGACATAAATGCGATCGGCCAGCGCATGCAGCATTTGCGGCGACAACAGCGAGTCCGTCATCACGCGGCGCAACTGCTCCTGGGTGTGGCTGCTATGCACGATCTCGTGCAGCACCCTGGTTTGCACTTTCCGTTCCAGGCTTTGCACCTGCGTCTGAATCCGGGTGTCAATCCGATTTTGAAGATCGGTCCCGGCCGCGCGTCCGGCTTCGCGCAGGATGCGCGTGGCCGGATGCGGTGCGTGATAGTGCGCCAACACCGTCGGCGCAACTGCGGGCGACGCTGCGGCATGGCCGGCCGCGGCGGCAGCGATCTCCTCCAGCCGCGCAGCGATCCGCTGCAAGCCTGGCGAGCCGGCTGCCCGCGGCGCGGTGATTCCGGCATCTGCATCCCGCCGCGCAATCGTCGCAGCGGTGACTCGGAAAGCCCGCTCGCCTGCCAGGGATTGCCGCCGGACCGGAAACTGCCGGGATTGAAGCACTGACATTCTCGTTAGAAATGCCATGTTTTTTCCTATGACGGACCGTGACTTCACATTCTGAAATGCCGGTAACTGCGGCTGTAGCTGCACCGCATGAATAAATCGCTGCGCATGCCGCGGCCGCATCGAACCGTTTTGTCGCGCACCGGTTCCCGCATTCGGCCACCCTGGACCTGGCGTTTCGCCGTCCGATTTAACCTGGATGCATGCCGCTGCCGACCTGCTCCGCCGCCAAAACGTCTGCGCACTGCGTGCATGCACACGCGACAGATCCCGCTTGCCTGCCAGAATCTGCAACATGCGTTCGATGCGCTCCTGCACGCCCGGCGACGGCTGCCGCCCAGCCTGCACGATCCGATGCAAAAGCCGGACCTGCTGCGGGGTAACCTGTAACGACAGACGCAGCAGCATCGGGCTGCGGGCCATGGCGGACGACGATTCCTGCAGCTTGCGGCCGCGATCGCGCGCCATCGCGCGCATCCACTGTTGCAACAGATGCACACGCTGGATGTAATAGGAAATGCGGGTAGTCGGCGGCGCCTTGGCGCGCATCAGAAACGCAAGATGAGCGCCGGCCCCGGACATGCCGGACTGCAAAGCGGGTGCGCCGCGCCCGGCGTGAAAGCGCTGCGCGCCGCTTGCGCAAAGCAACTGCATGGCCTTGCCGCTGACTGGCGCCATCGCCATTACAGCAATCCCTTGGCGACGGAATAGGCGGCGCTGCCGAGGCTCTTTTTGATGCCTTCATGAGCCAGCGTAAAACTCTGGCTGGCGACCAGATTCTGGCTCGCGTCCAGGCTCGGCCCTTGCCACTGCACCGGCCACGCATTATAGAAATCCCACCAGACGCTGGGAATGCCCTGATCGTCCAGAATGAAAATCGAACCGTTCTTACGCTTGATCGCGCCCGAAAGCGTCGATTGATACCAGAGCCACATTGGATCGAGGAAGGTGATCCCGGCCTTTAACACCAGGTCGCTGTAGGTGATTTGTCCCGGCAATTTGTACTCGGTGTCATTGACGCCGCCCTGGCGCACGGTTTTTACCTCGGTTTTGGATTCCAGTCCATCCACCGACATAAAGCCGCCGACCAGGATGCCTTCCACTTCCACAAAAAAATTGTAGGACTTGAACGGATCGATGCGCAGTCCCAGTTGGCGCTGGGCAAAGCCGACTCCTGCATTGACGCCTATTACCATTGTATCCTCCTATGCCGCCATTCCGATCTGCCTGGGACGGAGTACCGCTGCGCTCAACTCCTTCCCGCAAGTTCTAAGCTACTCCCGTTTTTTTGCCGTTCGTCCGTATTCATCACTTTGTTGATTTTGCTGATTTCCTCGCACCAGCGGCGCCGCTCGGCATGTTCCATTGCCAGGATCTCCCCGTAAGACCAGTGAAAGTGATAGGCGACGAAGGCTATCTCTGCGTAAAGCTGGTCGGCAACTGCGGGGAGTCCGGCTTTCCCAATCCGCCCTGCGCCTCCATCTGCAGCACGTTGTCTTCGCCGCCGACTTGGTTGATCTTGTTGTACAGGCTCTGCAAGAAGGAAAAATCCGCCGAAAATAATTCTTCGACCACTTTGGTGGTGATCATGTCCAGACTGCCGAGCCGGACGATGACGCGCGACAGGACGATCACGATCAGATAGGCCGGATTGCTTTGCACCCGATGGTCCTTCAACGGCAAAATCTCGTCCCCGGCGGTGGCCAGCCGCATCACGCCTGTGCGATGCAATGTGCCGTCGCTGTCGCGATAGCCGATCGGCAGGGTGAATTCCTTTTCCATACTGATGACGTGCATGCTGATTACTCCTTGATTACTCATATCGACCTTGTAGGCTGGAGCACCATCCCAGCCTGCCCCTTCGTTCACGACACGCGTGTCATGTATTCCATCGTCAATTCAAACGTCTCGACCATCACTTCGCTGCTCGCGGCGTTGAGGCCGGTGCTTTCGTATTTGCTGGCCCAGGCGTTGATGATGTTCCAGCGGGCCTTGTCGACGCCGCCGGCGTCCATCAGAATCAGCGACACGTTCTTTTGCGCACCCTTGGCGCCGGAGCCTTGCGACGAGACCAGTTGATACCAGTTATACAGATCCATCGAGTCGGTCAGGCCCTTTTTCAGGCTTAGCTTGCCGTAGCTGGTCAAGCCCGAAAACGAGCGCTTGTACACCGGATCGGTGCCTTCCCGATATTCCACCGTTTCCACCGTGCTGTCGGGCACACTTGCCTCGGAAAACGCGGCAATCTGGATGCCCGCTATTTCCACCCGAAAGCGAAAACCGCGGTAGGGATCGGTTAATGTCGTTGCCATAGTTGTTCTCCGCAATCAGTCGTCATTAAGTTGGTCATTCCATTTCCAAATCAAATGCGAACGCGGCGCGGGCCTGCAGGCATTGCGCCAGTCAGGCAGGCGCCGACAACCAAGTGCACGTTTGATGTGGACATGGAATCAGTTTCCGGAGTCCGGCGCGCTGGTCTTCTGCGTCATGCGAATAATGACAAATTCGGCCGGGTACACCGCCGCCAGGCCGATGTCGATATACAACTGCCCCAGCATGCGGGTTTCGGGCGGGTTATTGGACGCGTCGCACGTCACGAAAAACGCTTCCGAAGCAGTGGCGCCGAACAGGCCGCCCTGTTGCCACAAAGTCGTCAGGAAAGCGCTGATGTCGCGCGTGACCGACGACCACAGTTGCTGGTCGTTAGGCTCGAACACCACCCACTGCAAGCTTTGTTTCAGGCTCTGCTCGACATAGATGAACAGGCGGCGCACGGCGATGTAGGTCCATTCGGTATTGAGCGCGAGCGTGCGCGCGCCCCAGATCACGTTGCCGTAATTGATGAAATTACGGATCGCGTTGATGCCTTCCTGGTTGAGTTGATCCTGATCGGCGTCGGTGATCGATTGATCCAGCAAGACCGCCGTCATCAACGCACCGTCGCTGACCCCGGCCGGCGACTTGTAGACGCCGACATTGGTGTCGGTATACGCGTAGCGTCCCAGCACCGGCCCCGACGGCGGGATCGGCACATTGGCATTGGCAATCGGGTTATAGATATAGACCCAGGGATAATAAATCGCGCCGAAGTCGGAATTGAGGGCATTGGGATTGCCGTTGGGAGCGGTGCCCTGCCCCGATTTGAACGACAGCATATCCTGAAGGTTGAGGCCGAACGGCGGATCGATGACATAAAACAGGCTGCGCAATTTCTCGCAAAACCCCAACCCCAGATTGATCAGTTGGCCTTGCAGCGACTGCGACGGTTTTCCGCCGTTATCGGTGGCGGTCACCGTGTCCGGCACCGATAGCAGGCTGAGCCCCTGCACCTTGGCCAGGAGATCGGTAGCCGCATTCAGGTCATAGACCGGAGCGGTTCCTCCGGTAAACAAGGTCGGGCCGCTGTTAGGCGGACGCGTGCCTGTGGTCGCGCTGGCGCTGACCGGCAGGCGCACGAACATCGAGTTGCTGTTGATCTTGGCCGCCAGCGGGCTGGGTTGATCGGCGATGCTGGTCAAGCTGTTGGCGGTAAAGCCGTTGAACTGTTCCAGCACGTAATACTGCTTGCTGTTGATGGTTTTCGGCGACAGGTTGTTTTCCAGTACGTATTGCTGCAACAACTGATTCGGCATCGTGGCGGTGGTCGTTGCGATCACGGCGGCGTCGACCAGAATGGTGACGTTGAATACCGGCGTGGGCGGCGGCGACTTCACCGTCGGATCGGTCGCGCTGCCGTTGCTGATCATGATGTTCAACACATTGCCCCAGGTTCCGGGCGTGACTGCGCTGAAGACCAGGGGCGAGGCCTTGCCGGTCGCAGCCTTGGCGTTGGCGCTGTCGGTGGCGCGCACGATGTAGCAGGCGGTGCCGCCTTCGTTGAAAAACTCGTAGACTGACCACGACACCATCGCATACCAGGCAAGGTTGCCGAACTGGCGCTGGTACGCATTCCAGCTCGTGATCAGCGTCGGTTGCATGAACGGACCGGTTTCGGTGACGCCGACGAAGGCCGCGGTCGAGGTGGATGCGCCTTGAATGCTGCGGGTGCTCGGCACTTCCTGGATGTAAATGCCGGGATGATTATAGGTGGCCAAGATAGTTCTTTCCTTATGGATTAACTTATTTCAATGTCGACGCACTGCGTGGTACCCGGCTGCACACTTAACTGCTTCCGCACGTTTGCAAATCCAGCCTTGCTAAAATTCAGGTCGACGGCGGTGTGCGCCGCCAGTTTGCCGGTCAGGGCCAGCGCGTAACGGCCGTCGTAACGTCCATAATCGGATGACCGGGTGGTTTGACGCTTTGGCCTGGCGCGTACATTCTGATAGCTGGCGGCGACGTCGACGCCGGGCACGGGTCGACGCTGTGCGTCGACCTGGAAAATTTGCCCGCGAATCAGGGTTGTCCCTTCCGGATAGGGATAGAGCGGGCTTGGAGCCAATGTGCAGGCGATGATGGCGTCAGCCAACGGCTCGCGGAGCGGCACTTGCAATGCAATCCGTTGATCGAAGAAGACATGATTCTCGCAAAGGATCGTCAATTGATACGCGCCGTCGTCAAGGTCGCTAAACGCGTAAAAGGCCTGTGCCTTGCTCAGCGGCAGATACGGCTTGTCGTTGAGCAAAAACCGTACCGCGACGCCCACCGCAGGCTGCAGACTGAAGCCGTCGATCAGTTGCACCACCGCGCTGAGCTTCACGTTGCGCCCTTGTGCAGAACGCCGTCGAGCGGCCGCTGCTCCGCGTGCAAATCGCCCTGGATGACCATATTGCTTTGCCATGCATCGGTGGACGGAATCCGCACCGGCGACAACATATAGAGCTTGGTGAGTTTGTAGGCTTTGTTCGGAAACCCGCTCCAGATATTGTGCAGCGTCGCGATCGAGCTGGTGTCGGGCACGATCGGAATCGCCTCATTGCCGCTTTGCTTCAATACCGGATGCAGCCATTCTCCGGACAGCGCAGGTATTTCGTGAAACAGCCTGACCAGCTTGTCCACCAGCACCAGTTCCAGCTCGGCGGAACGGGCGTAAGGCACCATCATGTACAGCAGATCGGCCACCAGTGGCGGCGGCGTCACCGCCAGCGAATTCCGTGCATCATCGGCGCCCTGCCGACGAGTCAGGGTCGGCGGCAAATTGCGCAGGTAGGGATTGATTTCCAGGTTATAAAGATACAGCGACAGCCGGGTCTCGCCCTGGCTGTCGATCTCCGCGGGTGAGTCGAACACCACCGCCGACTCGGGCCGCAATTCCGCAATATGATCGCGAATCAACGATCGCAACGATTCGCTGACGCAGCGCAGTATCTGACCGTTATCGACCATTTCCGGATGCTTCCTCAGAGTGTGAAAACGGTGTCGGTCTGACTCACGAGTTGCGGCTGCCGGTTGCCGACATGCGCATACAGGCTGACATTGCTGTCGCAAGTCGTCTTGAGGTAAATGTAAGGCAAATCGATCGGCTCCCAGATAATATAAGCCAGCAAGAAGAAATCCAGGGTCTCGGCCGAACTTGTATTTTTTGCGGTCTCGAATACGATTTGGCGGCTGTTGTAAGTCAGGGAAGCCAGCGGCACGGAACCTTTGGCACTGGCCATCCGGATACCCCCCGCTTCGGAAAATATCGGCCCCAGACTCCAGGTCGCCAGGCCCAGGCCCTTCTTGGTCGAGAGTTCCAGGCTGATCCTGTTGCCGGGAGCGGCGCCCTGGACGGTAACCAGTACGCCACGGGTATTGCTTTCCGGATTGCGCAGCACCGCGCTGATGCGTCCGTTGCGCCACTCCATCCCGCGCTGCGCCCCGAAAAACGCCATTACCGTAGCGTCGTTATTGAGTGTGCAATAGCCCTGCAAATAATCGACGCCGGGCGTCACGCGCAGGAACAGGGTCATCGTAAACGCGCCCAGCGAACTGTTGTCGCTGGAGGTGCGGATGGCAAGCATTCCTTCGTTGAATTCGATTTTCTGGATACAGGATTGCGGCTGCCCCGAGGCGTTCTGGGCTGCCACGGTAAAGCCCATGCTGTCGCCCGATAGCGCCCCCAGGGACCAGCTCGCACCCAACGTTGTAAACGTGAAGTTGATATTGGAATTGGGCGCGACATTATTGAATATCAACACAACCGGCATTAGCTCTTGAATCATCGATAACCTTTTGGTGTTTTACCGCGATCCCATTCGCCCGCGGCAACCGCGGCGCGATACCCAGACATCACTCCAGATCCACCCCGAACGAACTCAAACCGACGATACTGCTGCGGTCGCAGCGCGACTGCAGGGTCACGCTTGCTCCGGGCGGCAAATCGACCCGGCCCTGTAAATGCAGTTGATCGGTACGTACATAAAGGTTGATATTGATCTCGCTGCAATCCTGATAGGTTTCCAGGATCATCTCGCGCGCATTAATCAGGAAACTACGGAGATAAAGAGCGGGATCGGTACCGGCCGCGAAGCTCAAACCCACCATCCGGCTATTTTCGCCGCCCTCGCTCCAGATCGCCTTTTGGTCTTGGCGGATCGATAAAAATGCTTTGCTGTTGGCACGCAGATTGCTGAAAGTGAGACTCATTTGCCGAAAGGTATCGACCTCCTTGAAGCAGGTCTCATTGAGCGCATGCATGGGATTTGCCAGCAAATGCGAATGCAGGTGCCGCATCTCCTCGGGCGAAAGCGCCTCGGCTTCGCTCTTGATCTGCGCCATCATCGACGCCGCTTGCTCCTGCTGCACCCGGAGCAGGAGCAGCTCCGTGTTCGGAACCGGCGCAGCGGCTTGCGGTTTCGCCTCTGGATCCGGTGCGGCCGATGCCGGCGCGGGCGTTGGCGCTGCTGCCTCTAAGGCTGCGGCTGGTGCAGCCGCCTGCGGCAATGGCGTAGCGCCGGCTCCTGCCTGATCAGGCTTGGCTGCTTTCTCAGGCACCTTCGACGTGCCGCTTTTCTTTATGTCATCCATGTCGACGACAGTCAGCTCGAAAACGAAATCGTGGTATCGCCAACGTTAAGCTGGCCCGAACTGCCACCCGATACGCTGTAGTACCCGATCACGGTCACGTCCGAATAGGTAAAATTCACCTTCATGCTAGCGCCGCCCGGGATCACAGGCACCATGACCTTGACACCCTGGGTATCGCCGGAGGGATTGGGACCCGCAAGCAGATTGATGCTTTTTTCCTTGACATTCAGATACTTCAGCGGCGGCGTATATTCGCTGCTGTTATAGGGTTGAATCTGAATCTGGCCGGCGCTAAGCGAGATGGTGCTGCTGTCGACAATCGTCAACACCGCATTCAAAGGTATGGTGCTGTCAGGTACTTCAAAGCTAAAAGTAACCGAATATTTCTCCACAATAGACTCCTCTCTCCCGGACAAACGAATGAGTGTCCGCACAAGACGGGCACTCATGCATGGCAGCGCTATCAGGCAATCGGCTTACGGTGTCGGCCAATCCAAAGTGACGAAAGTTTGACTGAGTGTGGTCGATTCATAGCCGGAAAAATTGAATGTCACCACCGGCGAGCCATCGTTAGTGGTTTTGATCTTGAATTCAGACAAATTGATATTCGCAACCAGGAAGGAAGACAAGTTAAAAGACACGGTGCCGGTACTGTCGCCGCCAATATTGAGGGTGATCAGCAAGCCGTTAACGCTAAACTGCGTGAGCGGTACCGCAACGCCGCCTGTAGTCTTGATCTGAATACCAGTGGCCTCCGTTTTGGCCGGGTCGCCGGTGCTCCACGAAATTTTATCGTTGGCTTGCTTGGGCTGCAGCTCAACAATAATTTGTTGGGCAACAGCGGCATTTGAGACCGATATTTGGGCGTTCGCGTACTTTAGTTCGCTGCTCATGGTTCTATCCTCATAAAGTGAAAGTTCATAGAGTTAACCAAATCCGACCTTCCGATCATTGCCCACAAGCAACGAATGGCTGGCTAGACATTAGACCTGAGGCAACTTTTTAACGCAACTGTAAGATTTACCAGGTGTGTTGACATTTATTTCAACCAAAATGCCAAAGCCGCGAGCGCCACGAATGAAGCAAAGCGCGAAGCGAGTTTGTCGTAACGCGTATGCGCTCAGATTGCGCTTGAAGCGCTCGCTAATAGCGATTAGCAGAATTCTTAGTTTTTAAGTTCTCAAATAATTCGGCTTTTTCTCATTTAATCCGGATTTCTACAGGCAGCTTGGATTGCTCAAGGAGGTTGCGCGGATCTTGCCCGATCCGCGCAACCCGGCACTGGTGAAGCATCCCATCGAACAAAAACGCACACTCGTGCGGGGCCAACTGCCGTCTCCAGGACTATTGTTAGACCGGCATAACTGACTGCACTAGAAAGAGGGAGAGTAAGTACGATGTCTGAAATAGCGAACGAACCGCCACGCCCAGCCTCACATCGTCGTCACCTGTCGGGTAAGGAAAGTGCTCCTGCGGCGCTTGAGCCGCCAGCGGTTGTCAACGACGATTCGTTGACCGTCATGGGTGACTATCATTACGCGACGAGTCCGATTCGGCGTGGCGCCGACGAAGCGGCGGTGCACAAACCTGAAAATCGTACTGGCTTGCCGGACCATCTCAAGACGGGCGTGGAGCAGTTGTCCGGCGTCGCGTTAGATCATATCAAGGTGCATTACAACTCATCCAGCCCGGCACAAATAAAGGCGCTGGCGTATGCGCAAGGTAGCGTGATCCATCTGGGACCGGGGCAGGAGCGGCATTTGCCGCATGAAGCCTGGCATCTGGTGCAACAGGCGTGCGGCAGGGTCAAGCCGACGATGCAAGCCAAAGGCATGGCGATCAATAATGACCGTGCTCTGGAACGCGAAGCCGACGTCATGGGAGAGCGGGCTAACCGCTTCGTCCCGGCTGCAGGCCGGAGCAATCCGGCAGAACCACATGCCGCACAGGTTGCTGCGGGCAATGCGGCACCGATTCAGGCCGTCTTCGCGCGTGACGAAGAGGCGGCGGGAAAGTTTACGGACCTTGAAACCGGGCTTATATATGATTTTGTCCTGGCAGCGCCCGGCTACATTGCGGTACGACGCGTCGACGACGGTCATATTGTCTATCTGCACCAGACCGCCGACGGACTGCTGCCGTTTGACCAGGATGAAGAAGCGGCGCTGAAGCGGCGCACTATCGATGTCGGCATGAAGGGGATTGTCGAAGAGCCGCCGGATTCTGGCGACTATGTTGACATGGACGAGGGCGGCATCGAGCAGTTTCTGGAGCAGGGATTTGACGAGGAGATTCTTGATTTCGCTTTCAGCCAGGCGGAGCAGGCAGACCTGATCGGGCAGGACGAAGACGAGCAGGAGTACGACATTCACATGACGAGCGAATTTGGTTCGCAGGTTGCGCTGGTGCCTATCGCGCAAGGCGAGTCGGCAAAAGGTTCGGAGCATCAATATTTGTCCGACGATTTGCTGGTAAGCGACGTCAATGTCGGCGACAAGGATCGTCCCGATACGCGTTTCGGCGCTAAACAGGAATCGCATACCGTCGCGTGGGTGCTGCTGCGCCATACCCTGATGACCCAGAATGGGCGCACTGTGCGTCAAGTGGCCGAATTTTTGTTTCATGACATCGACCGGATTGCGGAAATGGAGCAATCAGAGAGTGTGGATGCCCTGTTGCAGCAGGTAGCTAGAATCCCTGAGGCTTTTGAGCGTGGCCGTCTCCCGGTATTTGTCTGGCAGCAGTTGCTCAGCCGGCTGGTGGTGATCTATACGCAGATCTATCAGGCGAGCCGTGCCGCCACGTTCAGAAAAGGCTCGCCCAAGGGCCATGGCGAATCGCATGCAATTGCTTTGCTCAGCGCCGCCCAGGTCGAGGCGGCAGGCGATCAGGTGATCGATGACCCGGACCGGATCGACGCTTTAACCAAGGCGTGCGGAAGTTTATTGGATATCGCCTTCAATCCGTCTCTGGGGGCGGAGGCCGCTTCATTTTCGATTCGGCACTGGATGGCAGCTCTGCAGCAAGTCTTCCCGGCGTTGATGGCGCAGGTTGGCGAGCAATTGACGGGACCGGTGCTGCTCAGGAAAATCCCAAAAAAAACCGCGGAAGAACTGGGGGCGACGTCGGTCAGTGAGCTGCTTGTGCGTTTCGGGCATGTAAAACCTAACTTCAAGACACGTCCCATGCCGAATTTATATCTGGCCAAGGGCAACATCGCGGGCGAGCATTCGATGCAGATTCCATCTGACATCGCGACCAATTTCGTTGCCAATGTCGATGTTGCACCGTTCGAGCTTACCGGTACCGGCACTCTCGAAAAGCTCCCGGTTCAGGTTGATGGCCGCGACGAGCAGGAATTGGAGGTATTTGCCTACCCGGCCGATGCGCTCGAAATCCGAGAGGTCAGTTTGTCCGACCGCGATCGCCCTAAAACGCGTTTCCTGCGAGCGCAGCTGTCGCACACCGTTGCGTGGACCCTGGTGCGCAATATGCTCATGGAATTTTCCGGGAAATCCGCAAGGAGTCTGCTCCACTACATCGGGGAAAGTCTGGAGAAATTGGAGGTGAAAAATGACGACGGCGCGCAGTTACAGACTCTGGCACGGTCTCGGGTGAAGCAGTTATGGGTAGCGCGTTTGCCGCTGCATACCTGGCAGGCGCTGTTGAGCAATCTGATGCGTGTCTATGTGACGTTGAGCCAACTAGCCGAGTCGTCTTCTTACAACGATGTCGGCAGCCTGTCGCGCGCCACGGGGCACGCCGAAGGCTATCACATGGGATTGTTGCGCGTTAACGAGGCACGGATCATCGAGACTGGCAAGCTGTCGCATACGCCGAAGGAAATTATCAAATCCGCCAACGCGCTATTTGATGCGCAGATAGGCGACAAGATGCTCAGCACCGAAGCTTTTGTGACGGCGGCCATCGACTGGATGGGGCATCTTCGCCATCGGTTTCCGCAAATCATGTCCATTGGCGAACAGGATATTGTCAGCGAACTGGCCAAACGCACGGTGCC
>NZ_JAGQEG010000043.1 GCF_018305005.1 Collimonas silvisoli
GGCTTTGAATTTTTGGCCGGACATGGCGGCAATGACTTTGTCGGTGTCGGTGGATTTGGCTTTTTCTACGGCTTGTTTCCACATGTAGATGCCGACATAGGTGGCTTCCATCGGGTCGTTGGTGACTACGGTGCTGGCGTTCGGCAGTTTCTTGGCGAGCGCGTAGGCTTTCCATTTCTTGATGAAGGCGGTGTTGACTGGGTTCTTTACCGATTCAAAGTAATTCCAGGCGGCCAGGTGGCCTACCAGCGGCTTGGCGTCGACGCCGCGCAGTTCTTCTTCACCTACCGAGAACGCTACTACCGGTACATCCGTGGCTTTCAGGCCGGCGTTGCCTAGTTCTTTGTAGAACGGTACGTTGGAGTCGCCGTTGATGGTGGAGATCACGGCGGTCTTGCCGCCGGCGGAGAATTTCTTGATGTTGGCGACGATGGTCTGGTAATCGGAGTGGCCGAACGGTGTGTAGACTTCGTCGATATCGGTGTCCTTGACGCCTTTGCTGTGCAGGAAGGCGCGCAGGATCTTGTTGGTGGTGCGCGGGTACACATAGTCGGTGCCTAGCAGCACAAAGCGCTTGGCGCCGCCGCCTTCTTTCGACATCAGATATTCAGTGGCCGGGATCGCTTGCTGGTTCGGCGCGGCGCCGGTGTAAAACACGTTTTTCTCCAGCTCTTCGCCTTCATACTGGACCGGATAAAACAGCAGGCCGTTGAGTTCCTTGAAGACCGGCAGCACCGATTTGCGCGATACCGATGTCCAGCAGCCGAACACCACCGATGTCTTGTCTTGCGCAACCAGCTGGCGCGCTTTTTCCGCAAACAGCGGCCAGTTGGAGGCCGGATCGACCACTACCGGTTCCAGTTTCTTGCCCATCACGCCGCCATTGGCGTTGATCTCTTCGATCGCCATCAAAGCCACATCTTTCAACGAGGTTTCAGAGATGGCCATGGTGCCGGACAGGGAGTGCAGGATGCCTACCTTGATGGTGTCGGCGGCAAATGCAGACGGCAGCCAGGCGCTGGCGGCAAGAGTGAAAGCGCCGAGCGCGGTAGCTTTCAGAAGGGTGCGACGTGACATGAATTTCTCCTCCAGTAGTGAGCGATAAAAACAGAAACACAGAAAAAAAGCACGGGCTAAGAAAGCAGGCAAGAAAATTGATACTGAGATGAGCTGATTACCCAGAGGCTTTAGCAGAATGCATGCCAGTGAGGAGGGCGGCGTCTTGCGCCGGTTTCAGAGGAAGTTACTTGGATTTGGAGAAAAATTGGCGCTAACCGGAATGCCGGCGCCCATATTTGGTGAGACCGGATTTTGATGCGGGACAGACGCACCAGCGTGGTGCTGAATGATGCGGTGGCACATTGCGGGTGTAGAAAATGATCTTGATTAGTGCAAAAAAACGGGCAGCCTAAGCTGCCCCGGATTTTTGCCCCATCGGAGCCTGAATCAAATACCCGGTCTAGGGAACGATAGTGGTAAACAGATAGACCGCAAAAATCACCAGATGAACCGTGCCTTGCATGACCGTGGTGCGTCCGGTGCCGAGCGATAAGGTGGCGACGATGAACGAGAGCAGCAACAGCACGGTGGATTTGATATCCAGGCCGAGCGATAGAGTCCAGCCGGTAGTCAGCGAGACGATCGCCACCGCCGGAATGGTCAGGCCGATGCTGGCCAGCGCCGAACCCAGCGCCAGGTTAAGGCTGGTTTGCAGGCGGTTGGCACGGGCGGCCCGCACCGCCGCCAATCCTTCCGGCAGCAGCACCACCGCGGCAATGATGATGCCTACCAGGGTCTTGGGTGCGCCGACGCTTGCCACGGCGGTTTCCAGCGTCGGCGCCAGCGACTTCGCCAGCAGCACTACCGCACCCAGGCAAACCAGCAGCAAGCCGCCGCTGATTGCCGCCACTTTGACCGTTGGCGGCGCTGCATGCACATCTTCATCGCTAACTGCTTCCTGCGGCAGGAAGTAATCGCGATGGCGCACGGTTTGCACCAGCACGAAGGTACCGTAGAGTATCAGCGAGATGATGGCGATAAACGCCAGCTGGCTCGGGCTGTAGAACGGCCCCAGCGCGCTGGAGGTGTAATTGGGCAGTACCAGGGTCAGCACCGCGATCGCCGCCAGCGTGGCCAGCGAAGCGCTGACGCCGAGCAAGCCGAAACTCTGCTCTTTATGGTGGCTGGCGCCCACCAGCAGGCAGATGCCGACGATGCCGTTGAGGATAATCATGATGGCGGCAAACACGGTGTCGCGCGCCAGGCCCATGGTTTCTTCACCGCCGGCCAGCATCAGCGAGACGATCAGCGCCACCTCGATCAAGGTCACCGCCAGCGCCAGCACCAGGGTGCCGTAAGGTTCGCCGACCCGGTGCGCCACCACCTCGGCGTGATACACCGCCGCCAGCACGCTGCCGAGCAAGCCGGCCACCAGCAAGATTGTATAAGCGCCGCCGAAATTCAAGCTGGCGCCGCCAAGCAGCAGCCAGCCGGCAACCGGGGCGGCGATGGACCATATAGGAAGTACAGGGGAAATTTTCATATGGCGATTGGACACGTATCAGGCATTTTTGGCAAGTGTTGATTGCCATTTATATATGCGTCCGCTATCTAGCCGTTCCCCGCCCCCCTGTCATAGACAGTCGGGATCAAGAAATCTTCATTTCACCAGCCCCAGCATTCTTGGTTCACCGGCGGCGCGTCCGGACTTTGCGGTTTTTCCGGCAAGCGGGATCGTCTTCAGTTTTTCCAACGCCTTGCCCAGCTTGATGCGCCCCGCTGCCGACATAGGCGTTATCGGCAGGCGCAATTCATCCAATATCTGGCCCCGCATGGCCAGCGCCGCTTTCACCGGGCCAGGAATCGGTTCCGAAAACAGTAGTTGTATCATCGGCAGCAGCTGCTTGAACAGGCAACGGGCCGGGCCGATCTGTCCAGCGCGCACCAGTTCGAACAAATGCACAAACAGATCCGGCCGGATGTGGGCGGCGGCGGAAATCGCGCCGTGTCCGCCCAGGCAAAGCATGTTGAACAGCATGGCGTCGTCGCCGCACAGAACCTTCAGATTGGTGCGGTTGATCAATTCCATGGTTTGCGTCAAATTGCCGCCGCACTCCTTGATCGCCGCGATTTTCGCATGACACTTAAAGAAAGAATTTCCATTATCGCCTCGTCGGTTTGTTGATAAGAAAGAAATTACCTATCGTTTTTTGATAGTTTCTTTTTTAATGATGATCTCGCTCTAAAAGCAATTAATAGAGAAGGAGCTGCTATAGGTAGTAGCCACTTTCCAGGGTTGTTCAGCAAATGATCCAAAGCAAATGATGCTGAAAACTTCAGAGAGATCATCAAGAAAAACAGTGCAAAAAGAATCAGGAAGGACAATAGGAACCTTGACAGTGATAACAAATAAGCATTGTTTGTATTAAGGTAATTGACCATGATTTTCTCTTGTTAAATTGATTTTAAGATAAGGCAGATTGAAGTTGTTTAGGCGGCCCGTGGGCTCGTTAAGCGTAGCCAACTTTAACCGAATCTCCCGGCAATTTCTAAGATTTAACTATTTGCGATAGCAGTATTGCATGTTTTTTAAGTTGATGGAATTATTTTTTTATTAATAAAATTGAGCATTGGGGGGAGGGCAGAGCTGCACATCTGAAATATTTCATGATTTAGCGCTACCCGCTATGGAATTAGCCCAATCAAACGCTGAATAGCTAGGGCGCTACAGGCAAGCACTGGCGGATGCCGCCGGCGATAGCATTGGCGGCCAGCCCGGCAAACCGCGGCGACGCCAGGCGCGCTTCCTGATCGGGGTTGGCAAGCACGCCGATCTCGATCAGCAGCGCCGGCGATTCAGCGGTTTTCAACACCACCAGATCGTCAAAGCGATGAATCCCGAGAGAGCGGTCTAGCAAGGGGCGGTTTTCGCCGGCAATCGGCGTGGCGTGATACAGCGAAGGGTGTTCGCCCATGGACAGCAACTTGCGGCTGATGCTTTTTGCGCACTCCAGGCTGCGCGCATATTGTGGCTTGCTGGCCGAAACAAATATGGCGTAACCGGAAAATTCCCGGCTTCTGCCGGCGTCCAGCCAGGCTTGTTGCATCGAATCGTGATGGATCGAGACGAACAGCGCCGCGCTGCCGCTGGCTTCGGTCCGCGCCTGCAATGAGGCCGGCGAGCCTTGCGCCGCGACGTCGACCACATCCAGTCCTTGCGCTTTTAATGCTTTGCTCAAGGCGACGGCGAGTTGCCGGTTCAGATCGAATTCACGATGGCCGGCGGCGCCGATGGCGCCGGGGTTTTCCGTGGTATGGCCGGTATCGATCAGCACTTGCTGGGCGCCGCAGTCGGCGAGCTGCAGGCTAGATAGACAAATCAGGCTGGCCACGGCCAGGATGCTTTGGCGTAGAGCGGATTTATGCATTCTTTGCTATTTCCCTGCCGCCAGCCGCCGCCGGTCCAAGGGCTTCAGATCGGCCTCCAGATGGGTCGCCAGGTAATCGATGAAGACCCGCATCTTGGGCGCCAGATAACGCGTCGGCAGGTATTGTATGAAAGCCGTTCCCTGGTAGGCAGCGACGAACTCCCAATCGGTGAGCACCGCTTTTACCAAGCCTTGCTCCAGCGCGTTGCGCACGATGAAGTAGGGCAGGCAGCCGATTCCCAGGTTTTGCAGCACGCCCTCCAGCCGCGCTTCGCTGTGATTGACCACATACCGCCCACGGACTTTGATGATGGTGGTTTCGCCCTGGCGTATGAAGTGCCAGTCGGAGTCGCCGGCATTTTCGCCCAGGTATAGGCAGCTGTGGCTGCACAAGTCTTGCGGCTGTTTGGGGGTGCCGTGCTGGGCCAGATAGCTGGGGGTGGCGCACAGCACCTGATCGATCGACATCAGCGGCCGCGCCACCAGGCCGTCGGCCGGCTGGCTGGTGATGCGGATCACCAGGTCGGCGTCGTCGTTGATCAGGTCGACATGGCGATCGGTCAGAATCAGTTGCACATCGACTTGCGGATATCTTTCCAGGAAACCCGGTATCAGCGGCGTCACTACCGATTTGCCGAAAGCTTTCGGCATGCCGACCCGCAGCAAGCCTTGCGGCAGCGCCACGAATTTATCGGCGACCTCCATTGTCGCCTTGGCCGCATTCACCATTTCCAGGCAGCGCTGATAAGCCTCGCTGCCGGATTCGCTGAGGCGCAGCTTGCGCGTGGTGCGCTCCAGCAGTTTGACCGACAATGCCTGCTCCAGCCGCGACACCTGGCGGCTGACGGCGGAGGGCGTCATGCCCAACTCCATGGCCGCCGTCGAAAAACTGCCGGTCTCCACCACGCGCACAAACACCGCCATATCCGGCATCAGCTTGATGTATCGATTAGCTCCCATTTGTTCCCGCCGCGCACAAGTGTTGTTCTGAATACGTAGATTATCGTAATTGCCGGAATAAAACATAATAGCCCACATCGAATGATTATTTTTATCGATTTATTCACGCTATCTGCTGTAGTGCTTCACAAATACAGTGCTTCGTAAATAATCAAACACCCCCACTTTTCGAATGCCGGAGCGCCTATGATTGAGCCGCTAAAAAGAATACGCAGCATCGACGACCTGAAACTGGTCGCCGGCCATTGCGAGCATGTCCTGACTTTGTTCAGCGGTGGACTGGATAGCACTTATGCCTTGAAATGCCTGGTCGACAGCGGCTGCCGCGTGACGGCGCTGACGGTAGATCTGGGCGAGGGCGTCAACGCCGCCGATCTGCAGCAGATCACGGCCCACTTCGGCGCCGAGCTGCTGGTGATAGACGGCCAGCAAGCGTTTGCCGAAGATGCAGTGTTGCCGGCGATCCGCGCCAACGCCCGTTATATGGGCATGTATCCGATCAGTTCGTCGCTGTCGCGACCGATCATCGCCCGCTTCGCGGTCGAGACCGCATTGCGCCTGGGCTGCAACGCCATCGTCCACACTGCCAATCAATCGCAGAACACCCTGCGCCGCCTGAATGGCGCGATTGCCCAGCTCGGTTACGCCGGTTATTACGGCACGCCTTACGAATACACCGCGATTTCCCGCGAAGAAAAAATCGAAGCCTTGCGCACCGCCGGCCTGCCGCATTTCCAGGCGCGCGGCATCAGCGGCGACGCCAATCTGTGGTGCCGCGAATTCGAATCCGGCTCGCTCGACAATCCGGAATCGTTCTGGGTGCCGGAATCGCTGTTCGACTGGACCGCAGCGCCCGATCCGGCGCTGGCCAGCATTGAGTTGTCGATCAGGTTTGAAGGCGGCCGTCCGGTCGCCGTCGACGGCGAGGCCCTGCCGCTGGTGGAACTGATCGCCCGCCTTAACCGCCGCGTCGGCGCGTTTGGCATCGGCCGCTATTGCGGTCTGGAGCACCTGGAGCAGGGCGAGAAGGTGCTGGAAGTACGCGAAGCGCCGGCCGCCATGGCCTTGCTGGAAGCCTACCGGCATCTGGAGACTGCCGTGCTGGACGCCGAGCTGCTGCGCGAAAAACTCAGGATGGAACAACTGTGGGTGCGCGAAGCGATCGAAGGGCGCTGGTTCACGCCGCTGCGCGCAGCCACCGACCGCTTCATCCTCGACACCGCGCAATACGTCAACGGCACCGTCAATTACCGCTTGCGCGCCGGTGCTGCCGACGTCTGCGCGATCCGGGCCGATGCGCCGCTCTACCTGACCGATCGCGACAGCTGGGAAAAAGAGATTGCCGCGCAACGCTCCAGCCGGCAGCTATCCCTGCCCGCCAGTTCGGTACTGGATGCAAGCAAGCTGCTGGCGGAGGAAAACTAAATGCACATCGATGCCTTGGCGCCTATCAAGATCGCACCGCCCATCATCGATCATCTCAGCGGCGAGTTGCGCAACCGCTTGTTCACCGTGCTTTCCGGCCGCGCCGTGCAGGCCGCCTGCGATGTCGATCCGGCTACCTGGGACGAGTTCGCCGCTTGCTGGAACAACCTGCCGCAAGACAAATTCATGGGCGACAACGGCAGCTATCGCTTCCGCCGCTACGGCGCCTTCGAGCTGGATACGGCCGACGGCGTGCTGACGCAACTGCCGCATGCGCCTTACGTGCAGCCGAGCTACATCAATAAACTGAATGGCGACATCGCCCGTCATTTCGAGCCGCTGGAACAGCAGTTTGTCGACAATCCTTTCCTGTCCGGCTTGCTGCACTCTCTAGCGCAGGTGTTTGACCAGGTTGAAGGCAGCAGCGGCAAATGGAATATCCGTCTCCATCCCTACCGCATACGCGCCAGTTCCCATGCGCCCGGCAATCCGACGCCGGAAGGCTTGCATCGCGACGGCGTCGATTACAT
Source organism: Collimonas silvisoli (assembly GCF_018305005.1). Taxonomy (GTDB): domain Bacteria; phylum Pseudomonadota; class Gammaproteobacteria; order Burkholderiales; family Burkholderiaceae_D; genus Collimonas; species Collimonas silvisoli. The sequence continues at coordinate 7,343 of NZ_JAGQEG010000043.1, forward strand.
CGTCACCATGATGGTGCGCCGTCACAACGTGGCCGGCGGCGAAACCTATATTACCGATGTCGCCGGCAAACTGATGTGCCGCTATACCTTGACCGATCCGCTCGACCTGATGCTGGCCGACGACGCCCGCACCATGCACGGCGTGACCAAGGTGCTGCCGTACGAACTTAAACGTGAAGCCTTCAGAGATGTGCTGGTGATTGCCTACAGCAGAACCGCATAGCGAAGCAGAACTGACCAATATCCTCGGTGCTCCCGCCGTTTGTTCCGCTCAGCCTCCACCTTGGCGGAACGTTTTTTTTTCTTAACCGATAGTGCTGGTAGCGCTATCTGGAGTAAAACGAAGTGACCAATTTATCTGCCCGCTCTTCCACCAAAGGTCTCTGGGTTGCCGACCTGCTGCTATTGCTGGTCGCGATCGTCTGGGGCACCAGCTACGGTGTCGCCAAGGACGCTTTGGCGTTTTACCCGGTGCTGGGTTTTGTGGCGATTCGTTTTTGCATGACCTTTTTATTGCTGCTGCCCAGCTTGCGGCAACTGGCCAGGCCGGAAGGCCGGGCAGCCTTGCGCGCAGGCTTGCCCCTGGGCCTGATTCTGCTTGCCATCTTTATTTGCGAAACTTTCGGCGTGGCCTTGACCCAGGCCTCGAACGCCGCTTTCCTGATCAGCCTGTGCGTGGTCTTCACGCCGTTCGTCGAGTGGCTGGTGATGGCGCGGCGGCCCAAGGTCAGCGCGTTTGTGGTGGCTTTCATCTCGCTCTTCGGCACTTGGCTGCTGACCATCGGCAGCGATCTGACTTTCAATCTGGGGGACGGCCTGATGCTGGCGGCAGCATTGCTGCGCGCCTGCATGATGGTCATGACCAAGCGTCTGACGGTCGGTAAGAACATGTCGAACCTGGCCCTGACCGCGGTGCAATCCGGCGTTGTCGGCCTGGGCTGCCTGCTGGTCGCCAGCCTGTCCATGCAGGACGGTCTGCCGCCTCTGCCCAGAGATCCCGGCTTCTGGGCCAGCACGGCTTACCTGGTCTTGTTTTGCACCATCTTTGCTTTTTTTGCGCAGAACTATGGCGTACGGCGCAGCAACCCGACCCGGGTTTCTCTGCTGATGGGAAGCGAGCCGGTATTCGGTGCGCTGTTTGCTTCTTTCTGGCTGGGCGAAAAGCTCGGCGCCATGTCCTGGATCGGCGGTGCATTGATCGTCGGCGCCACCTTGTGGGCGACCTTGCCGCGTTCGGTATTTAATCCCGGCGCGCTTTTTTCGGCGCGCAATATCAAGCCGGAAAATACCCCCATCGTCGGCGTCGGGATTGACTCCAGCCAATGAATGAGAAGATTTCAACGGTAGTAAAAACACGAACGAAAACCATGTTTCGTTAGAAGAAAATATCAGTTCATTTTCAGCGCATCTAATATTGCTGAATGGAAATAATTGCTTTATTCTGAATCATCAAATGAACGAATTTGAATCGTGAAAACAGGATGTGAAGCACAAGCTATCAAGCGTTGATTTAGCGTTGATTTTTTATACGGCATTCACTCCAAAAGAGTTTTCGATGCTGTTGTTAATCCTCAAGAGGGAAGCCCCATGATTTGCATCAGACTCAATCCGATCTTCATCGCTTCGCGTTGCGCATCATACGCAGCTCACCGCACCACAGCTCCTCCCAGCTTCCGGCACTGTCAGCGTTAACGCTGCTGCCCCCCGTTAGCGGACTTTACGTCCGTTAAGCACTGCATCACGACCGGTGATGCAGACTCCAGCGCCAGATCAACTTTGCATTGCCGATCGCAATGCCGAGCTGCGGCGTCTTTTATCTGTTCCATTCAAGAGGAATTAGCGATATGAAATCGGAAAACTCAGCGAAAGCATCAGCAGGACATTTCCAGGCTTCGGCATTGTCATTAGCGTTGTCCCTGGTTTTTGCATCCTTGTCGGGGTCCGCTTATGCGGCCGTGGCCGACACCGGCACTTGGGTCGCCACCAAGACCCAGGCGTTCTTGCCGCAAGTGCAAGCCGCTCAAAAGAGCGCGGCGCTTGACGCCAACGGGGCTACGCCAGCGGCGGCGGCCGTGCAACTGGCGCAAGGCGAGCCGGTCCATGTGACAGTCAGCCTGAATCTGCGCAACGAAGCCAAGCTCGATAAATTCCTGCAGGATCTGCATACTCCAGGCACCGCTTCCTTCGGTAAATTTCTGACACCGGCCCAGTTCGCCGCAGAATACGGCCCGACTCAAAAAGACGTGGCGGCAGTGGTTGCGCATCTGAGAAAATCCGGCTTTGTCAACATCAAGGTCGCGAAGAATCGCCAGCTGGTGTCGGCCGATGGTACCGCCGCCACGGTGCAAACAGGCTTCCGTACTGGATTGAAACGCTTCCAGCAAGACGGCCGCAAGGTGTTTGCCAATACCGATGCAGCGCAAGTGCCGAGCGCACTGGGCCACATCGTCGGCTCTGTGCTCGGCTTGCAAAACGTCGCGATCGCGCAAACCCATCATCGCCTGTTGCCAAAGGCGGAAGCCGCTGCAACAGCAAGCCTGCAAGCCTCAGCCAGAACCAATGCGACACCGGTGAAAACCTCGCATAATCCGGCACAATTCCCAACCATCTATAACGCCGGCAGCACGCCAACCGGATCGAACACCGTGGTCGGCATCATCTCGGAAGGAAATATCGATCCGACGATTGCCGATCTGGGAACGTTTACTGCGAATAACGGCCTGGCTACCGTCAACACTTCGGTAGTGCAAACCGGCCCCGCAGGCGCCGACTATAGCGATACCTCCGGCCAGGTCGAATGGAATCTGGACAGCCAGTCCATCACCGGCACTTCCGGCGGCGTCGGCCAGTTGATCTTCTACGCATCGCCTGACATGCAATTCAGCAGCATTACCACCTCCTACAACCAGGCAGTGTCCGACAACCTCGCCAAGGTCATCAACGTCTCGCTCGGCGGCTGCGAATCGGATACCCATGCCGACGGCACCCAGGCAGCCGACGACAATGTCTTCAAGCAGGCTGTGGCGCAAGGCCAGACCTTCTCCATTTCGACTGGCGACGCCGGCGCTTACAACTGCCAGGTCAGTTCGATTTCCGGCGCGCCAGGCGTACCGACCAGCAAGGCCACCTATGACGTCAGCGAACCAGCCAGCTCTCCTTACGTGATCGCCGTCGGCGGAACAGCCCTGTATACCAACGCCGGCGCTTACAGCAGTGAAGTCGTGTGGAATGAAGGCCTGCGCCCGATCGGCACCTACGACGCCGCAGGCGACTACGATTCCACCCTACGCCTGTGGGCCACCGGCGGCGGCTACAGCAAATTCGAAGCGGCGCCTAGCTATCAATCGGGTGTGATTGCCGCCGGCAAAACCACACGCGGCCTGCCAGACATTGCATTCGACGCCGCCGGCGCCAGCGGCGCCGATATCGTCATCAACGGCAGCAGCGGCAACGTGGTGGGCGGCACCAGCCTGGCGGCGCCGATTTTCTCCGGCGTCTGGGCCCGTCTGCAATCGGCTAACAACAATGCCTTGGGCTTCCCTGCGGCCAGCTTCTACAAGTATTTCCGCCTGACCGCCAATGCCTCGCTGCTGCATGACGTTACCTCCGGCACCAACGGCGCCAGCAGTTCTTACGGCTACAAGGCAGGCGCAGGCTGGGATGCAACTACAGGTTTCGGCAGCCTGAACATTGCCAAACTCAATACCTTCATCGCCAACACTTCGGATTTCGCACGTTAATCGTCCGAGGAACCCGTAGTTAGCTTGTCGGTAGTCGCCGCTGTGGATTGCATTGATCCGCAGTGGCGACTAGGTGGTAGTAATTGGATCGACAGAATTGGCCTGTGTACGGAGAGCCGGACATGAACAAAACCAATCTAGCCTGGACTATAGCGGCCCTTGTGTTTGGCGCCGGCGGCGTATACGCTGTTTTTTCGGTGGACGATTCGATAGCGCAAACCAAGCCGCAGACTATGGTTGCGGCTCAGGATCACGGCCGGTTTTTACCCAGCCCGCTAGCGGCGCAGTCGCCTGCCGTGTCGAGCAAGACGCAAGAGGCCGTCAGCATCAATCCATTTGGAAAATAGCTCGCGCCTGATGATCTGATTTGAACCGAGCATACTAAAAGAAGATATTGAAAGAAGAATCGGCATGACCGCATATCTGCAACGACAAGACCGGCTGGCACTGGTGACCCAGGCCACGGCAAACGTTACCGGCAAGCGATTTTGCTCGCATCATCAGGGTGAAGCAGCGGTAGCGGACGGCGATTTCGTGGTGCGCAATAAATCCAGGCGTTGGGTCTGTTTCCGCTGCCAGGAGCGCAGCCGGCTGCGGCGCGAGGCGCTGGCAAGATAAATGAGCAGCCGGATAAAGCGTTCTAGCGAAACGCCGCCAGCGGATCGTAGTGCGCTTCCGCAGCGTTGTCCTGCTCCTTGGCGTTGTTTCCCTGCTTGATAAAACTGATCGATGTGATGCGCCATTCGCCGCGTTGCAGCTTCCAGCCATGTATCACTTTCTGCCAGCCCGGTTTCAGGTAGGACTGATCGGTCCGGTCCAATTCCCAATGACCGGCTTCCCATACATACCAGCCGCCGACATAATTCCAGAATCCAGGGCTCCATACCAGGCCGGCGCGCGGGCCAGGCTCGGCTTCTTCCCTAGGCGCCGGCGGTGCATTTCTGAGAACAATATCAGGGTTGTCCTGATGTTTTTGCGGCGGCTTGGTTAAAGACGAAAAGCGTCCGGCGATGATTGCTGCGATGCTGAGTGGGTGTTTCAATTTGGGCTCCTGAAAGTGTTCAGTGCTATCGATTGTACGAAGCCGGAGTTGCCAAAATGTGTCGCGTGCATTTGCTTACACTTTTCACATTCCACTTACAGCCAGGATCTGTTATTCCGATTGCGCCCAGGGCGCCAGGTCGGCGTGATTTCCCTATGGAAGATTGGATTTTTCCGGCGCTCCCGGCGAAGGTCGCGAAGATCATGGCGGACTTGTGAATAGATTAATAAAACAGGTCGCAGCGTAGTCGAAATAGAGGATTTCGACTGTTGCAAGCACAAAATTTTATCTGTCTGTTTCCTTATGTGTCGGCAACGCTTCGGCTATATTAGTGAACCATCGCTGAATCCAAGCGCCACTCACAAAAAAACAGGAGATGCCATGACACAGAACCGTCGCGTAACGTTTTTCCATTCGCCCAATACGCGTTCCACGGGCGCCCGTATCCTGCTCGAAGAACTGGGCGCCGACTATGAACTGCATGCGCTCAACATGAAAGCCGGAGAGCAGCGCAAGCCGGCATATCTGGCGATCAATCCGATGGGCAAAGTGCCTGCGATACGGCATGGCGAAGCGTTGATTACCGAACAGGTGGCGGTCTTCCTGTATCTGGCCGACCTGTATCAAGACGCCGGGCTGGCGCCGGCGCTGGACGATCCCTTGCGCGGCCCGTATCTGCGCTGGATGGTGTACTACGGTTCCTGTTTCGAACCGGCGCTGGTCGATCGCGCGCAAAAGCACCCGCCGACGCCGGCGTCGATGTGCCCCTACAGCGATTTCGACACCATGCTGAAAACCTTGACCGACCAGCTTGAAAAGGGCCCTTATATCCTCGGCGAAAAATTCAGCGCCGCCGATGTCCTGTGGGGCACCGCGTTGACCTGGACCACCGGCTTCAAGATAGTGCCGATGTCGCCGGTGATCAAGGCGTATATCGACAGAGTCAATGCGCGGCCGGCAGTGCAACGCGTCACCGCGCTCGATGCCGAACTGTCGGCGCAGCATGTCAAGCAGGCCGAAGCCAAAAACTAAAACCTGCTGATTGTTTTGGTCGCCTTACTGCATGTCTATTTTCTGGTGCTCGAAATGTTCTTGTGGAATAAACCGTTCGGCATCAAGACTTTCCGGCTGACGCCGGAGTTTGCCGCGGCGTCCAAAGCGCTGGCGGCCAATCAGGGTTTGTATAACGGTTTTCTGGCGGCCGGCCTGGCTTGGGGTGTGTGTCTGGGCGCGCCAGGCTTATCGATCAAGATTTTTTTCCTGGCGTGCGTGATTGTCGCCGGCATCTTCGGCGCCGTCACCGTCAGCCGCAAGATCTTGATCATACAGGCCGTACCGGCAGCCATCGCGCTGGTTTTTCTGCTGATCAACCGATAGCGCTGCCAGCGTCTGAATTTATTGCGGCTCCAGGCGTGCCGCCAGCACGGCGGCGCGCAATGCCTGCAATGCGCTGCGCAGCACTACCGAAATATCCGGGTGCTGAACGATCTCGTCTTCGCTCAGATGCGCACCAAGGATCGGCACCGTGACCGACGCCGCCTCGACAATCCGCGCCGACATCATCGTTACGATTTCTGTCAACGAAGCCTGCGCGTGCACTGCCCTTGGCGAAGCGTTCAGCAACGCCACCGGCTTGCGCACGAAAGCCTCGCAACCCACCATCCAGTCCAGCGCATTTTTCATCACGCCGGTAATGCCGTGCGCATATTCCGGGCTGGCGATCAGCACGGCGTCGGCATTCTTGATCTGTTCACGCAGATCTGCCACAGCGGCGGGATCACTGGCTTCGATATCGGGATTGAACAACGGTAAATCGCCCAGGCCACGGTACAGCGTAAGGCTAATGCCGGCATCCGCCGGCGCCAGACGCGCCATGGCGCGCAGCAGGGCAGAGTTGTGAGAGGCAGCACGCAGGCTGCCCGAGATGGCGAGGAATTTCATGTTGCCCAAAGGAATTTGCACGGATGCCCATTATGCCAACAAGCTCGATGGCTTGCTGCCGCTTGGAGAATGAGATGTCCGTGAAAAAAACCGCGCAAACCGGAGTCTGCGCGGGTTTAAAGGCGAGGCTTGCGCCTGGCAGGGCCAGCGATTTGCCGGCTTATTTTGCTGGAGCAGGCTGCGCTGCCGGAGCGGACGCATGCGCGGCAGCGGCTTGGTCAGCAGCTTTCTTGTTAGCCATATGGCGGCCGACGACACAACCGCCAACCGCACCGGCCACTGCATGATGGCCTGCATAGTGGCCGGCTACCGCGCCAACCGCAGCGCCTTTCAAACAGCCTTTGGCATTGGCGCCAGCGGCCGTGCCGGCGAGTGCCAGCGTGCATAACATTGTTGCGATGATTTTCGAGTTCATGGTGTCTCCTTTTTTAGAGCTGATGGTGTTTGTTTTGACAGCAGCAGATGGCTTTGTTGCATAAATCAGTCGGCGTGACACTCAGTAGTGCCATCAGGTAAGCTGATGGTATGAGCAAACCTGCTTCCCCGAGATACCGAACGACGAATTGGAAAGAGTACAAAACGGCGTTGAAGTCGCGTGGTTCGCTGCTGATTTGGCTGGACAAAGAGATGCGCTGGCAAGGCAGCGCGAATGGCAAGCAGGACCGCAGGCCGAAGTTCAGTGACGCCGCCATCCAGTTTTGCCTGACGATCAAGTGCCTGTTCAATCTGGCGCAAAGTCTGCTGAAGCTGGCGGGGTTGGACGGCAGGTGGCGGATTTCAGCACCGTGAGCCGTCGACAAAAGCAGCTGAGCGTGGCGATCAAAGCCAGGCCGACCAGGACCGGCTTGCACCTGCTGGTCGACAACACCGGCATCAAGATGTTGGGCGAAGGCGAATGGAAAACCAAGAAACACGGTGCCGACTACCGTCGCCAGTGGCGCAAGGTGCACTTGGGCATTGACGCCGCACCGCTGGAAAATCGCACCATTGAGGTCACGGACAACAGCATCGGCGATGCGCCAATCCCACGCATCCTTGCTCCTCGTTTCTCTGGTACGAGGAGGGCGGCGTCCATTTCATTCGTCTGGGGAATGGGGCGTTACGACCAGCGATTATTTATGCAACAAAGCCGATATCCATGCCGGTAACTCATGTTGAATTCATTATCGGGACTATCCCTGCTTACCTGATGAATGACAACGGTTCGGCCGAACCAATCGGTAGTAAAAAAAGACCACCCGAAGGCGGTCGATCAAATTTTGTAGCGTTACCAGATTGACTGATCGCGTCAGCTAAGTGGCCCACGCACTAATTCAGTTGGCATGAGTTTCCAAAATACCGGTTCGTTCTCGTAGTTGCCGGTTTTTGCGTTATACCAAGAGAAATCTTGGAATGGAAGGCCAGCGGCATAGTTGTACACTTGCCGCGACAAGGGACGTTCCGTTGCCCACGCAAATTTTTCTTGATTAGGAAAAATCGGAAGGTAATAGCCGGTCAGGTGGCACATGTCACCCGTTCTGGGCAAATCTCCAAAAAACATTTGGTCGCGGATTTTGCGGGTTTCATCGTATAGGGGAATGCGATCTATTTCTATTGTCTTTAATTTTGTTGGGTACGAAACTTCATAACTGTCGTTTGCATCGTACCCAATCGTAACGCCGAGAGAAAAATCACCGCAACGCAAATATTTGCGGTATAGGCTGACAGACTCCGTTATTTTTCCCGTTTCCATATTGAAGTTAGGCACGTTGATCCTTGCTTCGCTTTCTGGCTTGCGGTCTAATCCCAACGTGGACTCGAGCTGTTCAAGGCTAATGCCATCCAGGTATGGCCCAAATTGAAAATAGAAGCTGCGAGGTTCTATTCCGTTAGGGAAAGCGGGATCGGAGTTATAGCGTAGAGTGAATGCTCCCCACTTGCTTAAAAACTCGCCCCGATAATAATCCTTGCTATCGCCCCTGGTACTAATCCGAACCATATTTTTTAGTGCTGCAACAGGTTGATTACCCGCAATCACATCTTCAACGAGTCGAAGTAGTTCCAATATTTTTAATCGCATGTCATCGGTATAGCGAAACGCTTGATACTCTCGGCGAAACTGCTCTTCGTGTTGTTTCATGTCTTCCACCGTCAATATTTTATGGGTTGCTGGCTCGGACGACGCCTTGGTAGAGGTTTGTGCATTTAGATGGATTGGGAATGCCACTGTCACGGCCATGCCAATAGTGCTCAACAATTTTTTCCAATGCGAAGCTATCTTCTTCGGTAGGACGTATCCGGTATCCACCGTCTCTATCATGCCCAATTTTTTTGATGGGGACATTTTGATAGAAACGTTCCAGTTCAGACCGTACTTTGTAAACTTCTGAGTTGGGATCATTTTCATTTCCAATTAAATCGGTTCGATAATTTCTATCGATAAAAAAGCATAGGTTGCGATAATATGCAGACAAAGCCAAACGCTTAATTGAGATTTTTGCGAAAGGTTCGTCAGGGATCTTCTTGGTTTTCATTACATCTAAAACCTTCTTTTTAACCAGATCAGTAAACAATGCATGTATGAGTGCGTAATCTTCATAATCTTCCGGGTATGCAAAGACAGATGTGTATATCCAAAAGAACTGCTGGGTATGACGACCTTCGTGGAATAACGTCAAAGCTAACTCCCCGATTGCTTGTGCTCGTGCATCCGCCGTCTGATTTTTATCTAGTAAGATTTCAAAAGCCAGTTTTTCTAGCTTGATTTCCCATTTATCCGAATTAAATGAGCCATGCTGTCCCGAATCAGTTGCCGGACTTCCATTTGTTTGATCAGGGAAAACAATCTCAGCAAAAGCCGCTTGTGGCAATCCAAATTCTGTTGCAGCCCAAGCCTGACGCAAGTGAGGTTCTATTGCTAATTCGATTTGCTTTTGCTGTTCTTCGTTAAACGGCCAAGTCATTTGCGACCAGGGCAATTTTTCTAGCGCGGGCTTTATGCCTTGCACATAGGCTTTCGCCACAGGATATTCCCATTGGTCTTTGCCATTTCTCGGCAGCATGTTAGATTCACGCATTCCCCAATTGTTGGCGTCGCATGTGATGACAGCATGAGTACGAATGTCTTCCAGTGTTGGCTCGGTGTGTACGACTCCACCAATTTTCACGCCCTTTTTTTCACTGCTTATTACGGATATTGGTTGTTTCATATTCTTCCTATGCGTTAGGATTTTGTGGCTTTATGACTGTCCAGAGAAATGACGACCACACATAATTGTTTGCACCGCTAAGGAGTTCGATGCGGGTGTTTTGCGCCACTTCCGAAGCGGCAATATTGGTTTTTCCCTGCGCATCGGAGACACCTTCAACCGTGCGCCCACCGTCAAAAATGATGCGGTATTTTTGATTCGGAAGTGACCAACCACTGGCTGGCTCAAAGATTGAAAATTTCTCTGCATACTTTGCTTCTGCGATGTTCATCACTGGATAAGCTTGGTCTATGCTTTTCGGCCCAGGCGAGCTTTTACTTGCTGCATGTTCGATCCATGCGCCAACGGTGCCATGGGTTATGCCGCCGTTGCTCCATTCGGAGAAACTTCCGCCGCCGTTGACAACGATTTTCTTCTTTGCGGTGATATAAATGCTGTCATCGCTACTGGTAATGTGCAGCTCCTTCATCGCTTGCAGTTCCATCGCGTTGCTCTCTGCGCGCACGGTAACTTTGCCTTTGGCTGCGATCATGATCAGATCCAGTCGCTGCACAAAGACCGACCATTTTTCAGCGATGCTGGCAAACAGCGATTTGCCGACCGACATCGGCAGATGCCGGCCGCTGGTCAAGGCGATGTGCTCGCCACTGGCAATGTGCGTCGATTCTGGCGTACTGCTTGCTATGCCTGTAGCGCCGGCCAGCAGCAGATGCGGCGCCGCAAGTTCCGGATTTGCGATGAGCGTTCGTGAGGAAGTAAGCATGGCGATAGCGACTCCTAGCGATGACGGCGGACAATATTTGTTAACAATACGTCAATATTAACCCATCAAATCTACTGTCGCCATGAATTTTGTTAAATTTTTGATATGCCAAATGGCTTTGTGGCATAAATCAGTCGGCGCGACACTCAGTAGTGTCATCAAGTAAGCTGACGGCATGAGCAAACCTGCTTCCCCGAGATACCGAACAAGCGGTATTAGCCGTCAGCGTCACTAGCGCACGGCAGACCGCGGCTGTGGTGTTACGCCGTATACGGTGTAGCACTGAACGCTGGCAAAAATGCATGATTTAAAAAAAGTCAACCCCAGATCGCCCTTCAGTTTTGTTACTGACACCGTCAATAACAACTTCATCCGTCTGAAATAAATCAGAGAAGTCGCAGCACTCTTGCGCCAGCATGATGATCGAAGAAACGAATGCGCTTTTGCGCTCGCCTCGATACATGGCGACATATGAAATTTCCGGCAGGGCAGGGGAGGTCTGTACAACTTCAAGCGCTCCTCGCTCCACCAGCGTGCTCAGGCACTGCTGCGGCAGGTAGCTGATCCCCAGCCCCGATACGGTCAGCCCGATCAGGGCAACCAGGCTATTGCAACTGATGGAATTCGCCGATGAAATGGTCTGCGCTTTTAGCCACCGGTCGTAAATGATGCCAGTCCCGGACATGTTGCCCTGAGTTAGGATGGTGTATGACGCCAGCTCATGCATGCGCAGCACGCGCGAGGTAGGCAGCAAGCCGGGTTTGCACATCCAGACGCTTTTGACAACGGCCAGCGGTATCAGGGAAAACCTGGCTTCCGCAAAGGCGTCTGGAGTGATGATGAGGTCGACCTCGTCGGCCAGTAATTTGTCGCGCAGATTCACGCTCAGATCGACATCCGGCTCTATCACCACTTTGGGATAGTGCGTCCGCACCAGGCGCACCAAACGGGGGAGCCAGGTCATCGCGGTCAACTCGGTGACGCCGATGCGCAAGCGTCTTTCGACGATTTCCGGGGTACTGAACTGTTCGATCGCCAAATCCCGTTGTTCCAGCAGACGCTTGGCGATGAGCAGCATTTCCTCGCCTTTTTCCGACAAGCGCGCATGCCGGTGGTTGCGGTCGAACAGTTCCGTGCTGAGCGCGGCTTCAAGTTCTTTTATGCGCTTGGAGATGGCGGATTGGGTGGTGTTGAGATGCCTGGAAGCGGCGTCAAAGCCGCCGAGCTCGGCGATCCAGTAGATTGCTTCCAGTTGCTTGAAGGAAAACATGATTGTTCATCTCCTTGATTCAACGATGCCAACGACCGATATTACATCACTTAAAGCGATGCTAACTCATAATTAAATATCGCTTTTTTTAATTATTTAGACCTTTTATTATTCTCGAACAGGCTGCAAACCGGGCTGCTAACAAATGCGGCTGCTGTCGATTCACTGATAAACGAATTCACCCAATTGAAACAGGAGGCACCATGTTCAACATTAAAAGAGCCGCATCCATCGCCACCGTGCTACTGCTTATCAGTGCTTCGGCAGCCGCAGACCAGCTTGCCGACATCAAGCAGAAGGGGGTACTGGTATGCGGCACACTTGGCACCGCTGAACCATTCAGTTTCCCCAACCCGGCCACCCGCGAAGTGCAGGGCTACGACGTGGATTTTTGTAAGGCCCTGGCTAAAAGCCTCGGCGTGAAGCTTGAGTTGAAACTGATCTCGGTAGCTGCCCGCATCCCCGAACTGCAGCAGAACCGTATCGACGTACTCGCCGCCAATCTCGGCTGGACTGCGGAGCGTGCCCAGCAAATCGCCTATAGCGATAGTTACTATGTCAGCTTGACCAAGGTTGCAACCAAACGCTCCGACGGCTACAAAAAGCCGGCAGACCTGGCCGGCAAGCGTGTCAGTGCGCCCAAAGGCTCAACCTCCGAAATGGCGGTGCGCTCGGCAATCCCGACGGCGACTACCGTCACCTTTCAAGATCCTCCGGCAGCCTTTCTGGCGATGCAACAAGGCAAGGTTGACGGCTTTGCCGTTTCTGAATTGATGCTCCTCAAATTCAAGCAGCAAACCGAAGCCACTACCCTGATCGACATCCTCGAACCCGCGGTGCTCAACGAAGCATGGGGAATCGGCATGCGCAAGGAAGAGGCCGGGCTCATCAAACAGGTAAACAACGTACTTGAATCGATGGAAAAATCCGGCGAAGCCACGCAGATATTCGACAAATGGCTTGGCGCCAACTCGCCTTACAAGCTGCACCGCGGTTTCAAGATCGAGCCGATCAAGGGCTAACAGCACATCGCCTCTATCCGCTTGGAAGGATAGGGGCATGTCAATTCATAAGGCCTGTTCGCCATGAACTCGAAGCTTGATTTTTCGGTCTTGCTGGATGCCGTATATCGGCACTGGATCATTGACGGCATTATCACGATGCTGCAGTTGACGGCTTTTGCGTGGCTGCTGGCGATGGTGCTCGGCACACTGCTGGCGCTGATCCGCATGACGCAAAACCGCTGGGCCGAACGCGCAGTCTCGGTCTACGTCGAATACCACCGCAACGTGCCGATGCTGGTGCAGATATTCATCTGGTATTTCGGCGTGCCGACTTTGCTGTCGCCGGCTGTCCAGCACTGGATCAATGCCCAGCGCAGTGAGTTCCTGTTTGCCTTCGTTGCGGTGGGCATGTGCATGGCGGCGTATATGTCGGAAGACCTGCGCAGCGGCATCCGTTCTATACCCAAATCGCAGCTTGAAGCTTCGCGGGCGCTGGGCTTGAGTTATCTGCAGGCGTTCCGCCTGATCATTCTGCCGCAGGCGGTACGGATTGCGCTGCCGACGCTGATCAGCCACACCGTTCTGCTGTTCAAGAACACCAGCCTGGCAATGGCAATCGGCGTTGCCGAGCTGACCTACGCCACACGCGAAATTGAAAGCCAATCGTTTCGCACCATCGAAATTTATATCGTGGCCACTTCCATCTATCTCGCGATATCGCTGCTGATCATGGCGGCCGGCGCCGGCTTGCAACACCGCTATCGGATCAAGGCCAGGTAATCATGATGGACATTTTAGATATCGTAAGAGACAACTGGATTTTGCTGCTGATCGGCCAATATCCAAACGGCCCCCTCGGCGGCCTGGCGATTACCTTGCTGCTATCGGTTGCCGGACTGGCGCTGGCGTTCCCGGTCAGTATCCTGCTGACCATCGCCCGTGTCAGCCCGCTCAGGTGGATCAGAATGCCCGCCACGGTCGTGGTGTATGTGGTGCGCGGCGTACCCTTGATCATGTTTATCTTCTGGGTCTATTTTTTTGTGCCGCTGCTGATCGGCAGCACCGTCAGCGGCTTCACCACGATGCTGATTACCTTGGTGATTTATCAGGCGGCGTACCTGGCCGAGGTGATCCGGGCCGGGATTGAGGGTTTGCCGGGAGGGCAGAGCGAGGCGGCGCGAGCGCTGGGCATGAGCTATATGCAAACCATCGTCAAGATCATCTTGCCGCAGGCGCTGTACAACATGCTGCCGGCCATGGTGAGCCAGTTTGTATCGACCATCAAGGAAACCTCTCTAGGGTATGTCATCAGTGTCAATGAGTTGACCTTTGCCGCCAACCAGGTCAATTCCACCTTGCTGACCAAGCCATTCCCGGTATTCATGCTGCTGGCGCTGATTTACTTCTTGCTGTGCTTCACGCTGTCGCAGTTCGCGCATTTCCTGGAGCGGCGAATCACCAATAAACGCGCCGGCGCCGGCAATAAAAAACCGTCTGAACCAGACGTGAATCTGGCGCTGGCGCAAGCGGTCGAATGATAGCCGTTCAAACTGGAATATCTCAACCATGACACTTACTCCTTTTGGCAACAGTATCAGCACCCCGAATATGATTACTTTTGATTGCGTAAACAAATGGTACGGCTCCTACCATGCACTGACGGATGTGTCGGCCGAAGTTGAAAAAGGCGAAGTTGTCGTGGTTTGCGGCCCGTCCGGCTCTGGAAAATCGACGCTGATTCGTACAGTAAACAGACTGGAAGAAATCCAAAAGGGAAAGATTGTGTTTGACGGACAGGATATCTATGTCCCCAAGCTCGACCTGAATCACTTCCGTGCGCGGGTTGGGTTTGTATTCCAGAGCTTTAATCTGTTTCCGCATCTGTCGGTCCTGGATAACATCGTCGTGGCGCCAGTCAATGTGCTTGGCGCCAAGCGCGCCCAGGCGCGCATCCATGCCCGCGAATTGCTAGAACGGGTTGGCCTGGCGGCCAAGGCCGACGCCTTCCCCGGACAACTCTCCGGCGGCCAGCAACAGCGAGTGGCCATTGCCCGCGCCCTGGCCATGAATCCGCCCGCCATGCTGTTCGACGAACCCACCAGCGCGCTCGATCCGGAAATGGTGGGCGAGGTGCTGCAAGTGATGAAAAGCCTGGCACGCGACGGCATGACGATGATTTGCGTCACGCATGAAATGGGCTTCGCGCGCGAAGTCGCTGACCGGGTCTGGTTCATGGATCAAGGCCGCCTGATTGAAACCGGAACCCCCGAAGAATTCTTCCTGCGGCCGCAAAGCGAACGCGCTCAAAAATTCCTGTCCGATCTGCGCTCCCACTAAGAATTCGCCCTTTTTGCGCCATCGGGTTTGTCAAAAAAAAGAAATATTTGAACTATTTGATTCTGGTCGCGGGAATGCCGCAACGACCGCTTTTTAAAAAGGAATGTTAGTCATGGATGTGAGCCGAGGAGTATTTTTTTCTGACGAATTGATGCAAGAGATCAAGAGCCGCTTCCACTACGTCGATAGCGATCCGGCCAAGCGCGAGCGGCTGTATTTTGATAATGCCGGAGGCTCTTTCCGGCTCAAGAAAGCCGTTGAGCAATTTGCCAAGGCAGACTCGATTCCAGACAACCCGGAACGGATTCACCAAACCGCCTTGTCTTTACAGAAAATGCAGGCAGCCGGCACCGCGGATGTCCGCATCATCTTGAACGCCACCGGCGGCAGCGTCTATTCCTCGCTGACGGCGTCCGCAGCCATGTTCGACATGGTGAGAGCTGTCGCTGAAAATGTCCGCGGCACGAATATGGTGACCACCGTGCTGGAGCATCCTTCCGCCTTTGATGCGATGACGCTCTACGCGGAAAAGCTCGGCAAGGAACTGCGGGTTGCCAAGAGCAATCCGGTCACCGGCGGCGTCGATGTCGAGGAAATCGCCAGACTGGTGGATAGCGATACCTGCCTTCTCAACGTGATGTATGCATCGAATATTTCAGGCGCCAAGCTCGATATCGAAAGCATCGTCAAACAGGCGCGTCAGATCAACCCTGACGTATATATTCTGGTGGATGCGGTACAGCATGCTCCTCACGGCGTAATCGATCTTCAAAAAACGCCGGTCGACGGCATCAACATAGCTCCCTACAAGTTCTTTGGCTGCAGAGGATCCGGAATCTCATGGCTGTCCGACAGGGCATCGATACTGCCGCACCACAAACTAGGCGGCAAGAAAGCCAACTTCTGGGATCTCGGCAGCGCCGCGCCCTGGCAATTTTCCGTGGTGACTGAAATCGTCGATTATGTGTGCTGGCTCGGCGCCAAATTCGTCGATAGCGATGACCGGCGCGCGCTGTTCGTTGGCGGGATTAATCAGATCGCGCTGCACGAACGGGCTTTGCTGTCGAGGATGCTCAACGGTACTGCTGAAATTGCCGGCCTTAGAGGGTTGAACGGCGTTAAGGTATTCCTGGATTATGAAGACCTGTCGAAACGCGATCTGATCGTTGCCATCGGCATCGACAAGCTGGATCACACCGAGGCCGTCAGGGAATATGAGAAGAGAGGGGTTATCGTCTATGAGCGGGCGGCGTCGAGCATCTATTCAAAACGAATGCTGGAATCCTTCGATATGGACGGCGCGGTGCGGATATCGCCGCTGCACTGTAATTCGGCGCAAGACATCGATAAATTTTTGCAGGTGACGGCGCAATTGTGCAAGGCGGCTTGATTCTGCTTGGGTTCAAGTGAAGTGAACAGACGGCCGATTCAGATCGGCCGTTTGCGTGGCTTGTGGCATCTAGCTTGCCTGCCCGCAGCCTGATCTGCGGGCCTTAGCGATCTTTCGTTTCGCTGTCTTCGACTGCTGCGAACAGTGGCGCCGCACTACTTGATCGTATCGGCGGCAGTCTTACACACAGCAGCGTCCTGATCGCCTGTGCCGCCACTACAGCCGATAGCGCCGACAAGCTTTCCTCCCTCTACGAGCGGAAACCCTCCCGGTGCTGCCACCAACGTCGCATCCAGCGTGTGCACGTATCCATGTCCGGTCTCAAACTGGTTGTAGAAGACCCGGGTTTCACGACGAAATCTCGCAGACGTGCGTGCTTTGTTCTGCGATATCGCGATCGACGCGAACTGCGCACCGTCCATTCGCTCGAACGCGAGGAGTTCGCCATGCGTGTCGACGACAGCGATGTTCATTTTCCAGTCGTGTTTCTTCGCTTCGGTTTCCGCAACCGTGAGCAGCCTCTTTGCGGTGTCCAGGCCAATCGTAGTGCCATAGGGAATGTCGAATGGCATCTTGTCGGGCGTCCCGCCCGCCGGGGGTTGTGAGGCTGGGGTTTGCGCCGTCGCGGCGGTTGCCACGACCAAGCAGGCAGCGCACGCGATCTGGATGAGGTTTTGCATCGCACCATCTCCCATGGGTTGGCGGGAGCCGCGTGCTTGAGGCTGTGTCGGAGCGCTGCGCACGTTGGACCGGTTGTTTTCCACTGTAGCGCGACGCTGGGCGGCACGCAAGGGTCATTTGCTCATCATGAGCGCAAGCGGATTTGCCGCCCTGTACCAGCCGCGCCATGGACTCGAACCTCGGCCGCAGCGATGGTCGCTCCGCAAATGCATCTAGTTGACTCAGGCGAATTTGTTAAATCTGGCAATGAAAATCAATAGGCAGTCATTCTGCAATTGCTTTTTGATTAAAAATCTCGTACGTTGCACTGTGGGAACTAAATCGAACTTGTCAGTCGGAAGGCGTTTCGCATGCAAAAAATGAAGTCGCAGGCACCGAAGCAGGTGACGCAGCTTAGTACGCAAAGCAACTTGACTCCACAACTTGGCGCGACGCAGGTGCGTGGCAACGATCTTACTGCAATGGGGACATATCACTATGCTGGGAGCGCGATCCGGGGGCGTGCGACCAGTATCGGCTACGATTCCGTTCCGCAGCTCCCCGGACCAGCTGAAGCGTCGCCTGGCATGGACGGTGGTCTTCCTGATACCTTGAGAAGCAGCGTCGAAAACCTGTCTGGTATGGCGCTGGATAACGTGAAGGTGCATTACAACTCGGCCAAACCGGCGCAGGTCGGGGCGCACGCATACGCGCAAGGTAGCGACATACATCTGGCACCTGGGCAAGAGAAGCATCTTTCGCACGAAGCGTGGCACGTAGTCCAGCAGGCTCAGGGACGGGTAAAGCCGACATTGCAAACCAAGACTGGAGTGTCGGTGAATGATGACGAAGGGTTGGAGGCTGAAGCGGATCGGATGGGAGAGCGTGCGGAACGGATGACTATAGCGCCACGAGCCGCATCGGCCCCTATTAATCAGCCATACGGGGGGAGACCAAGGGTCACTTCATGTCAGGCCCCAGTGCAGCGGGCTATAGACATTGCAGGAGTAAGAATAAGCAGCGTGAATTTTAAAATTCAATGCTTAACAGAGGGCAAGAAGCTCAATAGCCAATGGAAGCAATTGACCTCTGAACAGAGAGCTCAGATAGAATTGTTAGTCGATGGGGCGGATATAAAGGTTACTGCAGATACTTTGGCAGAGGCGCTCAACCCACCAAGCAGTTCCAGTGGGGTTCATTCAAGCGAAGGGTCCGCAAGTACGCCGGCAACCCAAACCATCTCTCTGCTTGGAGGCACTCACACACTCAGAATACTTAATGACTCTGGTGGGTACCACACCATTCTAGAGCACCCCACGAAAGCCGATTTTATCGTCAGGGCTAGAAAGGCCGAAGCCACGCCTATCGGGCAAGGCATGGCGAATATGTCGAAATTAAGCGGCAATCTAAGGAGAATTGCTGGGATAAGAGTGCCTGAGGTCAAAGCGCTGAGTGATAGCGCTTACGAGGTTGAAAAGGTAGCTCGATCTGTGGATGCTCTGGCCATGTGGAATCGCATTAAATCGATTAAGGACGATACAGCCGAAAAAAGACTATTGCAACAGCGCTTACGAGCAATTTCTGAAATATTTCAAACTAACATAGCGGCGATGATGGAAAGAAAAGCAGAACCGTTTCCCGATTTTCGACCTGCCAATGTAGGTGAAAAAGATGGCACCCCCGACCTTATCTACATCGATTTTGATCAAACGGGCGAGGTTCAAGAAAGGGATACGCTAATTGCCCACGCCAACGAATGGGCAGGAAAACGATTTCTCCGCGACCCGGGTGGAGCACGGGAGGCCGATCCTGAACTTTTTAACCTTATCACGGGAAAATTGCTAGACGGAATGGATGTTCCGCCTAGCAGTGCTGCTAGAGGGCATGAAGACAGTGCGCCTATGCACGCGTCAAGCTCGATAGGTCCTCTGCCTGTGATCCCAATGCCTCTGGCCCCACTTGCTCCTCAACGGCGAGCAGACTCTTTGCCGCGCGAGAATTTACAGGAAGGTCTAGATGGGGCTGGAGGTTATCGCCTCCGTCCGGGCCAAATACCTGTTGATGTCAATGTTGTCGAAGGAGCGACCATTTACGTCAATGGAATTGAAAAGAAAATTCATTATATTTCTCCCGAATACAAAGGCACCATCGGTATCGATTTTGTTGATGCGAATTAGCCGGTGTGAAGTACGGTTCGTGGCCCGCCATTGAGAGTGCGGTACCTAACTGTTCCTTTGCTTGTAGAGTTCAATCGTTCTCTTTACACCAGTTTTGGCATGATGGATGAATATTGAACGCGAAGCCGCCGATCCATGCAATAAGCTGCACTCTAGCGTGATAATGGCGGCGCGGCCCCTCTGCTCAGAATACCCTCAAGCGTTTCCTTGGATGCGGAAAGAAAAGGCCCGCCGAGACCGACCGCCGTTTGCGCTGCCTGCAATGCTTCCGGCAGCTTCCCCTGATCCGCGAGGGTCTGCGCCAGGTTGTTGAATGCCGGGGCCGAATCCGGGTGGTTTTCTGTCGCCTTCCGGAATGCGAATTCAGCTTCGCCCAGCTTGCCGGCGGCATAGTAAATGTTGCCCAGCCCCAGCTGGCCGACCAGACTGTTGGGCCAGCGTGTCAAAAGCGTGGAGTAGGCCGTGGCGGCCGCTGTTTTTTGTCCGCTTGCGTCCAGCGCTTCCGCAGCGGACGCATAGCCGATCTCGGTAGCGGTCGCCGGTATGTGATCCGGGCGGACCGTCACCATCGCCCAATGCCCGCTGAACTGCCAAGTGTGTTCGAAATACCAAAACGGCAATACCTGGCGGGCGTTGGCGCCTGAGCGCAGGATCAGCTGCGACGCGTCCAAGTCATACCCGACCACGACCGCGTAATGCCACAGCGGATACCAGCTCACCAGCATATTCTGCAGCACCACAACCGGCGTGCCCGACGCGACTTCCTTGAGCACATCGGCAAGCTGCGGCGCGAGAACGTATGCGGCAAGCCCGTTGCGGCGCGTGGCTGCAAGCATTTCGATCTGCAGGCTGCCTTTGCGTGACGGCAGATAAACCTGATCGGTCAATATATCCGGGCGGATCGCTACGCCGGCACTGTTGAGGGCCGTGGCAAGTGCGGCCGGTCCGCATTGGTATTCTTCCTGCGGGAAGAAGGGGACTGCCGTAAGCTCTGCACGCTCCGGCAAGTCGGTTGGACGATTGCTTTCCAGCAGGCGCGTTTGTGGCGCAATTGCGCAGCCGCCAAGCATCAGCGCCAGAAAAAGAATGCCCGCCAGGAGGCGGGCTGATATTCCGAGCCGCATGCAGCGCACTACTTGTAGACGAAATAGAGAACTGCCGCTCCAATGAGGATGACTGCCGCCGCAATAGCCCAGCCATGGGTGCCGCCGGCAGGCAAGGTATCGACTTGGCCGGCGAGGGTTCTGACTTCTTCGTCTGTCATGGCAGCGACACGCTCTTGCGCTGCCCCCGGTTTCACCCCGAGTGTCTCCAACTGCTGCTGGACATTCGTGCGGCTAATGAAGTTCAGCACCTTTTCACGATCGCCTTGTACCTGTGTCGCGCTGATCAGCTGGTCGGTTCCCACAATACCGGCGTGAGCCGGATGAAACGTCAGCAGCATGCTTACAATCAACACGCGACTGACCATTCTGAAAAAACGATTCATGTTTACACTCCTTCGAGGTCTGATTATGTGAGAGCCTTTATTGGCGCCTTTACCAACAAATACGATCGTGCAGACAGATGCGAATTGCATTACTTCTGGTGGCAATAGCTGTACCGGGACAATGTACTTTTATAAAAAGGGCAATGTACTTTTATATATAGTTCGCGCCCCTCGAAGTGTCAAGTTGCGGTTGCCGTGTGTGCGATAATCGGCCAATAGCCTTCATTGGCTCGGCATCATTGATTGAGTCGCTTGAACGGCAATAACGACCGTTTCTATCGTCATGGGAGCCCGTAGAATACGTATATACAGGAGGCAGTCATGGAGATGAAGCGCATCAATGCCGGGAAACTGCGTGCTATCGGATATGAACCGCGAGAGCGTACGCTGCGGGTCGAACTCGACGATGGAAGCGTAATAGATTATTCGGGTGTCGGGAACGAGGTCTGGCGTCGGCTGTCGACCTCGGGTTCGGCGTGGAGCTATTACCGCGACAACATAGAAGAGGAATTCACAGGCCGTCGAGGTATCGTGCGCACCCAAAAGAAACCTGATCCCCTTGACGAACTGTTCAAGGCTGCCAGTGATGATGCAGAACCTTAAGCGGCGGGTCGATATCATCTGTTCGCCAACGCGCGATGAAGCGGAACCGGGTTATGTTGTACTACGTCTCTTCAATGCATGCTCTTGGAAGATACGTTAATTCGACAAAGCGAGACTGGCGATGGTTAAGCGGCTGATGATAGAAGGACGAGTGCAGGGTGTCGGTTATCGCGCTTCCTTTGCCGACAAGGCGGTTGCTCTGGGCCTTTCCGGCTGGGTGCGCAATCGCCGCGATGGCTCCGTGGAAGCCTGCGTTCATGGCGAAGTGGCGGCGATTGAGGCCATCATCCTTTGGGCAAGGCAAGGCCCACCCGCCGCCCGGGTAAGTAATGTGACCATCGAGGATGCCGTGGAGCCGGCACCGTCGGACGGGACATTCAAGATTTGCTGACGCAGTGAATCATTCAAAATCAGGAACCGGGCCGCAAGCTTAGGCAGGCTGAGTTATTAGAAGTAATCCGATTCATTAACTATCCGAGGAGACTGATATATGAGTTTGCCGCCTGGAGGGCTTCCTATTTACAGGGTACTGACAGGACCCGAT
Organism: Collimonas silvisoli; assembly: GCF_018305005.1. GTDB lineage: Bacteria > Pseudomonadota > Gammaproteobacteria > Burkholderiales > Burkholderiaceae_D > Collimonas > Collimonas silvisoli. Next base: position 29,491 of record NZ_JAGQEG010000043.1, read on the forward strand.
GACGCCACGTTCTGCCACCGCGTAAGCGATGCCCTGAAAATAGGCTACGTGCTCCATGGTTCCCCCGCAGCCACTTTCAATGGGGAACATGTGATCGTCGCGCAGGCCATAATCTGGCCTGCAAGCGTTGCCTTGCCCAAGTAAGCAGCGAAAGGCGGTTGTAGGCAAAAGGTCCGTTTTGGGTTGTGGACTCAACCGGTGGATACAACGGCCAGATAGCGGCCTCCGGCATTCAGACAACCGAGCATTGCGAGAATTCAGGCAATAACCCGGTACTGTCTTCAGCACGAGAATTCGACATCGTAGGAGTGTCCGTCGATGCGTTTCGCTCTACCTCGACACCACGCGAATTCGGGTGTGATTAGCATTTTTTGGGGCACATCGAGAAACCTGCAGGATGGTCAAACACACCGGGCGCCGAGTGAGATATCACACAAGCCGATCTTGAGGGAGCGTCTGGCGGCGAGCGTGCCGCCTCCTGGTTTACTGGGCTACAATCATTCATCTGGCGCTAGTCATTGCCTGGCTGCGCGCCGGCTATGAGCGTTGCATTGATAACCCGTTCGGCCGCGCTCCTGGCAGATCTGCGGTGCGCAATGGTCCGGTCGCAGCCGGCCATGGGTGATAGCCGAGCAAAGGAGGATCATGCGGTCACAAGTGAGATCCGGCTTGCGCTTGAGACGCAATGCGATCACGGTTGCGGTCGTCGTCATTGGCGGCCTGATCGTCGTCGGGCGCATCACTGGCGTCCTGGTCGACTGGCTGTGGTTTTCTTCGGTCGGCTATATCGATGTTTTCTGGACGGTTCTATCCGCCCAGGCGCTCTTGTTTGTCGCCGTGTTCGCCGTCTCGGCGGGCGCTATATGGGTGTCGGGGTTCCTGGCGCATCGTTACGCGAGGAGGGTCGGTGCCTTGCACGCGGTAGCTGCCTTTTCGCCGGGTACGCCGCAGGTCATAAGCGACCTGGCCGACCAGGTCGCGCCGCGCATTCCTTGGCGCTCCAGCATTGCTGGCGGCGCCGTCCTCTTCGGGCTGGTTATCGCCGCCTTCGAAATCTCAAGCTGGGACATGGCGCTTCGCTTCCTTTATCAGGCTCCCTTTGGTGCGCGCGATCCGATCTTCGGCAAGGACATCAGCTTCTATCTCTTCTCGCTGCCCGCCTATGTTGCGCTCAAGAATTGGCTGCTGCAGCTGCTCTTCTGCAGCGCGGTCGTTGCAGGCGTGATCTACGGGGTGCGCGGCGACATCGCGCTCGGGCCGTCGCCGCCGCCCGGGCTCTCGCCCGCCGCCGCCGCTCACGGTTCGGCACTGCTCGGTTTATTCTTTGTGCTGAAGGCCTGGTCCTACTGGCTCGACCGCTTTCTGCTGCTCTACGGCGACAACGGCGTCGTGGTCGGCGCCGGCTATACCGATATCCACGTCGAGCTGCCGGTCCTGTGGCTGCTGGTCGGCCTCGCCGCTGCCGCGGCCGTCGCCTCCTGGGCCAATATCTACCTGCGCTGGCGGAGCTATCGCATTCCTGCCGCCTCGGTGCTGCTGGTGTTCGGCAGCTCGTTTGTGTTCGCCCTGATCTACCCGGCGCTGTTCCAGCGCTTCTATGTCAAGCCGAGCGAGCTGCAGCTGGAGACGCCCTATATCGAGCACAATATCGCCCTGACGCGGCAGGCCTACGGTCTGGAGCAGATTGCAGCAAAACCGTTTCCGGCCGAGCAGGGGCTGAATTTCGCTTCGCTCCAGGCCAATCGCGCGACCATCGACAATGTCCGCCTGTGGGATGTGCAGCCGCTGATGGATACCTACGCGCAGCTGCAGGAGATCAGGACCTACTACAAATTCCTCTCGGTGGACATCGACCGCTACCGGCTTGACGCCGGCTACCGGCAGGTGATGCTGTCGGCGCGCGAATTGGAGCCGGCGATGCTTCCGGCAAACGCCCAGACCTGGGTCAACCGGCATCTCCTGTTCACCCACGGCAACGGTGTCGTGATGTCGCCGGTCACCGAGAAATCCACGGAAGGCTTGCCTTCCCTCTATTTGCAGGATATTCCGCCCGTCGCCAACGGCGGCCCGACCATCCGCGAACCGCGCCTCTATTTCGGTGGAGGCGGTCATGGCTACGTCATCGTGAAGGGCAGCGTACCCGAATTCGACTACCCCATGGGCAAGGACAACGTCTACACCACTTACAGCGGGCGCGACGGTGTCGCCATCGGCAGCATGGCGCGACGCAGTCTCTTCGCTTGGCAGTTCGACGATCCCAACATCCTGCTTACCGGCTACATCACGGACCAGAGCCGGATCCTGCTGCACCGTAACATTCAGGACCGGGTACGCACGATCGCCCCGTTCCTCCGCCTCGACCACGACCCCTATATCGTCGCGAGCGAAGGGCGCCTTTTCTGGATACAGGACGCCTATACCACCAGCCGCTGGTTCCCCTACGCCCAGCCGAGTATCGGCGACGGCGCCAATTACATCCGCAATGCGGTCAAGGTGGTGATCGATGCGTATAACGGCACGGTCGACTTCTATGTCAGCGATCCTGCCGATCCGATTCTGCGGACGTACCAGCGCATCTTCCCGGGTCTATTCAAGCCTTTGAAGGCAATGCCGCAAGACCTGCAGCAGCATATCCGCTACCCTGAGGATTTGTTCCTGATCCAGGCGCAACTCTACCGCGCCTACCATATGGACGCGCCGGAAGTCTTCTACAATCGCGAGGATCTTTGGCAATTCCCCCGGGGGGTGGCCGGCATCGATGGCGGGAATGCCCCCGCCACGCCGATGACGCCTTACTACATGATCATGCGGCTCCCTGGGGAGCCGCGCGCCGAGTTCGTCCTCATGCTGCCGATGGCGCCCAGCCAGCGCGAGAATATGATCGCCTGGCTGGCGGCGCGCTGCGATCCGCCCGAGTACGGCAAGCTCATCGTCTACACCTTCCCCAAGGACAAGCTGGTCTTCGGGCCGTTCCAGATCGAGGCGCGCATCCAGCAGAATACCGAGATCTCGCAGCAGATTTCGCTGTGGAACCAGATGGGCTCGCGCGTCATCCGCGGCCATCTTCTGGTCGTGCCGATCGAGAACTCGATCCTCTACGTCTCCCCGCTCTACCTGCGCGCGGCGTCCGGTCAGTTGCCCGAGTTGAAGCGGGTGATCGCCGCCTATGGCGACCACGTGGTGATGGAGGAGACCTTGGGCGAAGCCTTGGCGGCGCTCTTCAAGGAGACCGTCCCGGCGGCATCGCCGCCCCGTGGCACGGCGGACGCGCGCGCCCGCGAGGCACTCGCCCATTATGACCGCGCCATCGAGCGATTGAAGGCGGGGGATTGGAGCGGTTTCGGCTCGGAACTCGATGCCCTCCGGCCGCTGATCGAGGCGCTCGGCGCCAGCCGCCCCGAGGATCAGAGATAACCCGGCAGCCTCTCGCGGCGGCTTGCCTGGCCGTCATCGAACTTGAATTGACCCGGCACGCAACCTAGAATGATTTATTCCTTGCCGCTACGAGCTGCGGCGACAAGTCCGTGTTGCTGTGACTGCTGCGGAGGTTGGTATGAGCTATCACCTGGAAGGCCGTCTGCTTGAGGTTTGCAATTGCAACGTCCTGTGCCCCTGCTGGATCGGCGAGGACCCTGACAACGGCACCTGCGACACCATCGTCGCCTGGCGCATAGACAAGGGAACGATCGACGGCCTCGATGTGGGCGGCAACACCATCGCGGCCGTGGCGCATGTACCCGGCAATATTCTGCTAGGCAACTGGACTGCCGCCATCTATGTCGACGACCAGGCCTCCAAGGAGCAGGAGGAAGCGTTGCTGAAGGTCTACACCGGCAAAGCCGGCGGGCCGATCGCCGAACTCGCCGCACTGATCGGCGAGGTGGTGTCGGTAGAGCGGGCGCCGATACGCTTCACCGTGGTCGCGGGCAAGGGTGAACTGGAGATCGGCGAGAACTACTACGCCGAACTTGAGCCCTATCTCGGTGCCACCGGCGGCCAGACTACTCTCTCCGACACCGTGTTCTCGACGGTGCCGGGAGCGCCGGTGTTTGTCGGCAAGGCCCCGACCTATCGATCCAAGAACGCGGCCCTCGGCATCGATCTCAACATCAAGAACCACAACGCCTTGCAGAGCACCTTCGTCTTCGACGCATGAGCGCTTCGGCAGGCCCGCTGCCGTCCGGCAATTCCCGTCGCCATCGGGTATTCCTGCCGGTCCTGGCAGCATTGATCGGGCTCGCGTGGCTGTCGCTATGGGCATGGGCGCGCAGTCCGTACGGACGCTATCTTGAACACGGCGACTGGACCGTCTCAGGGCCTGCTGCGTTTCTGTGCCGTGTCGTTCCCGCCGGCGCTGTGGTCGTGCCCATGGCGCTCTACGCCGCCGCGTGGATACTCATGACGGCAGCCATGATGCTGCCGACCACCTTGCCCTTGTTCAACACCTTCGACCGGCTGACGGCCCGGCGTCCGGATCATGGACGCCTCCTGACGCTGCTCGGCCTGGGCTATATGACGGTGTGGGGCGCATTCGGGCTGCTGGCGCACGCACTGCATGGCGCACTGCTGTTCCTGCTCGCCAGCGTGCCCGCATTGGCTTGGCATGGCTGGCTGATCGGCACTGCCACAATTGCGCTGGCCGGCGCCTTTCAGTTCAGCCGGCTCAAGTACCGATGCCTGGAAAAGTGCCGTACGCCCTTGAGTTTCGTTATCGAACGCTGGCGCGGGCAGGCGCAAGCGCGGCACGCGTTTGCGCTTGGCGTGCAGCACGGCCTGTTCTGTGTCGGATGCTGCTGGGCGCTGATGCTGTTGATGTTCGCGCTCGGCGCCGGCAGTCTCGGCTGGATGCTTCTGCTGGCAGCTGCGATGGCAATCGAAAAGAATATTAGCTGGGGCCGGCGTCTTAGCGCGCCGCTCGGTGTTGCGCTGCTGTCTTGGGCTGTGGTGCTGGTGGCGGCCCATGCATGAAGAGCGCAACGGTCCGCTCGCCTTGCAGACGATAGTTCTCACTGCGGCGGCGATGCTCGCCTTCGCGGCCAATTCTCTGTTGTGCCGGCTTGCGCTGCAGCGAGGGGCTATCGATCCGGCCAGCTTCGCCAGCATCAGGCTGGTTTCCGGAGCGATCACGCTGGCCGCGATCGTGCGCTTCAGGACCGAACGGTCCTCGCCCGGCCATGCCGACTGGCTCGCTGCGGCCATGCTGTTTGCCTATGTCGCGTTGTTCTCCTTCGCGTATCTCACCTTGCCTGCGGGCACAGGCGCCTTGATTCTGTTCGGCGCGGTGCAATTGACGATGTTCATCGTGGGCTTGCGCTCGGGCGAGATGTTCGGCGCCATCGCATGGCTAGGTCTGGCGCTGGCTGTCGCGGGGCTGGTCTACCTTGTGTCGCCGGGTGTCGCGGCGCCGCCGTTGCTCGGCGCCGCATCGATGGCGGTTGCCGGCGTGGCGTGGGGCGTGTACTCGCTGCGCGGCCGCGGCGTGCTCGACCCGCTGGCCGCCACGGCAGCCAACTTCGCGCGGGCTGCGCCGCTGGCCCTCGTGCTGAGTTTGCTTTCGGTCGCCAACGCTTACGCGAATGCAGCTGGAGTCGTCCTGGCGATTGCCTCCGGCGCACTGACGTCCGGCCTCGGGTATGTCATCTGGTATGCCGCGCTGAGCAGGCTTTCCGCCATGCGAGCCGCCACGGTACAGCTGTCGGTGCCGCTCATCGCCGCATTTGGCGGCGTGGCGTTCCTGTCGGAAGCGATCACGCCGCGCCTGGCGGCTGCCTCTGCGGCGATCCTTGGCGGCATTGCACTGGTGCTGACCAGCAGGCAGAAGAAGCCGCGTTGAACTTAAAATGAGTTCTAATGAAGACCCATATTTTTGGTCGTCATTCCAGCAACTTTCGTCACGAGCGATCGGGGAAGAAATCTTGGCAATAACGTGCCGAGCCGCACGCTTATGCGTGTGGGATATGCGACGGTTTTGCCTTGATCAAATGCATCGAGCGTCTTTTGAACCACCGACTCTGAAGTGTCCATGTTCTTCACAGACATACTGGTTGCGGTTCCCGCAAAAAAATTGGTGGCTGTCGGGCCAGGACACACGGCCATCACACGCACACCGTCGCCGGCCAGTTCATAGCTTAGCGCCTCGCTAAAATGAAGCACGAAGGCCTTGGTTGCGGCGTAGGTAGCCATCGCGGGGAGGGGCTGGAAACTGGCGTTGGAGGCAAGATTGATGATGCCGCCCTTGCCACGGCTTTTCATGCCTTTGCCTAACAGATAGCTGAGGGCGACGAGCGCCTGTATATTCACCTGGATGCTGCCTTGCTCCTGCTGCAGTTCGTGCGACAGAAAATTGCCGCTCAATCCTAAGCCGGCGTTGTTGACTAGCAGATCCACCTGGATGCCGCGGCGTTCAAGTTCGGCGGCAATCCAATTTGCGGACTCTGGATCAGCGAGGTCGGCATTGAGTGCAGTGCACTGAATTCCGTATTTGGCAGACAAACGTCGCGCCAGGCTTTCCAATGCATCTAGCGAACGCGCAACCAGTACCAGGTTCATGCCGCGTGCGGCAAGATGCTCGGCGAAGACTTCGCCGATTCCTTTGGAAGCCCCTGTGACCAACGCAGTCGATTCGTGATAATTAAACATTTTGCATTTACCTTTAATAGTAGATTTTTATTCCGTTTCGGCTTCGCGCCGGGTCAGCGGGCTGTTCAGGACGTAGCGCGCTACGCGCTGGCATCAAGGCGCGCCGCTTCCTTCACCACGCCGGCGCGTCTGGTATCGTTCCAGTTCGGATAGTCGCTATAGCCGCTCTCACTGCCGCCATAGAGCGCCTTGCTGTCGAGCATGGCCAGCGGCAAGCCTTCGGCGAGCCTGCGCGGCAGGTCCGGGTTGGCCACGAATGGCCGGCCGAACGCGACTAAGTCGGCATAACCCTTGGAGACGACCCACTCGGCTCGTGCCTTGTCATAGTTGCCGGCAACGATAATCGGCCGTGTGAAGCGCGCACGGATGGCCTGGCGGAATTCCTCGGTGAATTGCGGCGCATCGTCCCAGTCCGCCTCGACCAGGTGCAGATAGGCGGCGCCGCGGCTCTGCAGATATTCGGTGGCTTTGAGAATGGTCGGCAGGATGTCGGGGCAGACCATGCCGCGCGCGGTCAGAAAGGGGGCCAGGCGAATGGCGGTACGCCCGGCGCCAACCTCGTCTGCCACCGCATCGACCACCTCCTTTAGAAATCGCAGGCGATTCTCGCGCGAACCGCCGTATTCATCGGTGCGCGTATTTGAGTTCGTGCGCAGGAACTGGTCGATGAGATAGCCGTTCGCGCCGTGAATCTCCACGCCGTCGAAGCCCGCATCGATGGCGTGGCGCGCCCCGCGGCGGTAATCCGCGATGACGTCCTTGATTTCGTCAATGGTGAGTTCGCGCGGAGGCAGGCAGTCAACCATGGCGCCAGCACCGGTGGCCGGATCGACCTTCCAGATATTCCCTTCGAACGGAACTGCGGACGGCGCCACCGGCAGTTCGCCGTCGTGGAAGTCGGGGTGGGACATGCGCCCCACATGCCAGAGCTGCAGGAAAATCCGCCCGCCTGCGGCATGTACGGCCTTGGTCACCAGACGCCATCCGGCAACCTGTTCGGGGCTGTAAATGCCGGGCGTGAAGGAATAGCCCTTGCCTTGCGGCGAAATCTGCGCCGCCTCGGTCACGATCAGGGCCGCTGACGCCCGCTGGGCGTAGTAGCGGGCGTTCATCGCATTGGGGATGTCGCCGGGCTGGGTGCTCCGGGCACGCGTCATCGGCGCCATCACGACACGGTGCGGCACCTCAAGGCCGGCAACGTTGGTGGAAGTAAAAAGAATCGAAGGAGTAGACATGGTTGATAGCCTTTAGGTTTGATGGAAAGTGGAACGTGCGGAATTCGAGGGGGGAGGGGTGCTGATTGGCGACTAGGAACGCCGTGCACTTCGAGGTCTCCGGTGATAATCGTTGCATGGTCAAGCTTCATGACAAGGTGGCAGTTGGTTCTTCATGTCGCTATTCTGCTTTCGCTCCGTCAATTTGATAATTGGCGTAGCATTTGAATGATTTTCAAATAAATTGGAAATATCATGGACAATCTTGGTGACATCAGGCTGTTTGTGGAAGCGGCAGATCTGGGCGGACTATCGGCTGCCGGCCGCAAGCTCGGGCTGTCCCCCGCGGCCGCGAGTGCGCGCCTCGTCAAGCTCGAATCTGAGCTGCATACGCGCCTGTTCGAGCGCACGACACGCCATCTGCGTTTGACCGATGAGGGGCGGACGTATTTAGCCTATTGCCAGCAAGCACTCCAGGCGCTCGATGATGGCCACGCCTTTCTACAGGCAGGGAAAAGCGTCGTGCGTGGAAAGGTGCGTATCTCGGCAACCTCGGATTTCGGTCGCCACGTGCTCAAGATCTGGCTTGACGAGTTCAACACGCAATACCCCGAGGTGAGGTTCGCGCTGGTGCTGTCGGACTCGCTATCGAATCTGTTGCAAGACGATATTGATCTCGCCATCCGATTCGGCGTGCCGCAGGATAGTTCATTCGTTGCCCGGCCCTTGGCGTCCAACCGGCGCGTGTTGTGTGCATCGCCCGGATATCTTGTGAAACACGGAACCCCTGAACACCCGCGGGATCTGGCGCGTTTCGACTGCATTGTCCTCAGCTCTGCGGCCGGGCCCGCGAACGACTGGCGCTTTACCCAAAACGGCAAAGTCGAAAATTATACGGTCCCGCTTGCGGACGCGCGCGAGACCAATGACGGCGCAGTCGCGCGGGAGTGGGCTGTGCATGGTCACGGCATTGCGATGAAATCGATTTGGGATATTGGCGCAGACCTGCGTGCAGGACGCTTGAACATTTTGTTGCCGGAATGGCGTTCTTCAGGCGAGCCGGTGCATGCCCTATATCAACGTAACCGGTACATGGCGCCCCGCCTGCGGGCTCTTCTCGATTTTCTCATCAGGCGCTTTGCAGAGGAATCCAGCCATTTGGACGAATATTTGAACTGAAGTCCGGATTGGGGCGATCGCACTCGCTCAAATCAAACAATTCTGTCAGATCGAGCTTGAGCTGCCACAACCAACGTCACCACTACTAAAATATCTCCCCACATCCTAATGCCGTTCAGTTAAGGTTACGGGGGAATGGCGTTAGCTGCGTCATTGGCGACCCCGTCATTCCCGCGAACGCGGGAATCCATTTTTAATCACCATGCTCTGCAACATGGATCCCCGCGTCCGCGGGGATGACGGAATGACCGCATCGGTCCATCTAAAGAATGCCGTTCTGGGCTTAACTGAACGGCATTACTCCCCACATCCCATCTTTCAAGCATTCCATCCCTTCCAGTTATAGAATTGAAGTTTTCACGAACGGATACTTCAATGCCAAGCTCTACTCATATCGGCGCTGCCGCCGCACTTCAAAGCCTGCCAAGCTGGACTGCGGTGGATGGCCGCGATGCGATTCAAAAGACCTTCAAGTTTGCCGATTTCAACGCTGCCTTCGGTTTCATGACACAGGTGGCTTTGCTGGCGGAAAAGATGGACCATCATCCCGAGTGGTCGAATGTCTATAACCGGGTGGAGGTGGTGCTGACCACCCATGACGCTAACGGCGTTACCGATCTCGACGTCCGCCTGGCGACATTCATGGAGCGCCACGCTAGCGCCGCCGTCAAAAATTGAATAAACATGCAAAGCCGGCCAAGACCGGTGTAACGAATGGTGCGACGCCGCCAGTGGTGTTGATTACCGGCGCCGCCAAGCGGGTCGGGCGGGTGGTTGCGGAGCGGTTTGCACGGGCGGGTTATGCCGTCGTGGTGCATTACGGCAGCTCGCAGCAGGAGGCGCTGGATACGGTGCAGGCGATCGAAGCTGGAGGCGGCGTTGCAGTTGCCCAGCAAGCCGATCTGCAAGCGCCGGAGCAGTTGACGGCGATGATGGCGGCTATCTATGCCCGCTTCGGCCGGCTGGATGTGCTGGTGAATTGCGCTGCGGTCTTTTTCCCGGATGCGCTGGCCGATTTTGCGCTGGCGGATCTGGAGCGATCGTGGCAGGTGAACTGCCGCGCGCCGTTGCTGCTGACTCAGGCGTTTCATCGGCAAGCCAGGCAGCGCGCGCAGCAGGGCGTGGTGATCAATGTGGTGGACCAGAAGGTGCGCGCCAATTTCCATCCCGACGATTTCAGCTACACCGTGGCCAAGGCCGCATTGGGCAACCTGACCGCGATGCTGGCGATGTCGGCGGCGCCGGTGCTGCGCGTCAACGCCCTGTATCCCGGGCTGATGATGAACAGCGGCGATCAGAGCCAGGCCGATTTCGACTATGCTGCGGCCCATTCGACCCCGCTCGGTTATATTGCGCCGATTACGGAAATCGCCGACGCCATATTGCTGCTGACCAGGCCGTCCTTTAACGGCGCTGAATTTGTGGTGGATGCGGGGCAAAACCTGGTGCGGGTGGAGCGTGACGTGATTAATTTATATCGGGCGCCGTAGGAAATTTGGCTTGGGTTGAGGCTGACTTGTAAGGAAATAGCGGTTAGGGCGACTAACAGGCAGATAACCAGCCAGGAGACTCAGGTGCAAATCCTTATCAATACTGCAAAGAATTTGGCGCTAAGCGCGCTTGCGTTGGGCATTTCGTCCACTGCCTACGCGCTGGACTACAGCGCGCAGAGTCCGCCCAACCGGGTGGCGCTGATCGAACTGTATTCCAGCGAAGGCTGCAATAGTTGCCCGCCGGCTGACCAATGGCTATCCAAACTGGGGGCTCAAGCCAAGCCGGAACGGATTGTGCCGCTGGCGCTGCACGTCGATTATTGGGATAACCTGGGCTGGAAGGACCGCTTCGGCGATCATCGTTTCACTGTGCGGCAGCAGGAGCTGGCGGCGTTTACCGGTAAGCATGTGGTGTATACGCCGGAAATTTTCGCCGGCGGCCGTGAGTTAAGGCACTGGAATACGAAGAGCGACTTCGATACTGCGATCGGTAAAATTACAGATCAACCGTCGCTGGCCGATATTGCGATCAAATTGTCGGGCACGGCGGCGCGTACATTCGATTTGTCGACCAAGGTCAAGCTGCGCCAGCCTTCCAAGGACAGCCACAACGCTTACATTGCGGTCTACGAAAACCAGCTTGTCTCCAACGTGGCGGCAGGCGAGAACGGTGGCGTGACCTTGCATCACGATTATGTTGTGCGGCGCTGGCTGGGGCCTTTTGCACTGAAGGACGGGGCGGTGCAGATCAATGAAAAGATCGCGCTCGACAGCATCGGCGCCGATGTTCGCGCCGACCGTTTCGGCATCGTCGCCTTTGTCCAGAATGCGAGCAATGGCGAAGTGTTGCAGGTGGCCAGGCTGGCGGTCGATCACTGATTGCGCCGTTGAAAGGTGACAAAAAAACGCCGGATCACATTGTTTGATCCGGCGTTTCTGTTTGTGCGCCCGGCGTGCGCACTTTTTTTGCATGTTAGAGGGGCAGTGAATTTAACATTGGTTAATGATCGATGTCATTAGTGCAATTTTTCATTGCATTTCATTGTCTATTGTGCAATAGTTGGCAATCCCTTTTTCGTCAGGATGCCGCTAAATGACTGCTGTTTCGAACAAGTTCAGTAACAGAATTTTATCCGTTAGCAGTGTCGTCATTCCGGAGATTCTGGGTGAGTCCGCGCTGGTCGCAGTGTCCATTGTCGGCAGTGAAGGTGTGGATAGTCTATTCGACTATCAGGTCATCCTGAAGACACCCGATTCCCTGAATCACCTGATCAGTGACACCACTAATTTCAACACCGCCGCCTGGTTGGGGGAGGAAATGTCGGTACGAATCCAGCTGGAAGGAAATGGCAAATTCGTGGCTGGACAAATGGGCATGAGCGGCATGGGTAATGTCGGCGCTGGCGTGCGTGAAATCAACGGCATCATCGACGATGCCAGCTTCTTACGTGTAGAGGGGCGATACGCGTTCTACGAGGTCAAACTGAAACCCTGGCTGTTCGCCGCCACGCTCGTCACCAACTGCAAGATCTATCAAAACAAGACCGTCAAGGAAGTCATCGACGAATCGCTGTCCGGGCTGACCTATCCGATCGCATGGCGGCTGATCGATACCTATCCCAAGCGCGACTACACCACCCAATTTAACGAAAGCACTTTCGATTTTGTCAGTCGCCTGTGCGAAACCTGGGGCATCAGCTATTTCTTCGAACACAGCGACGGCAAGCACCGATTAATCTTCACCGACTATATGGGCGGTTATCAGCCCAATCCCAGCGAAGCCTATCAAACGGTGCTGTTCCATACTCCCAATGCCAAGATCGACGAAGAATATATCCACGCCTTCGTCCCGACAAACAAGCTCGCTTCAGGCATTTTCACCACCAGGGATTTCGATTACACCCGCCCGCGTGCCGATCTCACTGTCACCAAGGAAGATCCGATACAGGACGCCAGCCACAATCAACACGAAGTGTATGAGTGGCACAGCCCCCACAGTGGCCATAACCACTACGTGCAACCGAAAGCCGGTCCGAACCAGGCTACCAATGTCCCGCTGGACGAAGGCCAGTTCCTGGCGCGTATCCGCATGGAGCAATTGCACTGCCAGGGTTATCGCGCCCACGGCAGCGGCCACCTCAAAGGCATGCAGCCTGGTCACAGTTTCACGCTCAAGGAGCATCCGCGTACTGCCGCCAATGTCGAGTACCTGATTCTCAACACTACCCTGACGATCAGGGACGTCGCCCAGGAAACCCAAAGGCCAGGGAATCCGCACGCCCAGCGCCATGAAGTGCAGGCGGATTTCGAGGTCTATCCATTAAAAGGGGCCGGTGGCTACCGTCCTGCCAACAAAACCCCGGCACCGAAGATGTATGGTTTGGAGTCCGCGATCGTGGTCGGTCCCGACAAGCAAGATCTCTGGACCGACAATCTGGGACGTATCAAGGTGCAGTTCCACTGGGATCGCCTAGGAAAAAACGACCAGAACAGTTCTTGCTGGGTGCGCGTCTCTTCGCCGTGGGCTGGTAACCAGCTAGGTAGTGTGCACATCCCGCGCATGGGGCAGGAAGTGCTGATCGCCTTCATCAGCGGCAATCCGGATTTACCGATCTGTACGGGCCGCGTCCACAACCAAAGCAATCTGCCGTCGTGGCAACTTCCCAGCCAGCAGGCCTTGTCGGGATTTCGCTCCAGGGAATTGACGACCGATGGGGGTAATGCTGCCGGTGGACGCAGCAACCACCTGGTGATGGACGATAGCGAAGGCAAGATTCAGGCGCAGCTGAAATCGGACCATCAGCATAGCCAATTGAGCTTGGGTTACATCACGCGCATTGAAGACAACCAAGGGCGCAAGGACGAACGCGGTCAGGGTTTCGAGCTGCGCTCAGATGGTCACGGCAGCATTCGTTCCGGCAAGGGGATGCTGATTTCTACCGATGCCAGAGACAAGGCAAACAGCCACATCAAGGACATGCAGGAACCGTTGGGGTACTTGACCAATGCCCGTGATCAACACGAAAACCTTGCCGATCTCGCCCGGCAAGGTGACGCACAGGGCAGCGACGCTGATCAGCGCGATGTCACCAAAACCATCAAAGCGCAAAATGACGCTATCAAAGGCAGTGGCGGCAATCCTGCTGCGGGCGACTTTCCGGAACTGGCCGAACCGCACTTAATCCTCGCCAGCCCCGCCGGTATCGAGACCACCACTGCACAATCAACCCACATCGCCAGCGGCGAAGATACCGCCGTCACGACCGGCCGCCATTTTTCAGTTGCCAGCGTCGGTAGTTTATTCGGCAGCGTCGGCAAGGGCATGCGTTGGTTTGTCCACACGCTGGGCATCAAAATGGTGGCCGCTGCCGGCATCATCGAAATCAAAGCCTTGACCGACATGATCAAAATGATCGCCAAAGAAAGCATTCAGATCATCAGCACCGACAAAGGCATTCTCATCATCGCCAAGACGCAGGTGGAAATCGGTGTCGAGGGTGGCGCGCGTACTGTCTGGAAAAGTAGTGAGATCAATCACTATGCACAAGACCATATCGTCAATGCAAAAAACTCCGTGCCAGGGCCGAAATTGATGCCGGACAGTCTGCCGACGCTCCCAACAGTCGAACCGTGCATACCTTGCTTGTTGCGACAAACCAAATCGGCCAGTCCTTTTATCATTTCGGAGTAAGGCCACCATGACGACACCGACACTTTTTGTATTGCTCGACGCTGCGATGATAGGTGGTCTCAACAACTATTATCCGCAATCTCATCCAGCGTGGCTTTATCCGCTATATGCCAGTAAAGATGCAGCGCTGCTTGGGCCAATCATCATAGATGCAGCCGCAGTCGAAGCGACGCAACACTTCGATGAAGTAAAAGCGATGTGGAATGCGTTCAAGCCCAGTCTGCATCTATCGCTGATACGCACCACGCTCACCGCACTGGAACTGGTGCAGCACTTGCAGCAGTTCACCCGTATTTTCGATGACACCGGGACTGTGTACTTTCTGCGCTTTGCAGATTGCCGTTTGATCCCGCATCTAGCCAACGCGCTCACGCCACAGCAATGGCGCGGATTAACTCGCCCGATGACCGAATGGCAAATTCACCAGCGTGATGATTCCCGCCTCGATCTGCCGCTGGCTACACCTGACACCGAACCAAATAATGGGCCTTGGGTACTGACGACGGATCAAATGGATCAACTGATGGCGGCGGCACTTCCCGACAATCTGCTTGATCGCTTAGGTTACGACCCGCAAACATTGGGAGAAAACACTTACGCCTATTGGAGCCTTGCGCATCATTGCGTGAATTTGTGGCTGCAAAGTGGGAATGGCAATCAGCACGTGCTAACCGCGTTTGGTAAGTACATGTTTGCCACACGAGGAAATGCGTTGGAACAGCGAGACTGGGCGACATTTTTAGCGCATGCGAAACCGCAAGATGTCGTCAAAGCATAGTCAAGGAGAATGCAGAATGAAGACAAGACAATCCGTTTTACGCCGCTGGCTTTTTTCAATCCTGTTGGCATTGTCATTAAGCGCCTGTGCCAGCTCCGATGCATTTTTAGCAGAAGATTCGACGTCTGTATCGGGGGTCGGCCATATGGGCAGAATGGTTGGCGTCTCACAGTTTTTCGTAAACGGTTCTTGGGGAGGTAATGTCTCTGGTTGGGGCGGTGGCGGCAGTACCGTGTGTTGCGCGAAAGTGCCTAAACCGAAGCCGAACAAACCGGCGATGGTGACAGTGAAGTGGGAAACTTGTGACATCAGTCATATCAAATTCGTCAATGGCCTTGCCGTTGACCCTGACTCACGCTGCATCAGCGAATGGCATGAGACGACTGTGCCAGTGCATTTTGCAGAGGATAGGCTTGGCTATCTCTATGTACATTTTTTACCAGAAAACAAGGTCGAAGTTTGGTCGGTGAATAAGTATTATCCAGAGTCACCTGATTATCCAGGCCCTGCTTACCCGAGTAGTCGCCCAGGTCCCGGCTATGCATCACCGTTGGATGACAAACGCATCAATAAGAAGGGGCAACCATGACTATCGCCAAAAACTGCTTGGTCCCGGTAGAAGTAACCTGCCCACGGGGACTACCTATCGCCACTGGCGGTCATTGCGAATATACCCTCAACATTGGCATTTTCTTTGACGGCACTAACAATAATTAGGACAAGAAAAATGAAAGCAAAACAATCCGTATTACATCGTTGGATTTGTCTGATGCTGCTGGCACTGTCGTTAAGCGCCTGTGCCAGCTCCGATACATTGTTGGGGGAAGATTCCACCTCCGTCTCTGGCGTCGGGCATATCGGCAGAATGGTTGGCATTCCCAAGTTTTACGTCAATGGCTCTTGGGCGGGGAATGCCTCTGGCTGGGGCGGTGGCGGCAGTACC
>NZ_JAGQEG010000044.1 GCF_018305005.1 Collimonas silvisoli
CGCCACGCGCCTTGCCACCACACGTTTTGGTTGGAACGCATCTCCCAAATCAATTGTTAACAGGCCCTAGCCTTTGGGCTGATCGCCCGGATCCGATAGCGTCATCGGTATTAAACAATAGAACAAGCGCACCCGATATGCAACGTTTTTTTCAATTAAATTTAATTTAGAATTTTATTTTCACGCATTGCATTCGGTGCATGAAAAATCTTTATAATTGCTTCACGACATATATCAGAAAGAACACCATGGCAGATACGCCGACTGTCGACCAGTTGATGCTGCAGATCGCGGAGCAATACGCAACGCTTTCGCGCCAGTTGAAAATCATCGCCACTTATGTAGAGCAGCATCGCAGCAGCCTGATGCTGGAGAGAATCAGCGACATCGCCGAGCACTGCAATGTGCAACCGTCCGCCATCGTGCGCTTTGCCAAGCAATTCGGTTTCAGCGGCTTTAGCGAAATGCAGGCGGTTTTCCGCGATGCCTATACAGCGCAGGCGATACCGTCGCAAAACTACCAGCAACGCATCCGCAAGCTGATCGACGCCAAACAGACGCCGTTGAGCAGCGGTTCAATGGCGCGCGAGTTCATCGACGCCAGCCGCAGCGGCCTGGATGAGCTGTTGAACGGCATGGACGACACGCAGTTTGAAGCGGCGGTCAAACTGCTGCAAAAGGCGGAAAATATTTACGTGGTCGGCGTGCGCCGCTCTTTTCCTATCGCCAGTTATATCGTGTATGCCTTGCAGCATACGAATAAGCGGGTACACCTGCTGTCAGGCCTGGGCGGCATGTTCCGCGAGCAGATCCGCAGCATCGGCAAAAACGATGTGGTGATCGCCATCAGCTTTACCCCCTATGGCAAGGAGACTCAGGCTTGCGTCCGCCTGGCGCATCTGCATCAGGCAAAATCGCTGATCATCACGGATAGCCAGTTGAGCCCCTTGGCCAAACATGCGTCGGTATTGTTGACCGTCAAGGAAGGCAGCGCGTTTGCATTCCGCTCGCTGACCAACGCCATGTGCTTGTGCCAGGCCTTGTTTATTGCCTTGGCTTACAAGCTGGAGCTGAACATCGAAGAGATTTCGGATCCGGGCGGCTACGACGATTGACCGCGGAGGACCGGCGCACCCAGGTTCCTGGCCGGCGAGTTGCTTTGCATTGGCGCCGGCCCCGACCTGTTATGTCAATTTACAGCACACAGCCGCGTTCATAACATAATTGGCTGTTTCGACAGCAATGATTCGCGCAAGGCGATGCCGATACGGGTTGCTTCGGTGGCGTCGGCCAGCGTCAATTCCAGCTTGCGCTGCTGGCGTATCGCATCCACAAAGGTACTGACCTCGGTCAGGAAGGCGTCTTCGAAACGCTCGAAGAAACTCGGCAGGCATTCGTTGCGAACACCGTGGGCATCGGCAATTTCCAGGCGGTTCTTGCGCGGGTTGCGGCCCACAGTCAGGCGCCCGGCCGTGCCGGTGATTTCAGTCATGGTGTCATGCCCATGCGGCATGGTGCGCGAGGCATAGAAGGTAGCGATCTTGCCGTTGTCGAACTCGCAGATGGCGACGCCGTTATCGACATCTTGAAACTGTTCTAAATCCTGGTGGATGGCGCGGGCGCCGCTGGCGTAGACCCGGAGCGGCTGCGGATTGCCGAGCAGCCAGCGCGCCAGATCGATATCGTGCACGCTGCAATCGAGGAATATGCCGCCGCTGGTAGCAGCGAATTTGACGAAAAAGCCATCCGGATCATATTGGTCGCAAGTCTGCGAATACACCATGAAGGGCGCACCGATCGCGCCCTGCTGGATTTTTTCATAGGCGTCTTGATAGCTGGCGTCGAAGCGGCGCACAAAACCTATCATCACCTTGAGTTGCGGGTGGCGCGCCGCTTCGGCGCTGACGCGGCGGCAATCCTCCAGATCCAGCGACAAGGGCTTTTCGCAAAACACATGTTTGCCGGCTTGCAAAGCCTGGATGATCTGCTGCGGATGGAGCGAGGTCGGCGTCACCAGGAACACCGCATCCAGCCCGTCGTGGGCCAGCAGGGCTTCGTAATCGGCATACAGATGCGGTACCTGCAGCGTGTCGCGCGCCCATGCCAGCTCTGCCGGCAACGGGCTGCAAGCTGCCACCAGCTCAGCGCCTGCGACCCGCGACGCCAGGTTTTCCGCGTGACGCCGCCCTAACCTTCCGAGCCCGACGATGCCGACTTTCAGCGTTGGCGCGTTTGCTGGGGAGTGATGCATTTGGCCGCTCATTTGAGCAACTCGATAGTACGATTTTCACGCCACGACAGGGTTGCTGCCTCGGCCAGCTCCAGCGCTTTGACGCCATCCTCAATCGTAGTACGCACTGCAGCCTTGTTGACGGCCGCATCGAAAAAGTGGGCGATCTCGCGGGCGTAGGCGGCACGGTAACGTTCGAGGAAAAAATGTTCCGGCTTGTCCTGGCTGACGCTCTGTCCGGTGGCTGCAATCACTTCAGTCGGCTTATGATTTCCCGCCTGCAGCATGCCTTTGCTGCCCAATACTTCAAAGCGCTGATCGTAGCCGTAGGCGGCACGGCGGCTGGTATTGATCTGGCACAGGCGGCCACGGCGGCTGCGGATGGTGACTGCGGCGCAATCGATGTCGCCGGCTTCGGCGATCGCCGGGTCGGTCAGGCAGCTGCCGGTGGCGGAAATGCTGACCGCCTCGTCATCCAGTATCCAGCGGAAAATATCGAAATCGTGGATCAGCATGTCCTTGAAAATGCCGCCCGAGCTTTTGATATAGGACACCGGCGGTGCGCCGGGATCGCGGCTGGTGACGATCAGCATTTCAGGATCGCCGATTTCACCTGCAGCCAGACGCGTCTTGAGCGCATCGAAGGTCGGATCGAAGCGGCGCTGGAAACCGATCATGCAAGTCACTTTGGCGTCTGCAACAGCGCGCGCGCATGCCTTGGCGCGTTCCAGCGTGAGGTCGACCGGCTTTTCGCAAAAGATCGCCTTGCCGGCTGCTGCCGCCCGCATGATCAGGTCGGCGTGGGTATCGGTGCTGGAGGCGATCAGCACGGCGCCGATGCTCGGATCGGCCAGGGCGCTATCGATATCCGTCACTTGCGCGCCATGCCGGGCAGCCAGCTCTTGCGCGGCTTGCTGATTGACATCGCTGACATATTTCAGATTGGCGCCGGCTTGCAGCACCAGGTTGCCCGCGTGAATCTTGCCGATACGGCCGGCGCCGAACACCGCTACATTGATCATGTTTAGTCTCCGTTTTTACTGTCTATGTGTTTTGGTTTTACTGTCGCTTTCTGCCATTGTAGGCACGAATCCAGAAAAATAGAAACTATTTTTCGTTTATTTTTTTAATCGAATATTTTTTGCATGGCAGACAAGCCAAGTTGGCTGCCATGCGCCCCTAAACAGGGATTAACGCAAGCGCAATCTATAACGCGCAGCAAGCGTGGCGATCACGCTCAGCAATGCCCCGCCGATCACATAGAAGGTCACCGCCAGCTTGTTTTCGGTAACCGCAATCAGCCACGTAATCGTCATGCCGGCGAAACCGCCGAAAATCATCACGGCGATGTTGTAGCTCAGGGACATGCCGGTGCCTCTAGTCTGGACCGGAAAGATATCGGACAGCAGCGCCGGCATCGATGCGAAATACATGGTCATCAGCAAACCGATGACGCCTTGCGCCAGCAACAGATTGATGAAGCTCGGGTTGAACGACAGCCAGGAGAACAACGGGTAAGTCAGCAGGACGAACAACACGCTGCTGCTCAACATGAACGGCGTGCGGCCATATTTGTCGGACATCTCGCCGACCAATGGCGAAAACAGCAGCATGATCACGCCGGCCAGGATGGTGGCGCTGAACGACGCGGTCGAGCTCATGCCCAACTGCTTGACCGCATAGGTCGGCATGTAGACCACCAGATACACCGACACAGTGGCCATGATGACGCTGCCGGAACCGATCAGCAAACGCACTTTCTGACTGGTCACGATATCGCGCAGCGGCGTGCGGGTGGCGTCGGCTTGGGCGAATTCAGGCGACTCTTCCAGATTCTTGCGGATGTAGTAGCCGGCAGGACCGATCAGCAGGCCAAAGAAAAACGGCAGGCGCCAGCCCCAGGATTCCAGTTGATCGGGGGAGAGCTGCGATGACAGCAACGCACCGGCCAGCGCCGCCAGCACGATACTCAAGCCTTGGCTGGCAACCTGCCAGCTGGAAAAAAATCCTCGTCGATGCGGTGCATGTTCAACCAGGAACGCCGTCGAACTGCCGAATTCGCCGCCGGCGGAAAAGCCTTGCAGCAAGCGCGCAAGGACAATGCCAGCCGGCGCCCACAGGCCGATTTGCGCATAGGTCGGCATGATGGCGATCAGCAATGTGCCGATCATCATCAGCAGGATCGATAGCGTCAATGCCGACTTGCGGCCGACACGATCAGAATAGGCGCCGATCACGACTGCCCCCAGCGGACGCATGAAAAACGACACCCCGAAGGTGGCAAAGGTAATCAACAGCGACACGGTCTGGTTCGCGGTCGGAAAAAAAAGCTTGGCGATGGTGACCGCCATGGCGCTGTAAAGCAAGACATCGAACCATTCCAATGCATTGCCGATTGACGACGAAATGACAGCGCGCCAGGTTTGCGGGTGCTGTTCGAATGATGTAGCGGTATTGTTGACCGCGGTGCCGCTGATTGCCGTGCTGTCGATTGCCGTGCTGCTCATAGTTAAATCCCCCTTATATGGTCTGACCATCGTGCTTATCCGGATGCTGTTTTTCTGAACCGATTATTGTTCTTGGTTTTCCCTCTCCTCGCTCTTTTTACTTCCGCATGCACACAGGATTGCATCTGAATCAGTCTGAGACAATAGCGCAGACTGCCGGCTCTTGCAGCGTTTCCGCAAGACGAAAAAAAACCCCGTTGTGCAAACAACGAGGCTTTCTTGTCAAGCGTGTCCGATTATCTCGATACGCCTTTTTTACTCCAGGCTTCCAGCTGGTGCGGACGCAAGCTGTCGTATTCTTCGAACGGCTGATGAATCCACGGATTGGTAGGCAGGTAATCGACGTAAAAATCCGGCTTGAGCGACGAGCAGGCTTTCCACCAGATCACCGCCGACTTTACCTCGGTCACCGGCTCATAATTTTCTTTCAGGTGATGTAAAACCTTATCCAGCGTGACGCCGGAATCGACCAGATCGTCCACGACCAGAACCCGCCCGGACAAGGCGCCGCGGCTCATGGTGATGTGCTTGCCGATGTCGAGTTCGCTGCGTGTGGTGCCGGCGTCTTCGCGGTAAGAACTGGTCGACAGGATCGCCAGCGGCACATCGAAAATACGCGAGAACACATCGCCTGGACGCAAACCGCCGCGTGCCAGGCACAAGACCTGGTCAAACTGCCAGCCGGAGGCGTGCACATTCAATACCAGTTTTTCAATTATGCGGTGATACTCTTCCCACGAGACCCACAGGTCTTTTTCATCTGATTTGTTCATATTGCTTTTATTTGAATGGATGGCGCAAAACGATGGTTTCTTCACGGTCTGGACCGGTCGAAACCATATCGATAGGCACGCCTACCAATTCTTCGATACGTTTGATATAGGCACGGGCGGTGGCCGGCAAGGCGTCCATCGATTTGGCGCCAACCGTGGATTCGCTCCAGCCCGGCATTTCTTCATAGATAGGCTCGCACAGTGCCGCTTCTTCAGCGCCGACCGGGAAGATATCGACAGTCTTGCCGTTGAGCGTGTAGCCGGTGCACAGCTTCAGCGAAGCCAGGCCATCCAGTACGTCCAGCTTGGTCAGGCACATGCCGGAGACGCCGTTGATCTGCACCGAACGCTTCAGCAGCGCCGCATCGAACCAGCCGCAACGACGGGCGCGGCCGGTGACGGTGCCGAATTCATGGCCGACGCTGGCCAGATGCTTGCCAACGCCTTGGTCGGTCGGCAGTTCGGATGGGAACGGGCCGGAGCCGACGCGGGTGGTGTAAGCCTTGGTGATGCCCAGGATGTAGTGCAGCATGTTGGGGCCGACACCGCTGCCGGCGGCGGCATTGCCCGCCACGCAGTTGCTTGAGGTGACGAACGGATAAGTGCCGTGATCAACGTCCAGCAAGCTGCCCTGCGCGCCTTCAAACAACAGGCTGGCGCCGTTATTGTAGGCGGCGTACAGATCACTCGACACATCGGCTACCATCGGCCGCAGGCGCTCCACGGTTGCCAGGGCGTCGTCCAGCGTCTTTTGATAATCGACAGCCGGCGCCTTCAGGTAATTGGTCAGGACAAAATTATGGTATTCCAGATTGGCTTGCAGCTTTTCCGCGAAGCGTTTCTCGTTGAGCAGGTCGGCCACGCGAATCGCGCGACGGGCAACCTTGTCTTCGTAAGCCGGGCCGATGCCTTTGCCGGTGGTGCCGATCTTGGCGTCGCCGCGCGCCGCTTCACGCGCTGCATCGAGTGCAGTGTGGTAAGGCAGGATGATCGGGCAGGCTTCGGATATCTTCAGGCGCGATGCAACTTCGACGCCGGCAGCCTGCAATTTATCGATCTCGCGCAGCAGATCAGGCACCGACAACACCACGCCATTACCGATATAGCAAGCCACGCCGGGCCGCATGATGCCGGACGGGATCAGCTGCAATGCAGTCTTGTGACCGCCGATGACCAATGTATGGCCAGCGTTATGGCCACCCTGAAAACGCACAACTGCCTGTGCGTGATCGGTAAGCCAGTCGACGATCTTGCCTTTTCCTTCGTCGCCCCATTGGGTGCCAATGACAACGACGTTTTTTGCGGTGCTTTTCTGTAACATCACTTAGTCCAAATTTTTGATAATCCAGTTTCCATTTTCGAGTACGACCGCGCGGTCGCAATCGAACTCGTCTTGATCGTTTTCATGGCCGGGCAGACTCTGGATCACAACTTCCCCAGCCTTGCGCAATTCAACGATCTTTTCCTTCAAACCTGCTTCTACTCCCCAAGGCGCATGAATCGCGCGCTTGCGGATTGCTACCGGAATCAGTCTTGCCAATTCGCGTAAATCCATCGAAAAGCCGGTGGCCGGACGCGAGCGGCCGAATGCCGCACCGACGTCATAACGGCCGCCGCGCAGTATCGCGTTCGGCAAACCGGGCACATAGGCAGCGAAAATCAAGCCACTTTCGTAATGATACCCGCGTAAATCGGCTAAATCGACGGTAACGCAATCTTTCCCTGCCGCTTCTGCCAGAGTTTCCAGCTCATCCAGCGCCTTGACGATGGCCGGCAGCGCCGGCAGCACCTGCCGTGCCTGCTGCAGCACGCTGGCATCGCCGTACAAACCAGGCAACGCCAGCAAGGCGGCGCGGGTTTGCGGCTTGTAATTGACGCTGATGGTGCGCAGCCCGGGCAGATCCTTGGCTTCCAGCAAGGCAACCAATTCGATCTCGTCCACTTTGGCGGCCTCATCGCCGCCGATAATCGTGCGCAAGATGCCAACATGACACAAATCCAGGCGTACTTGCGTGATCCCGGCCAGGGCCAGGGTGGCCAGCGCCAGTTCCTGGATTTCAGCATCGGCTTCGAGGCCGAGATGACCGTAGATTTCTGCCCCGATCTGTAGTGGCTCGCGGGTGGCGTGCAAGCCGATCTGACGGGTATGCAAGACGCTGCCGACATAGCACAGGCGGGTGACTGATTCGCGATTGAGCAAATGGGCGTCGATGCGCGCCACCTGGGTGGTCATGTCGGCGCGGATGCCAAGGGTGCGGCCGGATAACTGATCGACCAGCTTGAAGGTGCGCAGATCGGTGTCCTGGCCGGCGCCGGCCAGCAAGGATTCCAGATATTCCAGCATGGGCGGCATGACCAGCTCGTAGCCGTACAAGCGGAAATTATCCAGTATCAAACGACGCAGATCTTCGATCTTGCGCGCTTCGGACGGCAAGACGTCGGCGATATTTTCAGGGAGAAGCCAATTTGGCATAGGAAAAATGAATCTAAAAAAATACTTTCCGCTGACAAGATACAAACAAGATCCAAAGACCAGCGGAACAACTTCGTTGACAAAACCTGCGCCTGACTCTGGCAGAGCAGAAACACGTATAAGCGGCCGTCGAAAATAAGGAATGGCGCCTCTAACGAGGGCGCCATTCCCAGACAACTATTTACTTATTACAGCGGCTGGCTTACTTGCCGGCTTACTTCTTGGCAGGAGCGTTTACGCCGCCACCGGCTGAACTACGGAAGTACTTAAAGAATTCCGAATTCGGATCAATCACCATCAAGTCCTGGCGCGTCTTGAAGCTGGCGCGATAGGCTTCGAGGCTGCGATAAAACTTGTAAAACTCTGGATTCTGACCAAATGCCTGAGCATAAATCTGCGAAGCTTTGGCGTCGCCCTCACCGCGCATCTTTTCAGCATCGCGATAGGCTTCCGCCAGAATCACCGTACGCTGCTTGTCGGCATCGGCGCGGATCTTTTCCGAATCGGCAGAACCGGTCGAACGCAATTCATTGGCAACCCGCAGACGCTCTGACTTCATGCGGTCGTACACCGAGGCGTTGATCTGGTCGACGTAATCCACCCGTTTCAGACGCACATCAATGATCTCTACACCGATCTGCTGGGACTCATCTTGCACCTTTTGACGAATCGAATCCATCACCTTGCCGCGCTGGCCGGAGATCACTTCGCGTACAGTGCGCTTGGTGATTTCATCATTCAACGCCGCTTTGACGATTTGCGACATACGGTCCTGCGCACGCTTTTCATCGCCGCCGAAACTGACGAAATACAACTTCGGATCGGTAATCCGCCATTTCACAAAGGCGTCGATCAGAATGTTCATTTTTTCCGCTGTGATGAAGCGGTCTGTATCGGGCGGATCGATGGTCAGAACCCGCTTGTCCAGGAACAGCACGTTCTGGAACGGCGGCGGCAATTTGAAATGCAGGCCAGGCTGGTTAATCACCTGCTTCACTTCACCAAAGGCAAACAAGATGGCGTACTGGCGCTGATCAACCACAAAGATGGTTGAAAACATCAGCCATAGTGCGACGAAAACACATATCAGCAACGAGATAAGGCGATTCATTATCTGCCCTCCCGATCACGCAAGTCGCGGCTATCGCGCGAACGGTCTTCCGGCTGCGGCCGTGATTCGATCGTGCTGGCGCCATCCTTCATCGCCGATGGCGCGCTTACCCCCGCGCTGCCAGCAGCGGCGCCTGGCGCGGCGTTAGCCACCGATTGTGAAATCAGCTTATCCAATGGCAAATACAATAAATTACTCCCGCTTTTAGCATCAACCATTACTTTTGTCGTATTCGCAAAAATCTGTTGCATGGTATCCAGATACATCCGGTCCCGCGTCACGGCAGGCGCTTTCTGATATTCAGTCAGAACCTGCTTGAAGCGTGAGGCGTCACCCTCGGCATTGGCGGTAACGCGGGCACTGTACGCTTCCGCTTCCTGCAGCAAGCGCGATGCCGCGCCGCGTGCTTTTGGAATCACGTCGTTAGCGTAAGCCTGGCCTTCGTTTTTCTGGCGTTCGCGGTCCTGCCCGGCTTTCACCGCGTCGTCGAACGCAGCTTGCACCTGCTCCGGCGGCTGTACGCCTTGCATCGTGACATTGGTAATTTGTACGCCTGCCTTATAGCGATCCAGGATTTGCTGCATCAACTGACTGGTGTCCAGCGCCACTTTTTCGCGGCCCTCGTACAAGACGAAGTCCATCTTGTTTTTACCGACGATTTCACGGATCGAGGTTTCCGCCACCTGACGCACGGTTTCTTCCGGATCGCGGATGTTGAAAATCCAGTCGGATGCGCTTTTCAGTGTGTATTGGACGGCAAACTGAATATCGATGATGTTTTCATCATCGGTCAGCATCAAGGCTTCTTTCGGTTGCTTGTTCTTGGCATTGGCGCGATAGCCGACCTCGACTGTACGCACCTGGGAAACGTTGACGATTTCATGGCTTTGAATCGGATAAGGCCAGCGCCAGTTGAAACCCGGTGTGGTCGAATGGCTGAGTTTGCCAAAAGTCATCACAACTCCGGTCTGACCTTCTTGCACGGTAAAGAAACCGCTCGCCAGCCACAACAAGACCACCACGCCGGCAATCGCGCCGACGCCGACGCCGGCGCCCTTCATGCCTTGGTTGAAGCCGCCATTGGAATCGCCGCCGCCACCGCTCTTGTTGCCCAGCAGGCGCGTCAGACGCTGATTAAAATCCTGCCACAGCTTGTCCAGATCCGGCGGACCGTTATTTGGCTTTTTGCCATCATTATTTTGCTTGTTGTCATTTTGCGAATTCCGTCCCCATTGCGGGTCGTTCAACGAAAATTTCAAACCAAGTTTTTTGAATAAGGTACCAAGCATTCGATCGTTATCTTTAAGTAAATAAAACAAATAGGTTGGAATGCTCGTTAGAGGCGCTTACTTAGCTTACTTAATTAAAACTTTAGAACGGATTTACATCTGCTGCGTGTTCTCGGCGACGGCTACCGAATATGCCGTTGCTATCGGATTGCGGGTCACGAATTCGGCGATGGCCTGTCGTAGTAAATCCAGACCTACACCCTTTTGCGCGCTAATAAAAACTCGTTGAATTTTATCATACTCATCACGCTCGACCGCCGGCTCCAGTTCCGCCACATCGATCTTGTTCCATACCAGAATCTGAGGAATATGGTCAGCGCCGATTTCTTTCAGCACCAGGTTCACCTGTTCGATTTGCTCCATGCGGGCCGGACTGGCCGCATCCACCACATGCAATAACAGATCGGCATGGATGGTTTCTTCCAGCGTTGCCCGGAATGCAGCGACCAACTGATGCGGCAATTCGCGAATGAAGCCGACCGTATCGGAAATCACTACACTGCCCGCCTCGCCCAGATAAACCCGACGGGAAGTAGTATCCAGCGTGGCGAACAATTGATCCGCCGCATACACGCCGGCTTTCGCCAATGCATTAAACAAGGTCGATTTGCCGGCATTCGTGTAACCCACCAGTGAAATCGAAATCGTCGCACTGCGCCCGCGCGCGCGCCTTTGCGTTGCGTGTTGCCGATGCAATTTATCCAGCCTGGCACGTAGTGCCTTGACCCGGTCGCCTAGCAGACGGCGGTCGGTTTCAAGCTGGGTTTCACCCGGACCGCGCAAACCGATACCACCCTTTTGCCGTTCCAAGTGAGTCCAGCCGCGTATCAGCCGCGTCGCCAGATGTTGCAACTGCGCAAGTTCCACCTGCACTTTACCTTCATGGCTTTTGGCTCTCTGGGCAAAGATGTCGAGTATGAGACTGGTGCGATCCAGGACTCTTACTTTTAGTACACGTTCGAGATTGCGTTGCTGGGCTGGCGACAAGGCGTGATTGAAAATGACGATTTCAAGTTCATCATCAAACACGGCGTCGGCTATTTCCTGTGCTTTGCCGGAACCGACAAACAAGGCGGCGTCCGGGCTGCCGCGCTTGCCGGTAATCGTGACAACCGGGATCGCGCCGGCAGACGTGGCCAGCAAGGACAGTTCTTCGAGACTTGCGGCAAAGTCACCTTTGCCGAAATCCATTCCGACTAGCGCTGCGCGCATGGGAACATTCGCGTCGTAGCTGCGGCCCTCGCCGGCAGTGAATAGTTATTCTGCTTCAGTTTCAAGATTCAGATTGACAGCGCGGGCAGGAACTACGGTTGAGATGGCGTGTTTGTATACCATTTGGGTAACGGTATTACGCAGTAAAACTACGTATTGATCGAAGGATTCGATATGGCCTTGAAGCTTGATGCCGTTGACCAGATAGATGGAAACGGGGACGTGCTCTTTACGCAAGGCGTTCAAAAACGGGTCTTGTAACAATTGCCCTTTATTACTCATGGCTACTCCACTGTGTTGTTGTGATTAGAAGTCAAATGCAAATATTAAATATAGAACCAATATGATTCTAAGCGGATGACTCGGTGGGTGTTTTACGAATGTAAACGATTTTCGGATTTACTGCTCAGAAAAAAGTGTTTTTAAAAAATTATTTTTCCTGGCGCGCGTAGGGGTTCCGACTGGATCTGAACTCGATGCGTAATGGAGTCCCAACCAGCGAAAAAGTTTCTCGGAAATGTTTTTCCAGATAACGTTTGTAGTTGTCTTCGATCGATTCCAAGGCATTGCCGTGGATGACGACGATAGGCGGATTCATGCCGCCTTGGTGGGCATAACGCAGCTTCGGACGGATCGAACCCTTGCGCCGCGGCTGCTGATGCTCTACCGCTTCGATCAAGGCGCGTGTCAGCTTTGGCGTAGTCAGATTTGACATGGCCGCTGCATATGCGGAATCTATCGATTTCATCAAAGGCGTAATGCCGGTCGACTTCAACGCTGAAATAAAATGGAATTTCGCAAATGAAAGGAAATTCAGCTTGCGATCCATATCCATCTTGATTTCATCGCGGCGGTCGCTGGTCAGGCCATCCCATTTGTTGACGCCGACCACCAATGCGCGTCCGGTTTCCAGCACGAAGCCGGCGATGTGCGCATCCTGCTCGGAGATATCCTGCTGAGCATCGAGCAACAGCAAGACCACATTGGCTTCTGAAATAGACTGCAAAGTCTTGACCACGGAAAATTTCTCGATGGCTTCGAAAACCTTGCCGCGACGACGGATACCTGCGGTATCGATCAAGGTGTATTTTTTACCGTCGCGCTCAAACGGGATTTCGATCGAGTCGCGGGTAGTGCCCGGCATGTCAAACGCAATTACTCGTTCTTCGCCCAGCAAGGTGTTGACCAGCGTCGATTTGCCGACATTAGGACGACCGACAATAGCAATCTTGATGCCGCGATCCTTGCTCTCCGGCTCTTCCACTTCAGGCGGCCGTTGCGCGAACGCCAGATCCAGCGACTCTTCCACCAGATCAACAACGCCGTCGCCATGGGCGGCGGAAATGACATAGGGATCGCCCATGCCGAGTTCATAGAATTCGGCGGTGACCGAGGTGTACTTCATACCCTCGGACTTATTCACCACCAGCATCACGGAGCGGCCGGATTTGCGCAGGAAATCGGTGATGGTCTTGTCGTGCGGCGTCAAACCTTGACGGCCGTCGACGATAAAGATCACCACGTCAGCTTCGGCCACCGCCTGCTTGGTCTGCTTCGCCATTTCGTGCATGATGCCGTCTTTGGCAACCGGCTCGAAACCGCCAGTATCAATCACCAGGAATGGCCGTTCGCCGATCCGCCCTTCACCATAGTGGCGATCGCGGGTCAAGCCGGGCAAATCGGCGACTAACGCGTCACGGGAACGCGTCAGGCGATTAAATAACGTCGATTTGCCGACATTGGGACGTCCTACAAGTGCGATTACTGGCTTCATTAAGTTAATTACTCTGTCGCTATAGCGATCAAGGTTCCTGCTTTGGTTTGAAAAATCACATTAGAGCCTGCTACCACCGGATTCGGCAGTACCGGGCTGCTGTCTGCACGAATGCGTGCTATCAGTGCGCCGTCTTGACGTGACAAGAAGTGAATATATCCTTCAAAATCACCTACGACTATCGCTTTTTCCAGCACTGCCGGCGTAGTCAGCACACGATTGGCGAGTTGCTTGTTTTGCCACACAACCGCCCCGCTCTCCAGAGTGAACGCCGATACCGCGCCACGCTCATCGGCCGCATACACGTTACGACCGTCGCTGCCGACGCCGACGTCGCTGGAAAACGGTTTGACCCAATGCGCGACACCGCTGCCGGCGTCAAAACAGCCAACCCGGCCCTGGTAGGCGACGGCGCAAACTTCACGGCCGACAATCAGCGGCGTGCCGGAAGCATCGGCGACCCGTTCCAGCTCAGTGGTGCCGCGCGGATCGCCGATCGCCATTTCCCACCACGGACCACCGTTAGTCAGGTTCAGCGCTGACAGACGGCCGCCGGGCAAGGACAAGAAGCTTGCTTGCGGCACAATCAGAATCCCTGGCGCCGAACGTAAAGTCAGCGGCGGCAAAGTGCGTAACACGGTCCAGCGGCGCTCGCCGGTTTCGGCATCATAAGCGGCAATCCGATTATCCTGGCTACGCACGATAACCAGCCCTTGGCCTACCGCCGGCGCCGACAGGATCTCGCTGGAAGCCTGTGCCTGCCAGCGTTTCTTGCCCTGGGCGTCGAACGCCAGCACAATCCCTTTTTCTCCTGCCACTGCAACGGTGCTGCCATCGCTGCCGGCGCCGCCGGTCAGATGCATGCCAGCGTTGATGCGCCAGGCAACCGTACCGTTAGCGGCATCGATGCGCGCCAAAGTGCCGTCAGCCGCGGCAGCGTAGACGCTGCCGTCGGCAGCTGCCGGCGAGAATGCGAAGATGGAGGCGCTGCCAATCGACTGCTTCCAGACCGGTTGTACTTTGAGGCTTTGCGCAAACTCAACCAAAGGCGCTGGCGGATTACTTGGTTTCTTGCCGCTGAACAAGGAGCAGCCGCCCAATATCAACAAAGCACCGGCACAGGCAACCGCTCGCATAGTCTTCACACGCATATTCTTCCTTTTTTCGAATTATCAGGCCGCGGCTTTGGCGGGGGCTCCGCCAATCGCATCAAGTTTCAATTGAATCAATTCCTTACCTGGATTCTTGCTTTCCATCTTATCCAAAGCCAATTGATAAGCGGCGCGCGCTTCGTCCAGCTTGTTCTGCGCTACCAGGATGTCGCCTTTGCGATCAGCCGCTGCGCTGGCGAAAGGCGCCGGCAGATCCGCCGCCAGCACTTTCAAGCCATCGTCATAGGCCTTCTGATCAAGCAGGATGCCGGCCAGCCGGATTCTGGCCAGCGCCTTATAGTCTTCGTCGCGGCCGTGATCGACCACCCATTGCAACTGTTCTTTCGCTGCATTCAGGTCGTTAGCGTCAAAAGCCACTTTAGCGGCCGACAACGCAGCCATGCCGGCATAGGCGGTGCGGCTGAATTTCTGCTGTATGTCAGCGGCGGCGCGCTGTACCTTGGCGTTGTCTTTGCTTGCCACGGCTTTTTGCTGCTCGTCGTAAAGCTGCGACGCCTGCAACGACTGGTTGCGCTGATAGTAATTCCAGCCGGACCAGCCGGCGTAGGCCGCCAGGGCGATAATCAGCAGCCAGGTCGTCAGATTGCCGTATTTACTCCACCAATCCTTAAGCGTTGCCAGTTGTTCCTGTTCGTCGAGATCGAATGCCATATGATTTTAGTTTTTGATGATGGTTTTAGTGATGAATTTAGTGGTGATAATGAACATGCTCATGATCGCCATGGTCATGGCCGTCACCTGCGCCGACTATCTGATCGACCAGATAATCGCTTACCGCATCGAACGGTACGACACTTTGATTGCCGGCACTAGCTTTTTCGACATCGCCGTCGCCCTCGGCGCGCAAGGTCTTGACGGTAGCGGTATGGCTGGCCACTTCGTCTTCGCCGATAATGATGGCGTATGCGGCGCCGCTGGCGTCAGCGCGCTTCATCTGCGACTTGAAGCTGCCGCCGGCGTTGGCCGCGGCGCAATGTAACACAACATCCAGCCCGGCATTGCGCAGACGCTCGGCCAGCACGAACGATTGCAGTTGCGCCGCCTCGCCCTGGTGCACCAGATAGACGTCGCATTCGTTGCGCACGGCTTGTTCGCCGTTAGCGCGCATCAATTCCAGCAAGCGCTCGATACCCATCGCGAAACCGCAGGCCGGGGTCGGCTTGCCGCCGAACATTTCCACCAGCGAATCATAGCGGCCGCCGGCGCACACCGTACCTTGTGCGCCAAGCTGATCGGTGACCCATTCAAACACGGTGCGGTTGTAGTAATCCATGCCGCGCACCAGGCGTGGATTAATGGTGAAGGGAATATTGTTGTGATTCAGGATTTTTTGCACGCCCTCGAAATGAGCGCGCGATTCCTCGCCCAGGTAGCCGAGCAGCTGCGGCGCACCGTTGACCATTTCCTGCATGGCCGGATTCTTGGTGTCCAGAATCCGCAGCGGGTTGCTGTGCAAACGCCGTTGCGCGTCGGTGTCCAGCAAATCCCGATGCTGTTCAAAATAGGCGATCAGGTCGGCACGGTGACGATTGCGCTCTTCGGCATCGCCAATCGAATTCAATTGCAGCTTCACATCCTGCAAGCCGAGATCGTCCCACAAGCGCTGACACATCATGATCAGTTCGGCATCGATATCCGGGCCGGTAAAGCCGAGAGCTTCGGCGCCGACCTGATGGAACTGCCGATAGCGGCCGCGTTGCGGCCGCTCATGGCGAAACATCGGACCGTTGTACCAAAGCCGTTTAGGGCCGTCGTATGTCAGATTATGTTCGATCGCCGCACGCACTACGCCGGCAGTGCTTTCCGGACGCAGAGTCAGGTTGTCGCCGTTCATCGAATCGGTGAACGAGTACATTTCCTTTTCGACGATATCGGTCACTGCGCCCAGGCCGCGCGCAAACAAGGCGGTAGCTTCGACGATGGGCGTACGGATCATCTGGAAGCCGTAGCTCTTCAGCACCGACTCCACCGTGTTTTCAAACAATTCCCACAAGGCCGCATCGGCTGGCAGGATATCGTTCATACCTTTTACGCCGACGATTTTTTCGGTTTTCTTATTTTCTGACATTCTTTTTCAATACACTGATAGTGACTAATCTATATTCGGATCAGACTGCTGGCTGGCCATAACGGCTCTTCACATAATCCAGCACCACCGCCTGAAACTCTTCGGCAATCCGCTCGCCGCGCAGCGTTAGTTTTTTCTCGCCATCGATGAACACCGGCGCCGCCGGCGATTCGCCGGTGCCGGGCAAACTAATGCCGATGTTGGCGTGCTTCGATTCGCCAGGGCCATTCACGATACAGCCCATCACCGCCACGTTCATGCCCTCGACGCCGGGATAGGCTTTTTTCCAGAGCGGCATCTGATCGCGCAGATAGGTCTGGATCTTGTCCGCCAGATCCTGGAACACGGTCGAAGTGGTGCGGCCGCAACCAGGACAGGCAATCACCATCGGCGCGAATTTGCGCAAGCCCATGGTTTGCAGAATCTCTTGGCCGACAATCACTTCCCTGGTGCGATCGCCGCCCGGTTCCGGCGTCAGCGAAATCCGTATGGTGTCGCCGATGCCCTCTTGCAGCAGCACCGACAAGGCTGCAGTCGAGGCGACAATTCCCTTGCTGCCCATGCCGGCTTCAGTCAAGCCAAGATGCAACGGGTAATCGCAGCGCCGCGCCAGTTCGCGGTACACGGCGATCAGATCCTGCACTCCGGATACCTTGCACGACAAGATGATGCGGTCGGCAGCCAAGCCCAGCTCTTCCGCTCTTTGCGCGTTCTCGATCGCCGAGGTAACCAAGGCTTCATACATCACCGCTTGCGCCGGCCACGGCTGGCTGCGCAAGGCATTCTCATCCATGATGCGCGCCAGCAGCGCCTGATCCAGGCTGCCCCAGTTGACGCCGATCCGCACCGGCTTGTCATACTTGCAGGCGACTTCGATCATTTGCGCATACTGGGTATCGCGCTTGGCGCCTTTACCGACGTTGCCCGGATTGATCCGGTATTTCGACAATGCCTGAGCACACTCCGGATAGTCGTTCAACAAGGTGTGGCCGTTGTAGTGAAAATCCCCAACCAGCGGCACATCTATGCCCATCTTGTCCAACTGTTCGCGGATCGCCGGCACTGCAGCGGCGGCTTCCGGATTATTCACCGTAATGCGCACCAGCTCGGAACCGGCGCGCGCCAGATCCTTGATCTGGATCGCGGTGCCGATCGCATCGGCGGTATCGGTGTTGGTCATCGACTGCACCACCACCGGCGCGCCGCCGCCAACCATGATCTTGCGTTCGCCATAACTGATCAGCGCGCCGCGGCTAAGGCGTCGCAGGCCAGGACCTGAGCCGATCGGCAGATTCGTATGCGGCATGGGCTTCTCTCTTTCCATCACGCTTATTTCAAGTTCAATCTGGCCACATTGGTTTTGGAACCGGCTTTCAGATCCAGCGGCGCACCGCGCAGCGTGGCGTCGACACCGGCAAGATTGCCGATAATGATGTTGACCGGCTGCGACATGTCGACCGCTTCGGTGCTGCCTGCCTTGACCAGGCGCGAGATCAGCACCGTGTTATCGGCGCGCTTGATTTCGACCCATGAGTCCTGCCGGAAGTTCAGGCTCAGCTCGCCACCGCCAGTAGCAGTAGCAGCCGGAGCGGCGGCCACGGCAGTTGCCGGCACAGCATTCGTCCCCACTTCGGGCACGGCTGCGCCATCTGCAGACGCAGCGGCAGTAACAACAGGAGCGGCAGTCAAAGCGGCGTTAGCCGCCGCATCGGCAGCCTGTGTCTCGGCGGCGATAGGGGCGACAGGCAGGCTAGCCTTATCTTCGGCGCTTGCTGCGGCCGCTGTAGCTGCCGTGGCTGCAGTTGACTTTTCAGCCAGCGACTGCAGCCCGGCCTGCAGACCGGGCAATACATCCAGCCGTATCGCGACTGCCAGCAGCAATAGCAGCACGGCCAGCACTACCAGCCATTTGTAGGCAAATTTATTGCGTCCCATCAAATTGAAACGAGACTCGGAGAAAGGCGTCGACAACTGGCTATGGACTGCACTGCTTGCCGGTTGCGCCGCAACCGCAGGTGAAATGGTCGCCAGCAAAGCGTTCGCATCCAGGCCCAGCAATTTTGCGTAGGAACGGATAAAGCCACGCGTCATCACCATAGTCGGCAGCGCAGCATAGTTGTCGGTTTCCATGGCGTCGATCTGACGCGGCGCCAACTTCAGATGGCTGGCGACATCCGGCACCGACCAGCCCAGTTGTTCACGCTTGCTGGCTAATTGCGCACCGAGCGAAAGCGGGCTGGCACTGACAGTTTCAGCAGCAACATTTTCCACGTTCGCCGACTCGACATCCGCGGCTTTCAGCTGATGAGACTCACTCATTGAACGCCCCGCGCTGATAGGCTGCGAAC
This sequence comes from Collimonas silvisoli, assembly GCF_018305005.1. GTDB lineage: Bacteria > Pseudomonadota > Gammaproteobacteria > Burkholderiales > Burkholderiaceae_D > Collimonas > Collimonas silvisoli. Next base: position 18,958 of record NZ_JAGQEG010000044.1, read on the forward strand.
TCCGGGGAGCCGGCAAAACGACGGCGTAATTGCGTCACTAAACTTGCTTCTGCAGCTGTGTCACCCAACTTTCGCTCCACTTTGATTGCTGTCCATAATGCTTCCGCATTTTGCACATCGGTTTTCAATACGAGACCAATATAAAACCGAGCCCGTTCATAATCGTTGCGGTCATACGCCAGTTGCGCCAGCTTGGCGTTCGTCAGCGGATTGCCGGCATCAAACTGAAACGCCTGCAACAGATAACGTTGCGCCGCCACCGCATCGTTTAATTTGAGGCTGCAAATCCCGGCGTTCGTCAGCGCTTTTGCCGGCGATTGATAAGTGCGGCTTTTCAGTGCAGTCTCGAAATGGGCAATCGACTCCTTTGCCCGCCCGTTCTGGCACAGAAACCAGCCATAGTTGTTGGCATAATCCGGATTGTTCGGCGAGAGCCGCAAGGCGCGCTGGAAATTATCGTCGGCCAGCCGGTTTTCACCCATGTCCATATAGATCAGCCCGCGCACGCTATAGGCATCGGCCAGTTCAGGATCGGCCGCCAAAGCCTGCTTGATCTCGTCCAGCGCCACCTCCAGCTGACGCTGCTCGTAGTAACCGACCGCCAGTTGCAAACGAATGCCGGCACGGCGTTGCGCTTCTGTCTGATCGGAGCTGGTAGCCAGCTCACGGCGTGAACCGCCTTCGCTATCGCTGCTGAGCGGCGGATTGCTGCAAGCACTCAAGCCGGTCAATAGCGACAACGTGGCGGCGGCCAACAATAGCCGGCCACGCCAGCTCTCCAGCTTGATACTTACTTGTTCTATCACTGAGACACCTCGATGATGCGGCCAAAGTTCTTCCCGAATTTTTGCTGATATTCAGTCATTTTCTGCATGCGCTCTTGTACTCTGGTCCGGTCCTGCACCTCGCCGGCGAGCTGGCCGCAAGCAGCATCGATATCGTCGCCGCGCGTCTTGCGCACGGTAGTGACGATGCCGGCGTCCATCAGAATCTGGGCAAAAGCCTTGATGCGCGGATTATTCGAGCGCTTCAATCCCGATTCCGGGAAAGGATTGAACGGAATCAGATTGAATTTGCAAGGGACGGCGGGGCCGCCTGTGTGGCCCTGCACCAAGGCGATCAGTTCGCGCGCATGGACGTCGGTATCGTTGACGTCGTCCAGCATACAGTATTCAAAAGTAATGAAATCGCGCGGCGCGAATTCCAGATAACGCTTACAAGCAGCCATCAGCTCGCGCAAAGGATATTTTTTATTCAGGGGCACCAAGCCATCGCGCAGCGTGTCGTTGGAAGCATGCAGCGATACTGCCATCGCCACCGCGCAATCCTGCGACAGCTTATCTATCATCGGCACCACACCGCTGGTAGACAAAGTCACGCGGCGGCGCGATAAACCGTAGGCGTTATCGTCCAGCATCAGCTTCAGCGCCGTCACTGTCGGTTCGTAGTTCAGCAAAGGCTCGCCCATGCCCATCATCACCACGTTGGTGATCTGGCGCTCGCCTTTATGGCCGGGCTCGACACCCTTGGACTTGCGCAATTCAAACTCGGCCATCCACAGCTGGCCGATAATTTCACCGACTGTCAGATTGCGGCTGAAGCCTTGCTTGCCGGTGGAACAAAAGCGGCAATTCACCGCGCAGCCGGCCTGCGTCGAAATGCACAGGGTGCCGCGGTTTTCTTCGGGGATGAACACTGTCTCGACCGCATTGCCCTGACCGACGTCGAGCAGCCACTTGCGGGTGCCGTCGGATGAGGTGTGATCGCTGATCACGGCGGGAGCGGCGATGATCGCCCGGGTAGCCAGCTTGTCACGCAATGACTTGGCCAAATCTGTCATTGCATCGAAATCGTGTGCGCCGAATTGATGAATCCAGCGCAGCAGTTGTTTTGCGCGAAACGGCTTCTCACCCAACTCGCCGCAATAAGCGGTCAGTTGTGCGGGATCCAGATCCAGCAGGTTGGTGAGAGCAGTCATGGCATTTCCAATCTATACCGGCAGCCGGGCATTCCCGGGCCACCGACAAGTTTCAAATCAAAACAATCAATACAGCAATTAAGCCTTCAGCGCTGGGAAGAAATAAGCAATTTCAACTTTTGCTGTTTCCACTGCGTCCGAACCGTGTACTGCGTTAGCGTCGATCGAAGCAGCGAAGTCAGCACGGATAGTGCCTTTTTCTGCCTTCTTAGGATCGGTCGCGCCCATCAGGTCGCGGTGCTTCAATACTGCGTTTTCGCCTTCCAGCGCTTGAATGATCACTGGACCGGAGATCATGAAATCGACCAGATCCTTGAAGAAAGGACGCTCGCGGTGAACTGCGTAGAAGCCTTCTGCCTCTTCGCGCGACAGCTGCGTCATGCGAGCAGCAATGATTTTCAGGCCAGCGTTTTCAAAACGGGTGTAAATTTGACCGATTACGTTTTTTGCGACTGCGTCCGGTTTGATAATCGACAGGGTGCGTTCAATTGCCATCTGAAAAACTCCAATAAAATGAAAGGGTTAAAGTGCTTATTTAAATGACTGGTTAATAGTTCAATCAACCTTTGATTTTAACACGAAACACCCATGTAGAATCGTCAAAACTAGGCAAAACGCAAGCTGCAGAGCGTATAAGACCCGCAGAGTGACCTTAGAGAACCACTTTCCCGCTTTGCTGTCAGATGTAAAGATGTTGTTGGTAGTGCTATGATCGCAACAGTTTAATACTTTTGCAATTTCCAAAGGAGTCCCTGATGAACCAAAATCTGCAACCGACCTACTCACCGGGCAGCACCGCGCTGAGCGTACAACACCGCGTGCTGCGCAACACGTACTGGCTGCTGGCATTGTCCATGCTGCCGACGATTGCGGGCGCATGGCTTGGGGTACAGATGGATTTTAGTTTCTTTAGAAACAGTCCGCTGATCGGCTTCATGGCCTTCATGGCCGTGGCATTTGGTTTCTTCTATGCAATTGAAAAAACCAAAAATACCGGCTGGGGCGTCCTGCTCCTGCTCGGCTTTACTTTCTTCATGGGCCTGATGCTGTCACGTCTGATCGGCCATACGCTGATCGGATTTTCCAACGGCGCCACACTGATCATGATGGCTTTCGGCGGCACTGCCAGCGTTTTTGTCGTCATGGCGAGTATCGCGACAGTCAGCAAGCGCGATTTCTCTTCCATGGGAAAATGGCTGTTTGCCGGCGTGGTGGTGTTGCTGCTGGCGTCCTTGGCCAATGTCTTCCTGCAAGTACCAGCGCTGTATCTGGCGGTATCGGTAATCGCCATCGCGATTTTCTCGGCCTATATCTTGTATGACGTGCAACGCATCATCAACGGCGGCGAGACAAATTATATTTCGGCAACACTGAGTCTGTACCTGGATGTCTACAATATCTTTGTCAACCTGCTTTCCCTGCTAGGCATTTTCGGCGGCAATCGGAATTAAGCAGGACGGGTCACTGAAAGCAAAAAAGCCGACCCTTGTGTCGGCTTTTTCATTGATAGTCAAACCAACTCAAGGCAGATCGAACACCGCAATCGACTCCACGTGTGCAGTGTGCGGGAACATATTCACCACCCCGGCCTGGCTCAAGCGATAACCGCCGGCGATCAGCAAGCCGACGTCACGCGCCAAGGTCGACGGGTTGCAGGAGACGTACACAATCCGCTTCGGCATCAATGTCTTATCAATTTCCGCCAGTCCGACAATCGCTTCGCACACCGCCGCGGCGCCGTCGCGCGGCGGATCGATCAGCATCCGGTCAAACTTGCCCAGCGCGACAAAATCCTCGGCACTTGCCTCAAACAGATTGCGGCAATAAAAAGTGGTTTTGCCGGCCAGTTGATTTACCGCTGCATTTTCGCCAGCACGGTCGATCAAGGCTTGGCTGCCTTCGATACCGACCACCTGTTGCGCTTGGGTGGCCAAGGGCAAAGTGAAATTCCCCAGGCCGCAAAACAGATCGGCCACTCGATCGAGCGGCTGCACGTCCAGCAGGCGCAAGGCGCGCGCCACCAATACCCGGTTGATTTGATGGTTCACCTGGGTGAAATCGGTAGGCTTGAAAGGCATGCGCACGCCAAATTCAGGCAGGGTGTAATACAGCTCACCCTGCGCCGGATAAAACGGATAGGCGCTGTCCGGGCCTGCGGTCTGCAACCACCAATTCACTTGATACTGGTCGGCAAACGCCTTCAACTTGATTTCGTCGTCAACCGTCAGGGCCGCCATAATGCGCAATACCAACGCCGTAACCTTGCCTTGCGGCCCCTCGCCTACCGCCAGCTCGATTTGCGGAATCTGGTCAATCAGGCTGAGCGAAGCAATCAGGTGACGCAGCGGCACCAGCATCGCCGATACATTCGCCGGCAGTACCTCGCAGGCTTTCATGTCCGTAACGAAAGATGATTTCCTTTCATGGAAGCCGACCAGCACGCCGCCCTTTTTAGGCACGTTGCGCACCGATATGCGAGCGCGATAGCGATAACCCCAGGTCGGCCCATAAATCGGGCGCAGCATGGATTCAGCCTTGACCTTGCCGATATGCCATAGATTGTCTTCCAGCACGCGTTGCTTGATGGCTACCTGGGCAGTCGGCTCCAGGTGTTGCATGGCGCAGCCGCCGCATATGCCGAACACGGCGCAATGCGGCTTCACCCGCAACACTGATTCGTTGTGCAAGGCGGTCATGGTGGCCGCTTCCCATTTCGCCTTCTTGCGATACGACAAGAAACTGACCCGCTCGCCCGGTAAAGCACCCTCGACAAAAATAACCTTGCCCTGGCTGCCGTCCTCATTTTGCAAATGGCCGATCCCGCGCGCATCCATGTCGAGGGATTTGATATCGATAGTATCTTGTTGCATAGGAAATTCTAAAATTGCGGGGCAGAGTTTAAGGGCGCCAAGGTGAGCCTTGGGACGAATTACTCTGCTCCAGCTGATCAGATGAAAGGGTTGGATTATAAAGAAAAATAGTGGCGGCGCCATACCTGGCCGCGCAAGCGTTTCATCCCTCTAAAGAAAGGAATCCTTACCAACCCCTTTTGCACCCAGCAAACGCTTCAGCTTAAGCAGCGCCTCTTGTTGAATCTGCCGCACCCGCTCGCGCGTAACGCCTATTTCGGCTGCCAGTTCTTCCAGCGTCGACGGATCGTCGTTATCCAGGCCGAAACGACGCATGATGACATTGCGCTGCTTGTCCGTCAGTTTTTCCAGCCAGACTCTTACGAGAATAGACATTTCCTGCTGTTCAGCGCGCGAATCGGGATTTTCCTCGGTGGCGCTCGGCAGCAGATCCATCAGGCTGGCCAGCGGATCCTGGTCCAGTGGCGCATCCAGCGATGCGGCGTGCTCGGACAGCGCCAGTACGTCTTGTACATCTTCCACCGGCCGGTCCACCAGATGGGCGATATCTTCGGCACTGGCGTCCTTGCCGTCGTGGTGCTGCGCTTCCAGATGATATTTAGCGCGCAGGATCTGGTTCAATTCGCGCACCATATGCACCGGCAGGCGCACGGTGCGCGCCTGATTCATGATAGCGCGCTCGATACTTTGACGTATCCACCAGGTGGCATAAGTAGAAAAACGGAAACCGCGCTCGGGCTCGAATTTGTCGATCGCCCGCATCAGGCCGAGATTGCCTTCCTCGATCAGATCGAGCAAGGCGACACCACGGTTGATATAGTGCTTGGCGATCGAAACCACCAGGCGTAGATTGTGCTCGATCATTTTCTGCCGAGCTTCGAAATTGCCTTGTTTCGCCAGAGTGGCGAAATGCACTTCCTCGCTCACCGACAACAGCGGCCGGGTACCGATCTGATTCAAATAGTGTTGCGTGGTATCGGTCGACAGCTCAGCTGCCAATACCTTCTTCAGCTCTTCGACGCCATCGACCACCACCACCACGCCGTCAACCACGACTTCGTCGTCAACGTCCTGCTCGGCGGCGACAGCATCAACATCATCTTGCCCATCATCGGCAAGCTGCTCCGATGAGACGTCAAGCTCGTCATCCTGATGATCTGTCGGCCGTTTGCTCATTTATCGATTAGGTAAGAATTTCGATGGATCCACAGGTTTGCCCTGCTGGCGAATTTCGAAGTGCAGCTTGACTGCATCGCTGTCCGAATTCCCCATTTCGGCAATTTTCTGGCCCTTGCTCACCGTCTGCCCTTCTTTTACCAGGATGCTCTTATTATGCGCGTAAGCGGACAATAAGTTACTGGTATGTTTGATGATAACCAAATTACCATAACCCCGAATGCCGCTACCGGCATACATCACCTTGCCACCGGCGGCGGCAACCACAGTCTGCCCGGCCTTGCCGGAAATATCGATGCCTTTCTTGCCCTGATCGAAAGCCGCGGTCTGCTTGCCTTCCGCCGGCCACATCCAGTCCACACGCTCCTCATCGCCGGATGCCGGCGCCGCTGTCGAAGCTGCGCTGCTGGCGGCGGCGGTAGCGGCCGGGGCCGCCACGACCGGCGCCGTTGCTGGTTTCGACACTTCGCCGGACGAGGCTGTATCCGGTTTCTGCAACTCAGCCAGGGCGCTGTCGGAATATGGGCGCTTGTCGCCGCGCGGCCCGCTCTTGTTGCCGCCATTGCCCGCGACTGCGGCTGACGGCGCACTGCCCAGAGATCTTACTTCCACTCCTGAACCGGATGCCACATTGCCAACCTGGGCGCCGCCGGCCGCCCCCGAACTACCGTCCGGAGGTTGCACCCGCAGCACTTGGCCGACCTTGATGTCGTTGGCGTTTTCCAGCTTGTTCCAAGTCACGATATCGCGATAGCTTTGACCGAATTCAAGCGCAATCCGATACAAGGTATCGCCTTGTTTGACGGTGTAAGAGCCGCGCCCGTCAGCGGCCCGTGGCGTATCGGCCGCAGCCGCGGTGGCTACAGCGCCGTTGCCGCCCGGCCGCCGCTCAACTACCGGGGCGGGAGTGCGCGGAGTGGTACATGCGGCAAGCGTACCTATCATTAATCCTAAAGCTATAAAGCGAGTTTTCTTCATTCTCATTACATTTATTAGTATGTGCGACATGGTCGCTGATTATTCGTCAATTTATTCCGCCAGCTACAACAATAGATTCAACCTTATTTCCAGCCTTGCTTTCGACCGCATTTGCAACCGTATTTGCAATCTTGCTCAGACCGTCCCGGCACGCAAAGGCACAAAATGACAGTCTTCCAGTGTGGTACTGGTCCAATCAAATTTACTTGTTCGCTGGATGAGCTGCAGTACTTGATGACGGGCGCCGACCGGCGCCACCAAGCGGCCGCCGATCGTCATTTGGTCCAGTAAAGCTTGCGGTACTTCGAGACCGGCTGCAGCCAGTATGATACCGTCGAAAGGCGCCACCTGCGGCAGCCCAAGCATACCATCTCCGTAATGCAAACGGATGTTGGCAATCCGCAGCGGACGCAAGTTGCTTCTTGCCAGTTCGTGCAAGGGCTTGATCCGCTCTATCGAATAAACTTCCTTGGCAACCAGAGACAACACCGCCGCCTGATAACCGCAGCCGGTGCCGATTTCCAGCACGCGATGCAAGACGCCGCCTTGCTGGTTGTCACGCATGATCTCTATCATGCGCGCCACGATATACGGCTGGGAAATTGTCTGATGATGACCGATCGGCAGCGAGGCGTCGATGTATGCCTGGCTGGACAAGCCCGGCTCCATGAACATATGGCGTGGCACCGCCTCCATCGCGGCCAGCACTTTGGCGTCGCTCACCCCCTGCCTGGCAATCCGGTCCACCATGGCTTTGCGCACCCCGTCGGACACCATCGAGCCTGAACGCTCGACATGGCTTGCGGTTTGCATCGGACGTGACATCGGCTTGCTTGCCAGCGCCGTTGGCGCCGCGCCGGCAGCATTGCGCGGTGTCGACCGGGAATTTTCCCAAGCAACGTTTGTGGTTGCAGTCTGCGGGGTGGCGACGCTGCGCTTGTTCTGGTCAGCGCTGGATTTCTTATCGACCAGCGACGATAGCGTCAGCGGGAAACGCTTGGTCTTGTCGGTCATGACAAGTCTTTCCTTAGCGCGGCCAATTGCGCCGCATGCGTCAAATCTATTTGCAAGGGAGTGATCGAAACGTGGCCGTTGGCCGTCGCATGGAAATCGGTGCCCTCGCCGGCGTCGCGTGCGGCGCCCGGCGGCCCGATCCAGTATATGTCGCGGCCATGCGGATCTTTATCCTTGATGACCGCCTCCGACTCATGCCGTTTTCCCAAGCGGGTCGCCACGATCGGCTTCAACTGATCGTAAGGCAGGTTGGGAATATTGACATTCAACAGATACGGCTGCGGCAGATTATCGAAACGGCGCTCGACAATTTCTCGCGCCACCATGGCCGCCGCCTCCAATTCATCCCAGCCCTTGTGCAGTTGCGAAAAAGCGATGGCGGGAATGCCAAACAAAAAACCTTCGGTGGCCGCCGCCACGGTGCCGGAATAAAGCGTGTCGTCGCCCATGTTCTGACCCTGATTAATGCCAGACACAATCAGATCCGGTCGAAAATTGAGCAAGCCGGTTAAAGCTATATGCACGCAATCAGACGGGGTTCCGTTAACAAAGTAAAAACCGTTCTCTGCACGTTGCACGGTTAGAGGGCGGTCCAGGGTCAGCGAATTGGAAGAGCCGGAGCGATTGCTGTCCGGCGCCACCACCACGATTTCGGCAATCGGCGTCAGCGCATTCGCCAGCGCGATGATGCCCGGCGCCAAGTAACCATCGTCGTTGCTGATCAAAATTTTCATATTTGGATTTTACCCGAAGCAATGTTACGGATTTATGAAGATTTTGGGATTGTAACCAAGTACGCTCTGCTGTGGTGTTTGATAAACGACAGAGCCCAGAAGTAACGACTTCTACGCCAGTCTAGTGCAAACCCGAGCGACAGCATCTGACTTAGTTGCTTTTTCTGATGTCAATAAGCAAATTGCAAAATTATGTTGCAGCGCCACATAAAACTTACAGCGGTGGTATAAAAAGAGGTATTGTTAGCGCTATCAAATTATTCAAGTATGCGGTTTTGAGTGGTTGCATGCTTGTCCGACAATATCGGACAAGCATGCAACCCACTGCACGACCACCCTTTAAATCACCTCGCCTGTCGTCAGACTATCAAGGAGTCACCATGAAATCGTACCGAGTCCACGACACCGGCCCTTTAGGCGCCTGGACCGATCTGCTGTTCAAAACCGGGGAAATGGTCAACGCTTCCGCACAGGTGATCGGCCACCGCACCGCCCGCCTGGCGCTGGCCGGGCCGGCGCCAAGCCAGCGCGACCGCAATGAATTCAATCTGATGAGCCAGGAAAAAATGGAAGCGGCAGCAGAATCGGCGCACGCCATGGCGATCCGGATGATGAGCCTGCATCAGGAAGTTGCCAGGCTGGCGATCCAGCACATGCTGAACGGCACCGCCAACCTGATGTCGGTGGCCAGCAGCAGCACACTGCGCCAGTCGGGACATCGCCAGAGCAAGCTGGCACATGACACCATGCGCAACTCGGCGGAAGCGGTGTCACAGCTCAACACTTCACTAGCGAATATTGCCCAAACCGGATTGCATCCGATTCATGCACGGGCAACAGCTAACGCAAAACGTCTGAAAGAACTCTGAGATATGTTAAGCAGCCGCAGCCAGTATGAAGCGAAAGTGCTGCAAAAACACTGGCTGGGTATTTGAAATTTTGAAAGCCATATGGCCATGCCAAACCTTGGCATGGCCAATCCGGATTACATCAATCAGTACCGTATTTCGGTGAATGCGGACCGTACAGGATGCCGTTAGGCTGGCGAGTCGAAAGCAAACGCTGGCTGGTCAAACCAGCAATAGTATGACCTCTATCGGAAACGTTATTGACAATTTGATTGACGGCTGCTGCAACCAGCGCCCCAATCAGACCACCCCCGCCATTATTACTTCCTTCAGCGCTGGAAGCACTAGCCGTGCCTGACCACAGCAGAGCTCCGCTTTTCAAGTCAATCAACTTGGCATTGGCGGTTACCACGACGGCGCTGTTAATCACTGTATAAACGGAACCGTATTTGCTGACAGTGACGTACAGTGCGGCGTCGGCGCCGAAGATCTCCTGCAATTTAAGCGGCGCTATGGCATGGATGTCTGCGGCGGCGATCATGCCGTTTTGCTTGAGCGTCTCATCGACCAACGCCACCGGCAACACGTAATAACCAGCCTCGGCCAACGGATAGCTCATCTGCGACAACATGCTGTAGGTCGCCTTGACATCAGGCGATTCATTCAGCGGCGGCAATATCAAGATGGTTTTAGGCCGACTTTGCTTGAACGCCGTATAGTCAAGCTGCTTGACGGGCGCAGCACAACCTGCAGCCAGAATCACCACCGACAGGCAAACAAATGATTTCAGAATCTTTTCTAACATGTCCATCCTCTTATTTTTTGAATTTTCTCATCAGGAAATCCATGTAGGCCGATGACTCCGGAAACAGTTCTTTCTCTGTCTGGAACTCCTGCACCACCTGCTCCTCTTTTCCAAGGCTGGCATATAACATTCCCAGTTGAGCGTGATAACCGGGTGGCGGCATATTTCCTGCTGCACGGATTTTCTGCAGATCCCGCTCCAGCGCTGTCACCTGCTCTACCGAAGCCTGCCCCTTGAAGTATTCGTAGACCTGCGGCTGATAACTTTCCCACTGATAAAGCGGCTTCGGTGGCGTGTTGCAGCCTGCCAGCAAGACGCAAGCCGTCAAGGCAAATGGCAACGAAAATGGTAAGACATGCCGTTTTGCAAATTTGTTCTTCATGTATTTGGCGTTCTGAGTTGTTGTTATTTAGTAGGTTGCCAAGTGCCGGAATCGATAGCGGCGACCAGGTTATTGATAGCTTCACGCATCGCCAGGTCAAGCACTTTGCCATTCAGCGTAGAGTCGTAGCTGGCGGTACCGCCGAAACCTATGATCTCGCGTGCGGCCAGATTGTATTCACCTGCGCCTTGGGTGGAGAACACCACTTCAGAAGTCTTGATATTGACGATGTTCAGATTCACCTTGGCATACGCGGTCTGCGTCTTGCCGCGGCCCAGGATGCCGAACAGCTGCTGGTCGCCGACTTCCTTGCGGCCGAACTCGGTGACGTCGCCGGTGACGACATAATCCGCCCCCTTCAGGGTCTGGGCTTGCTTCTTCAAAGCAGCCTCTTGCTTGATCTCTTCCATATTGTCCCGATCCAGGACATTGAAGCGGTTGGTTTGCTGGAGATGGGTAATCAGAATGGTCTTTGCTTGTCCACCCAGGCGATCGACGCCATCCGAAAAAATGCCGCGCATATAGCTGGAGCGATTGTCAAACTTGCCGACGGCAATCTGGGTGCGCGCGCCATTGTAGGGCTTGTTGGCAGTCTCCACCTTCTGCACCGGCAGCGCGTTGGAAGTCTCGGTAGCGCAACCACCCAGCGCTGACAACAAGGCTGTGGCGGCCAGTATCGGAATCACTCTAATTTGTTTCAATTGCTCTTCTCCAAAACTCCCCCTTGGGGGCAATCGACAATAAGATATAAATAGCTGAATACCCAATTGATGCTATCAACAGAAATCAGCCTTAGTTTCTGACCACCCCCAGAGTTCGCATTTCAACTCGGAAAGTTATCAGGGCGCAAAACTTAACATTCCCATAAAATTCCGTCCATAAAAAAAAGTACAATTTTGCAATGTTTGATGATGTGTTGTTTTTAAGCACGACAACATCCAATCGATGCTCACGCGACGAACAATGCAATCCGCCTGAAACCGCTAGGGTCTGTTCATACAAAATCTGCGCTCTCAAGAATATTTCTTGACACCCATGCTTACCTATACGGTCGCCGTAACCGTAGTTGTTTGTAACATCTAGCGAACAGCGCAGGTCGAGGACGTATCATTAGCGCTGCGTCGCAACACCCCCAAAGTCAACCACTACCCTACTGTGCGCCATCTCCTGCCTTCGCTTCCCGTTTCATTGCTGCCATTGCACAACGTCATTTCTGCCTCATCACGACATATCAAAAAGATCATTTCCGGTTTGATCGTGATTTTCGTGACGATCGGTGCTACAGGTTGCGCTATTGAACCGGTTCCTGTGTCGCCTCAAACTACCGAGCGATTGAAATCTCAACCGCCGATTCGGTTCCTGCTGACTTTCGACGATGGCCCGGCCAGACCAAGGACTGACAATCCGACGCTATCCATACTGAACACGCTCGCGCACAATCCGCTGCAACCCGGCATCAAAGCCCTCTTTTTTGTGCAAACCCGTTCATCTGGTGCTGGTGAGACGGACTTTGGGCGAAACATACTGCGGCGTGAAATTGATGAAGGGCATTTGCTTGGCTTTCATACTGCCACGCCACGCCATGCAAACCATCGCTTCCTCAGCCCCGAAATATTCGAGCAATCGCTAAACGATGGCATTGCCGACATTGCTGCCATTCAGGGAAGCGCGCCGAAACTGGTTCGGCCGCCGTTCTGGAACTACGACAAGCGTACTTTTGATGTTTACCAACAGCATGGCATGCACATTTTGCTGACCGATTTGAGCGCGAACGACGGCAAGATATATGGCTTCAAGGCCAGCCTGAGAAGACGCTCCAACATGCTGCATCTGTTGACTGACGTGCGCGAGCGGATTGCCGCAGGCGAGTTGCCGGCGGTCGATGGAAGCATCCCGGTGGTGGTGACTTTTCACGATATAAATAGTTACACCGCCGATCATATGGCGGAATATTTGCAGATACTGATGGATTGCGCGCGTGCGGTCCAGCTGCCGACTGCAACCCAGCCGTTTTACGACGACAAGGCCGCGCTGGAACATGCCGCCCTGGCAAGAAGCATGCGTGACAGTGCACAAGTTGCGCGCCTGCCCGGGTTCTGGAACTGGCTATGGGAGCGGATATAGGCAACCGTCGTTATCCGGCTCGCTGCGCGTTTTGCATCCTTTGTGGCGTTAACGGCTGCGGTACTTTGGTTGAAGTGAATGTCGACACGCCCTAAGGAAATCAGTCGCCGTCCAACTGTTGCGACCAGGCCGACGGCGTAGCGCCAAGCAGGCATATCCGCGGCGCTACCGAGTGCAAGCGATTGCCGCTGCATAGCGTAATTACCAAGCCTTGCTGTGACCAGGTACGCGCATGCCATCCTGGCCCTGATCGCAAACGTGCCCCCGCAACTACCTGCTCAACTACCTGCTCAGATGATGAAGTACCTCTGCGCTGAGACGACATAAGTTTAAACAGCGCCTCTTTGCTGCTCCACAAGGTATAAAAGTTCGCCACCTTATCTTCAGCGGGACGGCTGGATAACCAGTTGCTCTCGGCCGCAGAAAAAGCCGCGCGGCCAATAGCATCCACATCGCGTTCGGCATCCAGCATCTCTATGTCGAGACCCAGAGCCGTATCAACGCTGGCGGCACAAGCGACCCAGCCGCGGCTATGCGACAAGCTGAAGCGAGGGTGCATAGTGCTGGCAACGGGCAGTTGCACCAATGGCGCTTGGTTTTTACGCTCGGTGACATGCACGGCATCAGGCCCGATGCCGGCCAGGCGCGAGACAGCAAAGCGCAGCAATATCCGGCCTAATAAAAATTCACGCTGACGCAGCGGCCGCAGGAAACGCCGGTAACGCAACCGCTCCGTTTCACTTAAACAGGCAAGAAAACGGTCGCGATCGTGATCCGCCAGTTGATTGGCGTTGTGCAGAAAAATGACAGCGGATGGCATTTGCGGCGTTAATCCAGGCGCTTGAAGATCAACGATGTATTGATGCCGCCGAACGCAAAATTATTCGACATGAAATATTCGCATTGCAAACTACGTCCCTGATCGACAATGTAGTCCAGGTCAGCGCATAGCGGATCCACTTGTTTCAGATTGATGGTCGGCGCAAACCAGTCGGAACGCATCATTTCGATGCCGATCCAGGCTTCCAGAGCGCCGCAGGCGCCTAGCGTATGTCCGGTATAACTCTTGAGTGAACTGATAGGCGTGCGCCGGCCAAATACGGCAGCGGTTGCGTAGGACTCGGCAATATCGCCCTGTTCGGTGCCGGTGCCATGGGCATTGATATAGCCAATCGCTTCTACCGGCAATGCGGCGTCAGCCAGCGCCAGCGTCATCGCCACCTGCATGGTATCGGCGTTCGGATGGGTGACGTGACAGCCGTCGCTATTGGTGCCAAAGCCGACGATTTCGGCGTACATCTTTGCGCCTCTGGCACGCGCGTGTTCGAAATCTTCCAGAATCAAGCTGCCCGCGCCCTCGCCTATCACCAAACCATCGCGGTTGCTGTCAAATGGACTAGGCGTCATGGCCGGCGTGTCATTGCGCACGCTGGTGGCAAACAGCGTATCGAACACCGCCGCTTCGGTAGCGCACAATTCTTCGGCGCCGCCGGCGATCATGATTTGCTGGCGGCCGCCGCGGATTGCTTCATAAGCGTAGCCAATCCCCTGGCTGCCGGAAGTACAGGCGCTGGAAGTGGTGATCACCCGCCCGGTAATGCCGAAAAACACACCGATATTGACCGGCGCGGTGTGCCCCATCATTTTGATATAGGTAGTAGCGGTGATACCGCGCGTACTGCGTTCATCCATCATCCTGCCAAAATCGCCGATCGCCGTCGGCGTACCGGCGGAAGAGCCGTAGGCGATTCCGCAGGCGCCGCTTTTCAGCACCGGATCGTCAATCAGGCCGGCATCGATCAGGGCCAGTTCGCTAGCGCGGGTCGCCATCAAAGCGACCCGTCCCATGCTGCGCATGGTCTTGCGGTTATAGCGATCGGACAAGGTGAATTCTGCGGCAGGGGCGCCCAACTGGGTGTTCAAGCCATCGTAACCGGCCCAGTCTTCCATGCGTACTACGGCGTTGCGATAACTGCCGAGATGAGCGCGAATGCTGCTCCAGTCGTTACCGATCGGGCTGATGCCGGCCATGCCGGTCACCACTACCCGACGTGCTGTTGCTGTGCCGGTCATGCCATGCCTCCGTTAACCGAAATCACCTGGCGCGTGATATATGCAGCGTCGCCATGCATCAGGAAAGCCACCGTCGCCGCCACTTCCTCCGGTTTGCCGACCCGACGCGCAGGAATCAGCTTGAGCGCTTCATCCAACGGCGCCTCATCGATCATGTCGGTCTCTATCAAACCAGGCGCGACGCAATTGACCGTGATGTTGCGCTTGGCAAGTTCGATCGCCAGTGCTTTGGTAGCGCCGATAATCCCCGCCTTGGCCGCGCTGTAGTTGACTTGGCCGCGGTTGCCAATCAATCCCGATACCGAAGCCAGAGTCACGATACGGCCAGGCGCACGGCGCTGCACCAACGGCATCACCAGGGGATTGAGGACATTGTAGAAACCATCCAGATTGGTCTTCAGGACCAGATCCCAATCCTCCCCCGGCATGGCAGGAAAAGCATTGTCGCGCGCCACGCCGGCGTTGCACACCACGCCGTAGTAACAGCCGTGCTGCTCGACGTCTGCCAGCAAGGCAGCGGCGCTGGTCTCGCGATCGCCTATGTCGAATTGCAAGACGCGCGCCTGCATGCCCAGCTCGCGCACGCTCTGCGCCACTGCGTCAGCTGCCTCACGTTGCCGATGGCAATGCAATACGATATCGTAACCGTCGCGCGCCAATCGCAATGCAATCGCTTTGCCGATCCCTCGGCTGGAGCCGGTGACCAGCACGGTCTTGTCTAGCCTGGTAGTTGGGGGTTCTGCCATGTTCAATTCCAACGTCATTCACTACTTCCCTCAAGAAAAACAGCCGCATCAGCCGGCTGAAACACGGTAACGGTGGCGTTGGCCAGTTGCTGCCCGGCGGCGTGGATATGGCATTCGAACGATCCAATCCCGTTGTCTGCCTGCAGTATTCTGTGCACATGTACCTTCAACACGCTGCCGATTGCAAAATAGGAACAATTGGCTTCGTAGCGCCGGGTGCCCAGCAAAAAACCAATCTTCACCGCCTCGTTGCGCAACTGCGCGGCATAACCGGCGTAGGCGGCAATTGCCTGCGCCATGTACTCGACGCCGACCCAGCCAGGTACGCCATGTGCGTCGCAGAACATACTGTCCGGCCGGATAGTCACCTCAGCCCATAAATCTTCGGGCCCGGCTTCCAGCAGCAGGTCCAGCAATACCATAACACCGGAGTGCGGTAAAAAACGGCGAATATCCAGAGCCTCGACCGTGCTTGATTGACTCATGTTGAATTGACTCATGTTCAATTGACTCTTGCTCAATTGAACAATGCTTGACTGACTCATCATTCACGCCCCAACAGCAAACTTGCATTAGCGCCGCCAAATGCAAAAGAGTTACTCAAAGCCAAGCGCAAAGGTCGTCCGAGACGGGCGCCGATGGGCAACAGATTGAGCTGCGGCAAACCAGGATCGCTGAGGCCATCCCACAAATGCGGCGGCAACTTGCCCTGCGGATTATTGTCCTGCATGGCCAGCCAACACAAACCCGCCTCGACCGCACCGGCTGCTCCCAGCGCGTGACCGGTGAAAGGCTTGGTCGAGCTGAGCGCCACATGGTCTGCGAACATGGCGGCAACCGCCCGCCCTTCCATGGCATCGTTTTGCACGGTAGCAGTGCCATGCAAGTTGATGTAATCGATTTGTTGCGGCGTTACGCCGGCGCGCGCCAGAGCTTGTGCCATCGCTCTGCGAGCACCCGCGCCGGACGGATCCGGCGCTGAAATATGATAGCCATCTGAAGATTCGCCCCAACCGCGCAAACTCACGGTTGCCTCAGCCTTGCTCATCAAGAACAAGGCAGCGCCCTCCCCGATATTAATGCCGTTGCGATTGGCGCTGAACGGATTGCAGCGCGCTACGCTGACCGATTCCAGCGCGGCAAAGCCGGCCACAGTAAAGGCGCACAGAGAATCAACCCCGCCGGTCAACACCGCATCGCATAAGCCCATATTGATCAAACGCGCAGCGCTAGCCATGGCCTTGCTGCTCGACGCACAGGCGCTGGAATGCACATACGCGGGCCCGGTCACGCCCAGCACCGATGCCAGCGTCGCCGCCGGCGAAGCCATTTCTTGCTGCGCATAACCGAAATCGGCAGGAAACTCACCGTTCGCCAGCCGATAGCGGAACGCCGCTTCGCTCTGCGCTATGCCAGAGGTGCTGGTACCAAGCACGATCGCCACCCGGTCCGCGCCAAACTGTTGTATGGCCGCATCCACTTGCGGCCGGATCTGCGCCAGCGCCGCCAATGCCAGTTGATTGTTGCGGCTGCGCTGGCCCAACGGCAAGCCGCTGATATCCGGCAGAACAGTCTCCACGCAACCCAGCGCCAGACTCTGCTCCGGCGCCCGTCCCGACGAATAGCGCGGCGTCATGGCAACGCCGCTGTCACCAGCGAACAGGCGGCGGCTGATCTCCGCGTGGTTTTCACCAAGCGGACAAATCATGCCGAGTTGATTGAGATAAAGCATGCTTATGGCGCCGGAGTGTCAGCGGCAGTATCGCTGACCGATTCGATCGTCAAGCGATAGTGATAGCGCAGGTTATTCAGTTCCACTTTGCCGCCCCACGGCGTCGGCGTGCTGTAGTTGATTACCATCACTGTTTCTCCTTGCAACGACAGGGTTCGCTGCAATCCTTGTTGCTCGATTGCCCAGCCCGCGGGCAGCGCCTGGCGAATCGCCGCCAGTGGCCACAATGTCAATTGCGTATCTTCCAACACATCTTCGGCCCGTACCTGGGACGGCAGCATAGGATGACGCCAGGATTGCAAAGTCTGTCCATCATAATGCAGGCTCAGGACCCGCTGGCCAAACGCCAGTCCGACCATGGTGAATTGCTGTTGATCGATTTCCACCGCGGCATCGAGCTGATCGATACGACCGTTGCGTTCAACCGTCAAATGCTGTTGCAAACTGATATTGGCGCCTAAGGTTGCCGGCGCCAGTTTCAATCCCAGCCGTGCCGGCGCTTGCGACGCCGGCGTAGTTGTACAAGAGGCCAGTAAAGAGGCTAGTACAAGCGCACCCAGCAGCATGCCAGACCGCAAGCCGCCAAGGCCCTGCCAGCCACTGCGACCAGGCAAGTTCAACTGCATATCTCCTCCAAAGTATTCAGGCGCCGCTTGCTTTCCTTTACATACGGATTGCTGTCATCCCAAGCATAGCCGGCCAGGATCGCAGCAATCATGCGACGTATTTCCGGCTGCTGTTGTTCGTAAAAAATCACTTTCTGGAAGCCGCCCGAGTACCAGGAATCAACAAAGGTACGGAAAGTATCGACGCCTTTTTTCAGTGGAATTGCATATTCATTTTCCCAATCGACGGCTACTCCGGCAAACTGGCGCTGCAAGATGGCGGCGGCCAGGCTGGCGGACTTGACGGCGATCGTGACTCCGGAAGAAAACACCGGATCAAGGAATTCCCCGGCGTTGCCAAGCAAAGCATACCCCTTGCCCCACAGCGACTTGACGTTGGAGGAGTAACCAACGATCTGGCGTGCCGGCGTATCCCAGCGGGCATTCTTCAGCAAGCTGCGCGATGCCGGATCTTGCATTACCAGCGTCTGCAGGCGTTCGCTCTCGCTACCCTTGAATTGCTCCAGGAAAGCCGTTTCCGCCACCACGCCGATGGAACAGCGGCCGCCGGCAAAAGGAATCAGCCAATACCAGACATCGCAATGCTCCGGATGCACGGTAATGCGGATCTTGTTGCGATCGAAACCAGGCACATCGATGCCATCCTCAATGTGGGTGAAGATAGCGCCGCGCACCGGAAAATTCGATGGCGTTTCCAATGCCAGCAGGCGCGACAATACTCTTCCGAAACCGCTGGCGTCCAGCACAAAACCAGCTTCCACTATGTATTCCGAGCCGTCCGCCGAATCATCCATATGATGCACAGTGACCCGCGGCTTTTCTGCACTAGCATCAAATGCCGTGACGGTGTGCTGATAGCGCACTTGCGCGCCTTGGCGTTCGGCTTCATTGGCCAGCAATTGGTCGAAATGCGCGCGTTGCACTTGGTAGGTGGTGCCCCAGCCTGCAGAATGCTTGTCGCGGAAATCGAAGTCGGTGTAGCGCTCTCCGCGCACAAAGGCAGCGCCGTTCTTGTATTGAAAGCCGGCTTCCACCACGGCTTGCAACATACCCGCCTGCTGCAGATACTCCATGCTTTGCGGCAGCAGGCTTTCGCCTATGCTAAAACGCGGAAACTGTTCTCGCTCCAGCACCAGCACTTGCCGCCCTTGCTGCAACAACAATGCGGCAGCCACCGAACCTGCCGGGCCGGCGCCAATTACCAGTACATCACACTGCTCAATTCTTGTTTGCATTTTTTTCTTCTTTTCCCGGTTGTAAATCCTGGTTAAAACAAGGTGCGATCAACCAGACAATCGCAATTCCGATCAACATCGTGAATCCAAATGCATGCAACGGCGGCGTCGCGGACAACGCCAGCAAACCGAACGACAGCAAGGCGCTCGCTGCCGACAAACTGACCGTGAGCCAGGCGAAGCGATCGCGCTGCATGCCTTGTTCTTGCAAGAAAATGCCGTAGTCCACGCCAAGACCGAGAATCAGCATCAGCGCCAGCACATGAAACAGCTGCAAAGGCTGTCCCAGCAAGCCAAGCAAAGCCAGGGTAGCGATACTGGCGACGGCCGGCGGCGTCAGCACGCGCCAAGCCGCGCTACGGTAGCGTGCAAACAACAGCAGGTAGATTGCGGCGTAAGCACCTAGCAATACCCACCCCATATATTGCCGGTAGTGGCCCAGCACTGAAGATATTTCGCTGACCTTGTCGACCCATGACACGCCATCCAGTTGCTCGGCGGCCTGCTTCAAGGTGGGCAGGTTGCCATAATTATCGAGCCCGCGCAAAGCGACGATGCTGGCGTAGACACTGCCTTGTGCGCCTTCGACCGCATTGTCGACTTTTCCCAGCCAAAGATGGCGCGACGGCTCGCTGGCGGCGCTCTTCAGAAATTCAGCCGGGGTAAGACCGTGGCCGCCATTCGCGCTTGCCGCCGCGCTCAGCGCCCTGCTGCGCATTTGCGCGATCCAGCTGTCGTCTTCTCCCAGTTGCGCCGCCAATGTCTTCAATGGGCCGTCTGCAGCAAGCAAGGCCTGCGTGACCAAAGCCCGATTCGCCGCTTGTGCCTGCAGCGACGGCGTCCAGTCAGACATCGCCTGATAGCCGCTGATGACACGCTTGGCAATCAAGGGTTCCAGCCGCTGCTTTAGCGTTTCCTCGCGCTGCAATACCTGTTCCGCGCTGGCGCCACGCACCAGGTAGAACTGCACCGGCGTTGGCGCATCGAGTAATTTCCCCAGCTTGATCTGATCCGCCAACAGTGCTTTCGGCGGTGTCTGCAAAGAGCGGATATCGTCGTTCACCGTCAGACGCATTATGCCGGCCACGGCAAAAATCCCGAACAATAGCGCTATCAGCGCCGAAGCGCGATTCAAGCGCAGCAACGGCCAATGCCGTCGAGTCTGGCCGACCCAGCGTGCAAAAGGCGAGCTTTTCAGCGTAGCCGCAGTTAACAATGTCGGAAACCAGAAAATTACCGTCAGCCAGGCGAACACCAAACCCAGCACCGAAAACAGTGCCATCTGCCGCAAACCCGGAAACGGCGTCAGCGCCAGGCCGATGTAACCGATCGCCGCGGCGGCCAGGGTCAATGCCAGGCCGGGCAACAGGCATCGCAGCAATTGCCAGGATCCCAGCGACTGATCGGCAGAAACCCGGCTGCACAAGAAATAAATCCCATAATCCTGGGCCACGCCGATCAAGCTGGCGCCGAATACCAGCGTCAGCAAATGCACTTGTCCGAAAATCATCCAGCACAGGGAAAAGGCCGCCAGGCAGCCGATGCCGATCGACAGCATGATCAACGCAATCGGCCGCAATGAACGGAAGGTCAGCCACATCAGCAGTACGATGCCCAACAGCGAGCCGATGCCGATGGTCGACATCTCCCGGCTGGCTTGCGCACTGCCGGCTCCCGCATGCAGGACCACCCCGGCGCTAATCAGCTCGACCGCCGGCGCCGCCTGCCGCGCTGCTTTGCCAGCCTGTTCCAGCAGCGGCAACAATGCCTGTTGAGTCGCCATCGAAAATGCCGGCTGCCGCAAATTCATCAGCAGCATGATGTAAGGACGCCCCTTGTCCTCGATGAACAGATAACCGTCGCGCGGGCGCACCGGCGTTTCCTGCGCACGGGCTTGCACCCAGCCGCTGAACAAGCCGAACGGATCGTCTTGCCAGGCGCCCAGCTTAGGCCCGGAAAACGGGCTGTACAACTGCTGCAGCGCACTGTCGACCCAATATTTTGGGGATTGCGTACGCAGCGCTGTCTGTTGCGCCGGCGTCAGCAAGCTGAGCCGCATCTGTTGCGAGGGCGCCAGCCAGTCTTGCTGGTTTTGCGCCGACAGTTGAACCCCGCTCTGCAGCAGAGCCGGATGCTTGGCCAGCACCGCGCTGTAGGCGTCGGCAGCGGCGCGGGCATGCTCCCAGTCATCGGCGCCGACCAGTACGATCACGCGTTGCTGGGCGGCGTCGACCATATGCGTGAACGCCTGTTGCAGCACCGGGTCGCGCTGCTCGACCGGCAACAAGGCCAGGATGTCGGTGTCCGGCACCACGCCCTTGACCAGCCACAGGTAGCCGCCATGCGCCAGCAGCAAGGCAACCGCCAAGGCCCATATCAGCGCCATGCGCCTCGGCCAACTGGTTTTCAAGTTGCCGCTGCGGCCGGAATCACTCAAATGCCGCCCCTTCTTCCGCAGTCATCGCACTGCTGCCGCTTTGCAGGCCAGAAAAACTGATTTCCGTGTGATCGCCGCTGGCTTCGTTGATAGTCACCGTCTTGACGTAAGCGCCACCAGTCAGGGCCAATGTGCCGATGGCCTTGGCCAACGCCGGTTCGCGCGCTTTCAGCGCGACTTTCCAGCTATTGCCCTGCACGCTGCCGTCCAGTTCAAACAAGGTTTCCAGTTGTCCGAGATCGCCGGCCAGCAATGAGAACAGCACGCCGTTAATCATCCTGACTACCGGTTCTTGCTTGGCGTCCATGCGCATGGCAACCCGATCGCCCTGCATTTGCACGATTTCGTCGCGCTTCAGGCGTAGCGTATTGGGAAACGGTTGCAAAGTGCGCCATAGAACGCCCTTGCCGTTCACCACGCAAAACCGACCGTTCGACAGCAATGGCTTCTTGATGCCGACCAGTTGCTTGCTTTGGTCGAAACGGCCGCACAAGATCGGCGGCCGCGCCAGCATAGCCTGGATTTTTTCCACTGGCGCGACAGCAAGCGCCGGCAAGGCGGTACTGACTAAAAGGATGGCGACAAAACTTCGTTTCATACTTGCTCGATTCCTAATTTTTGAAATAACACGGGCGGCGACGCAAAGCACATTTCGCGCGTCGCCATATCCACCGCAACCTGCGTCGTGGTGCCACGGCTAAGGCGCTGGCCGCTAACGCTGTCGGTAATCACGTAGGCGATCTTGAGCCGGTTTTCCCACTCGATGATGCTGGCGCGCACCTTGACACGCTGCCCGAATGCTGCCGGATGAGCATAGCGCAGGTGCAAATCGATGATCGGCCAGGTATAACCGGACGCCTGCATTTCCGGATAGTTGTAATGCAACATATCCAATAGCGCGCAACGCGCCACTTCCAGGTACTTGACGTAATTGCCGTGCCATACGATCAGCATGGGATCGAGATCAAAGAACTGCACTTGCAGCTCTACCTCTGCCGACCAGCGTTCTTTGGTATGCCAGCTAGTCACGGTTTTACTCATACAACTGCCATTGCTTGAGGCGTATGCGCTCCAGCAGGCGGCGCAAATCCGGCTCCAGCATGCGGTCCTCCTGTATCACGGCAATGTCGGCCGCCAGCAATTCCATCATCTGCTGCAGATTCTGTTGCGGCCGCGCCGCGCCATCAAGCCGGCAACGCAACCAGACTCCCTGGCGCACGCTGATCAACAGTGCGGCTACCACTTGTTCGGTCAGTTGCAGCACGCGCAGGCAATCACGGGCGGCAATCGTGCCCATGCTGACCTTGTCTTGATTGTGGCATTCGGTAGAACGCGAAAACACCGAAGCGGGCATGGTCTGCTTGAGCGCTTCGGCGGTCCACGCGGAGGCGCTGATTTGCAAGGCCTTCAAGCCGTGGTTAATGCTGGCGCGCGGCCCTTCGGCACCGGATAAATTGGCCGGCAAGCCGTGGTTGTAACGGCTATCGACCAGCAAAGCCATCTGCCGATCGAGCAAATCGGCGACATTGGCGACAGCATTTTTCATGCTATCCATGGCGAACGCAATGTGGCCGCCGTAGAAATGGCCGCCATGCAGCACCCGCTCATTTTCAGCGTCGATGATCGGATTGTCGTTGGCGCTATTCAATTCGTTTTCAATCGACTCGCGCATCCAGGGCAAAGCATCGGCCAGCACGCCGATCACATGCGGTGCGCAGCGGATGGAATAGCGATCCTGCAGACGTTTTTGATTGCGCGGTGCATCGTCCACCGGCAAATCCTGCCGCAGCCAGGCGGCCACTTGCTGTTGGCCCGCGTGTGGCTTGACGGCAAACAACGTGGCGTCGAAATGATGGGCGTTGCCATCCAGAGCGAAACTCGCCATGGCGGTAATGCGGGTGGCGATACGCACCAGATATTGCGCACGGTCATAAGCCAGGCAAGCCAAGGCTGTCATTACCGCAGTGCCGTTCATGATCGCCAGCCCTTCTTTCGGCCGCAGGCGCAGTGGCGTAATACCGGCTGTCGCCAGGGCTTCTGCTGCGCCGACCTTGACGCCGTCGCGCCAGACTTCGCGTTCGCCGCACAGCACTGCGGCCAGGTACGAAAGTGGCGTCAGGTCGCCACTGGCGCCGACCGATCCTTCGGACGGGATCAAGGGTAGCAAATCCTCTTTCAGCAAGCGGGCAATCTGTTCCAGCAGACCGACGCTAACGCCGGAGTAGCCTTTGCTGAGCGACGCCAGCCGCGCTGCCATGATGGCCCGTGTTTGCGCAGGGCTAAACAGCTCACCCAAGCCGCAGCCGTGATAGGTGTACAAATGATGCGGCAATTCAGCGATCAGTTCGGACGGGACGTTAACGGTGCAGGAATCGCCATACCCGGTGGTGACGCCGTAAATGGTGCCATCCTCACGCAGCAGGCGATCCAGGAAATCGGCGCCGCGGCTAATCGCGGCACGGAACGCCGGCGCATCGGACAAGGCAACCTGCGCCGCTCCGGACGCGATATCGACAATGTCTTCGATCGTCAATCGGCCCTGGTCAAACAGGACGGCGCGTTGTCGAGGCGCCGGCGGCGTCAGCGATGCTGGTAGTGCAGACAGCTCTTTCAGTTCAGCGAGATGCATCTTTGTACCCGGATAAATGCCAAAAATCGTAAAAATTGAACCACTGCAGCGGAGCCTTTAGGCAAAATTGCTCCAATCTTGCCGCATAGGCGGCGGCCAGTTCATGCAGGACTTGATCGCGACTCTTGCGCGGCAAATGAATCGCTTCTCGAAACAATTCGAAATGACATTCCGAGTGGCGGTTTTTTGTGATCGAAAACAACAGGTAGACCGGACACTGCAGCAAGCTCGCCAGTACATAAGGGCCGACCGGAAAGGCCGCTGTCTCGCCTAAAAATGAGGCGTGCGCCACGCGTGGCGTGGCCGACACCGGAATACGATCGCCGGCAATCGCCACAAACTCACCGCGCCCTACCTTCTCAGCCAGTAGCATGGCGGTGGCAGGCGTCATCTCGCTTACCTGCATCAGGTTCAACTGGCTGTCCGGATCAAGCTTTGCCAGCAGTCGGTTAAACGCCTGGGCGTGCTTGGTATGCACCAGCACCGTTATCCGCAGCTCGTGGCGCTGGCGCGACAATACCCGGCACAACTCCAGATTGCCAAGATGCGCACAAATCAACAAACCGCCACGCTGCGTCTGTACGTTTGCCAGCATCTGTTCGCGGCCGAACGAAACTACGTCCGCGGTTTTGAACATGCCGCCCCACAACAACATCTTGTCGAGGATATTTTCGGCAAAAGCGGCAAAATGTTGAAACACTCCGCGCCAGCCCGGTCGAACCCGGTTAAGCCTGGCCGCGCTCGGATTAAAAGCACAAAGCCGTTGCAAATAAGCTAAGGAAGCGCGCCGCGCCGCCGGTTTACTCAGCAAATACCAGCCTAGCACCGGATACAGTGTCAAACGAAACGGCCAGCGCCCGGCGATCCGGTATATCCAGAACAATAGCCGCATGCCGCTGACGAAGCCGGCTTCGTTGATCTGCGCCCAATGGCGCTGGTCCGCCCTCAAGATCGGCCTCGGCTTAAACCCAGGCGACGTCCAAGCAGACGCGGCGCACGCCAGAGCATGCCAAAGAACAAGGTGGCGTGC
The DNA here is from genome assembly GCF_018305005.1 of Collimonas silvisoli. Classification (GTDB taxonomy): domain Bacteria; phylum Pseudomonadota; class Gammaproteobacteria; order Burkholderiales; family Burkholderiaceae_D; genus Collimonas; species Collimonas silvisoli. Next base: position 44,375 of record NZ_JAGQEG010000044.1, read on the forward strand.
ATACGGGAAATCAGCAGATTGTCGAGACCGACGCGAAAATGGGAAATGCCGTCCGTGGGATAAGTCACGCGGGTCGGCAGATTGACGACGGGCACGCCGTCCCAGTACAGACGCACCAGCACCTCAGTATCGAAATTCATCCGCTCGCCCAGTTGCTTGCGTTGCGTCAGACGCATCAGGGACGGCAAGGGATAGACCCGGAATCCGCACATCGAATCCCTGATGTCCAGCGACAAGGTGTTAATCCAGACCCAGACATGAGTTAAATAGCGCGCATAGAAACGCACAGACGGCACACTGTCGTCATATTGAGGACAACCGGCAATCAAGCTTTGCGGCTTGGCGGCGGCTTGTTGCAAAAACCGCGGAATATCGTCGGTGCAGTGCTGGCCGTCGGCATCGATCTGCAGCGCATGAGTATAGCCGGCAGCGGCAGCATGATGGACGCCAGTCAGCACCGCCCCGCCCTTGCCGCGATTGACGGCATGGCGCAACAAGGTGACTTGCCCGGGATGAGCGATTGCCAATGCATCAAGTACCGTTGCGCACGAGGCCGAACTGGCGTCATCCACCAGTACGCAGGGCAAATCATGCGCCAGCACTGCCGCCAGCACCGCACCGATGGCATGTTCATGGTTATAGACCGGGATCACCGCGCACGGCCTGAATTGCCCGGTTT
>NZ_JAGQEG010000045.1 GCF_018305005.1 Collimonas silvisoli
TTTGAAGAAGTACATTCACTACTATAATCACGACCGCATCAAATTGAAACTAAACGGGCTGAGTCCTGTGCAATACAGAACCCAGCCCTTAGCAGCCTAGCAAATCAAACCGTCCAACTTTATGGGGGCAGTTCAGTTGAGCGGCTTTTTATTTGACGTGGAAACAGCCTGGATCACCGGCTCGGTGATTTTGCCGTGCCACCGCCAGCCATGCTTCGGCTACACTTGCTTATCGCTTTTGCTCACTGGATATTGCCATGTCTCTGGATCATCCCGCCGTCGCCCGTGCCGTGGTTCGTCAACTGGAAGCCTCGCGTATCCGCGAGGTTGCCAACGCCGGCATGGGCCGCGACGATGTATTGCCGTTCTGGTTCGGCGAACCGGATCAGGTGACCCCAAGCTTCATTCGCGAAGCGGCCAAGGCCGGGCTGGATGACGGCGATACTTTCTACACCCACAACTACGGCATCCCGCCTTTGCGGGCGGCGATTGCCACTTATTTGTCGGCCTTGCATCAGCCGCTCGACGCCAGCCGGATAGCGGTCACCTCGTCCGGCGTATCGGCATTGATGGTGTTGTCGCAACTGATCATCAACCCCGGCGATCGCGTGGTGGCGGTGACGCCGCTGTGGCCGAACGTCGCCGAGATCCCGAAAATCCTCGGCGCCGAAGTAGTGCGGGTGGCCTTGCAGTTCGGCCAGACCTGGGAACTCGATCTGCAACAACTGCTGGACGCCTTGACGCCGGACACCCGCGCGGTCCTGTTGAATTCGCCCAACAATCCGACCGGCTGGGTGATGCCGCGCGCGCAGCAGGAAATCGTGCTGGCGCACTGCCGCCGGCACGGCATCTGGATTGTCGCCGACGATGTGTATGAACGGCTGGTCTACACCGAGCAGCCAGATGCACTGCAATGCGCGCCTTCCTTTCTGGATATCGCTGATGCCGACGACAGGCTGATTTCCTCCAACAGTTTTTCCAAATCCTGGCTGATGACCGGCTGGCGGCTGGGCTGGCTGGTGGCGCCGCCGGCCCTGATGACGGACATCGGCAAACTGATCGAATACAACACGTCCTGCGCGCCGGGGTTTGTGCAACGGGCCGGCGTGGTTGCCATCGAGCGTGGCGATGAAATCATCGGCAGCACGGTGGCGCGTTATCGCGCTGCGCGCGATTTTCTGTATCAGCGCTTGAATGCCATGCCGGGGATCACCGCACCGCGGCCGAAGGGTGCTATGTATCTGTTCTTCCGCGTTGATGGCGTCAGCGATAGCCTGGCGCTGTGCAAGCAACTGGTGCGCGACGCCGGACTGGGCCTGGCTCCCGGCAATGCCTTCGGTCCGGAAGGGGAGGGTTATGTGCGCTGGTGTTTTGCCAGTTCGCTGGAGCGCCTGGAAGACGGCGTGCAACGGCTGGAGCGCTTCCTGTCCGTCTGATCAACGATTGGTCAGCGGTTGATCGGCGGTTGGTATTGCGACCAGAATCTCTTGTTATCAACTTCCTCGAAAAATCTATTGCGGTTTCGGCAAGCAGCGCAACGGTCTTGAGTTTTTGCCGGATCTGATGCTATCATCGAAACGCGCAAACGTTTGCGCGTTCCAAATGATGGCATGCCGACCCGAACGGTTATGCCGTTCAACAACGCGTTTTATAGCCGAACTTCATAGCCGAACTTAATAAAAATTTTCAGGAGACTTTCGATGAATACCCGTACCCGCCTCAAGCTGATTGCTGCCACCGTTCTCGTATGTGCACTGCCTTCTTTGCCAGCGCTGGCGCAGACCGCCGCCAAACCTAAGGTTGCGCTGGTAATGAAATCGCTGGCCAATGAATTTTTCCTGACCATGGAAAACGGCGCCAAGGAACACCAGAAGGCGCACGCTGCGCAATATGACCTGATTGCCAACGGCATCAAGGACGAACAAGACACCTCGAACCAGATCAAGATCGTCGAACAGATGATCGTCTCCAAGGTCAACGGCCTGGTGATCGCACCGGCTGACTCGAAGGCGCTGGTGCCTGTCATCAAAAAAGCCATTGACGCCGGCATCATCGTGGTCAATATCGACAACAAGCTGGATGACGCGGCCCTCAAGGAAAAAGGCATCACAGTGCCATTCGTCGGCCCGGATAACCGCAAGGGCGCCAAGCTGGTCGGCGACTACCTGGCCAAGCAAATCAAGAGCGGCGACAAGGTCGGGATCATTGAAGGCGTTTCCACCACCATCAATGCGCAGCAACGTACCTTGGGTTTCCAGGATGCAATGACTGCAGCCGGCGCCAAGGTCGTCGGGGTGCAATCGGGTCAATGGGAAATGGCGCCGGGCAACCAGATTGCCGCCGCCATGCTGAATGCGCATCCGGATATCAAGGCATTGTTGGCAGGTAACGACAACATGGCGCTGGGCGCAGTCGCCGCGGTCAAGGCTGCAGGCAAGACTGGCAAGGTGCTGGTGGTTGGCTACGACAACATCAACGCCATCAAGCCTATGCTGAAAGACGGCCGCGTGCTGGCGACAGCCGACCAGTTCGCTTCGCAACAAGCAGTGTTCGGCATCGAGACGGTATTGAAGGCAATCACCGACAAAAAACCCCAGAACACCCTCGGCGGCACGGTTGAAACCAAGGTCGCGCTGGTGACCAAAGACAGCAAGTAATCAAGCAACGCGGGACAGGGCTGGGCAGCCGTAGCCGTTGAAGCAAGCGTGCGGCGGCTCAGCCCTGTCCCCGACGAGCTTATCGTCAACACGCTACTACACCTGCCATTGGTGGAGACAGAATGTCCAACGAATTCATCGCGGCGCACCAGCCTGAGGTGCGTACCGCTGCAGCCGCAGTTCCCTTTTTAAGCTTGGCCGGAATTGGCAAGACCTATGTCGAACCGGTATTGAGCGACGTCTCGATCAGCATCAGCCCAGGTCAGATCCTGGCCCTGACCGGTGAAAACGGCGCCGGTAAAAGCACTCTGTCGAAAATTGTCTGCGGCCTGGTGGACGCAACTACCGGCAGCATGCTGCTCGACGGCCACAGCTATCAGCCGGGTTCGCGCAAGGATGCCGAGCATCTGGGTATCCGCATGGTGATGCAGGAATTGAATCTGATTCCAACCTTGAGCATTGCCGAAAACCTGTATTTCAACCAGCTGCCGCATCGCTTCGGCTGGATCGACAAGGCCGCGCTGGCGCAGGCGACTCGGGTCCAGATGGCGGCGGTAGGCCTGACCGATCTCGATCCGTGGACGCCGGTCGGCGAACTGGGCGTGGGCCATCAGCAAATGGTGGAAATTGCGCGCAACCTGATCGGCAGCTGCCGTTTGCTGGTGCTGGACGAACCTACGGCCATGCTGACCAGCCGCGAGGTCGAGTTGCTGTTCACGCAGATTGCGCGGCTGCAATCGGAAGGCGTCGCCATCATTTATATTTCGCATCGGCTGGAAGAGCTGAAGCGCGTGGCCGACCGCATCGCCGTATTGCGCGATGGACAGCTGGTATGTGACGACGCTATCGACGGCTACAACACTGAGGCGCTGGTGCAATTGATGGTTGGTCGTGCGGCGGAAGCTGAACTCGATCTCGGCCATCGCAGCATCGGCGCGCCCCTGCTGCGGGTGCGCGATCTCGGACGTGGCGCAGTGGTTGCACCGACCTCATTCGATTTGCGCGCCGGTGAAATTCTCGGCGTCGCCGGGTTGATCGGCTCAGGCCGCACCGAATTGCTACGGCTGATTTTCGGTGCGGATCGCGCCGATCACGGCGAAGTATTCATCGGCGATCAGACCCAGGCCGCCAAAATCTCCTCGCCGAAAGACGCCATCGCCGCCGGCATCGCCATGATCACCGAAGACCGCAAGAGCCAGGGATTGCTGTTGCCGCAATCGATTGGCCTTAACACCACGTTGGCTAAACTGCCGGCTGTCAGCAAGTTCGGGATACTCGATAAGCAGGCCGAAGCCGAGGTCGCCGCGGACTACATCAAGCGCTTGCGGATCCGCTCGCGCAACGGCATGCAGGCGGCTGGCGAACTGTCTGGCGGCAATCAGCAGAAGGTGGTTATCGCGCGCTGGCTGTACCGCGATTGCCCGATCATGCTGTTCGACGAGCCGACCCGCGGCATCGATATCGGCGCCAAGTTCGATATCTATAAACTGCTGGCCGAACTTTCGCGGCAAGGCAAGGGCCTGCTGATCGTGTCCAGCGACCTGCGCGAACTGATGCTGATTTGCGACCGCATCGCCGTGATGAGCGCCGGCAAGCTGGTCGACACCTTCGAGCGCGGTGAGTGGAGCCAGGAGACGATTCTGGCCGCTGCGTTCAGCGGCTACGTGAACGGCAACGGCGCCGGCAATAACGCCCCGGCAGATACATCAACCGCGCAAGCCGCCTGAAGTCCGCGCTGAAATCAACATAATCGAAAATCATGACAACTCTCTTTTTTACCCGAGGTTTTACCCAAAGCATGTCCGGCCTGAAGAATTACCTGGGCCTGATCGGCGCGCTGCTTGCCATGTGCGTGCTGTTCTCTTTCTTAAGCGAAAATTTCCTGACCTCAGCCACTTTCACAACCTTGTCCAACGATATTCCGACGCTGGTGGTGATGGCGGTCGGCATGACCTTTGTGCTGATCATCGGCGGCATCGACCTCTCGGTCGGTTCGGTGATGGCGCTGGCAGCCTCGGTGCTGTCGATGGCGATGGTGCGCTGGGGCTGGCCCTTGTTTGGCGCCGCCGCGCTGGGCGTGCTGGTGGCCAGCTTGTGCGGCATGCTGACCGGTTCGATTTCAGTCGGCTGGCGGATTCCTTCCTTCATCGTCTCGCTGGGCGTGCTGGAAATGGCGCGCGGCCTGGCTTACCAGGTCACCAATTCGCGCACTGAATATATCGGCAGCGCGGTGGACGGCATCAGCTCGCCGATCCTGCTTGGCATGTCGCCGGCTTTCCTGTCGGCCATTGTGGTCGTCATCGTCGGCCATCTGGTATTGACCAAGACCGTGCTGGGACGCCATTGGATCGGCATCGGCACCAATGAAGAGGCGGTGCGCCTGGCCGGTATCAATCCGCGTCCCAGCAAGGTGCTGGTGTTTGCCTTGATGGGTTTGCTGGCGGGTGTCGGTGCGTTGTTCCAGGTATCGCGGCTGGAAGCGGCAGATCCTAACGGCGGCGTCGGCATGGAGCTGCAAGTAATCGCGGCGGTGGTGATCGGCGGCACCAGCCTGATGGGCGGGCGCGGTTCGGTGATCAGCACTTTCATCGGCGTGCTGATTATCTCGGTGCTGGAAGCAGGCCTGGCGCAAGTCGGCGTCAGCGAACCGATGAAACGCATCATCACCGGACTGGTGATTGTGGCAGCGGTGGTGCTGGATACCTATCGCCGCCGCGGCGAACGTTCAACGCACTAATCTGCATCAGGCTTGAGTAAATAATATGGCAACCATCAAGGATGTAGCGCGCACCGCCGGGGTTTCGTACACCACGGTTTCGCACGTCCTCAACCAGACCCGCCCGGTCAGCGACGACGCCCGGGCGCGGGTGCTGGCGGCGGTGGAATCGCTGGCCTATGTGCCGAGCGCGCTGGCGCGCTCCTTGAAAAGCAAGACCACCGGCAGTATCGGCCTGATCATTCCGAACAACACCAATCCGTATTTTTCGGAAGTGGCACGGGGCATTGAGGACAGTTGTTATGCCGCCGGTTACAGCGTCATCTTGTGCAACTCGGATGACGATCCGGCCAAGCAACGCGATTATCTCAACGTGCTGCTGACCAAACGCTGCGATGGCCTGATCGTGGCCACATTGGCGCAGACCGATGGCGAACTGTTGCGCAAGATGAAAGTGCCGACCGTGCTGCTGGACCGTGCGCCGAAAGACATGGCGATCGATCTGGTGGCGGTCGACAACGTCGCCGGCGGCGTGCTGGCGGCCGAGCATCTGCTGAGCTTGGGCCGGCGTCGCATTGCCTGCATCGGCGGCCCGCAAGACATTGCGATTTCGCGCGAGCGGATCGGCGGCTTGCGCCAGACTTTGCAGGCCGCCGGCGTTGCGTTGCCTGACAGCTTGCTGGCCTATGCCGATTTCACCAGCGCCGGCGGCTATCTGGCGGCCCGTAGCCTGCTGGCGCGCTTTGCATCCCTGCCTTCGCAAGCGCCGGATGCGATTTTCTGCTGTAACGATCTGATGGCGATCGGCGCGCTGCGTGCCGCGGCAGAGCGCGGCATCGCGGTGCCCGAGGCGCTGGCGGTGGTAGGTTTCGATGATATCGACCTGGCGCAATTCGTCCATCCGACCTTGACCAGCGTCGCCCAGAATACGCGCAAGCTCGGACAGCTCACCGCCGAGTGCCTGCTGCAACGGATTGCGACGCCGGATCGGCCCTTGCAGCGGATTTCGATTGCCCCCGAATTGCATATCCGAGGCTCGACCGTTGGGCCGTGAGTACAATAAATTCTAGTAACCCTTACTTTTAAAAACACACATGATCGTCATCATCGGCAGTATCAATATGGATCTGGTGCTACGCGTGCCGCGCATGCCGCATCCCGGCGAAACCTTGTCCGGCGGCCGCTTCCAGACCATCTCCGGCGGCAAGGGCGCCAATCAGGCCGTCGCTTGCGCGCGCCTCAGCGCCGACAGCGTGAAAGTGGCGATGGTCGCCTGTCTCGGCGACGATGCGTTTGGTGCAGAACTGCGCGCTGCCTTGCGCCGCGATGGCATCGACGATAGCCATGTCAGCACCATACAAGGGGAAGCGTCAGGCGTAGCCTCGATCCTGGTCGACGCCAACGGCCAGAACAGCATCGTGCTGGCGGCCGGCGCCAATGACGCGCTGAGTCCGGCCCATATCGACGCTGCCCGCAGCCTGATCGAACAGGCGCGTATCGTCGTCTTGCAGCTGGAGACGCCGCTGGCCACCGTCAGCCATGCGATCAAGCTGGCGCATCAACTGGGCAAGATCGTGGTGCTGAATCCGGCGCCGGCGCAAGCCTTGCCTGCCGCCTTGCTGGCGCAAGTGGAATATCTGATTCCGAATGAAATCGAAGCGGCCATGCTGGCCGGTTTGAACGCTGCCAGTCTCGATAACGACGCCGCGATCGAAGCCGCAGCCGCAAAATTGCGTGCAGCCGGCAGCGCCAATGTGCTGGTCACGTTGGGCGAGAAGGGCGTGTATGCCGCGCTGTCGTCCGGCTCCGTTCATTTCGCTGCGCAACCGGCCAAGGCGGTCGATACCACCGCCGCCGGCGATACCTTCATCGGCGGTTTTGTCGCCGCCCTGGCCGAAGGCCGCAGCGAAGCCGACGCCATCGCCTTCGGTCAACGCGCAGCAGCCTTGAGCGTGGCGCGCATCGGCGCACAGACCTCGATTCCTTATCGTCACGAACTGGAGGCTTGAGATGAAAAAGAGCCCATTGCTGAATATCGCCCTGTCGCAATTGATTGCCTCGCTCGGTCACGGCGAAAGCATTGTGATCGGCGACGCCGGTTTGCCGGTGCCGCCCGGCGTGCCGCTGATCGACCTGGCGCTGACGCGCGGCGTACCCGGTTTCATGGCGACCCTGCAAACGGTATTGACGGAAATGCAGGTCGAACACCATGTGCTGGCCGACGAGCTGCCGCTGCACAGCCCGCAATTGGCGCAGCAGATCGACACTCTCGGCCTAGCCGACAAGCGCACTTTGTCGCATGCCGATTTCAAGCGCATGACCCAAAGCGCCAAAGCCGTTATCCGCACCGGCGAATTCACGCCGTATGCCAACATCATCCTGGTTGCCGGCGTAGTTTTTTGACAATATTCCAGCCAGATGCCTGACAAGCCGCTTATGGCAGGTACAATAAAGCCATGAATATCTCATTGCCCGAACTGGAACAAGCCATCAATTACTGGCGTCTGCAACGGCCTGCGGTAGGGGAAGAATGCGCATTGTCGCCTGAGGTCAATGCGCTGGCCAACGTGTATGCCTTGATGATCATCAATCACAGCAGCAGCGTCGCGCTGGCCACCATGGACAGCGTTGCGCAACAGCTGATCGGCGCCTGGCGCCAGCATATGCTGGATCTCAGCACCGCCGCCAAATCAATGGGCTAAGTGCCGCGCCTGACGTTTGGGCGCAACCAGGCCGTCAGCCTTGAGCGGGAGCTGCGGCAAGTCCGTCGGCCTGGCTGGCTTGCCCGCATAGTCCGTGCTGAGCACGGCGTTAACCGCACTTTCACCCATCCCCTGTAATCGCAACCACTGCCCGACCAGACCCGCCAGCCTATCCAGCGCAATCCGATGGGTCGCATCGGTCTTGCCGTACAGCCAATCGGAAAACGCCATGAAATTCGCGAACGGCGAGTCGCCCAGCAGGATTGGCAGCGTGTGCGCGAAGCGGCCTGAATTGGCGACCAGATCCCAGTAGCGGGAAAATCGTTGCAGGCGTTGCATGGTCTGGAAGTCGATCAGATCGGTCGCCAGGATGGTATAGGGCGGATGCGGATCGAAGATCAAGCCGTAGGGTTCGGTATGGCGGATGATGGGCGTGCCGCGCAAGCGCTTGAGAATCCCGAACTGGATTTCATGCGGCTGCAACTCCACCAGGCGATCGAAACCGCGGGCGAAGCTGGCGACGTCTTCGCCCGGCAGGCCGGCAATCAGGTCGACGTGCAGATGCGCCTGCGATTGCTGGATCAGCCAGCGAATGTTTTCCGCCGCCTTTTCATTGTTTTGCTTGCGGCTGACCAAGGCCTGCACTTCCGGGTTAAAACTCTGGATGCCGATTTCGAATTGCAGCGCGCCGGGCGGAAATTGCGAGATTGCATCCTTCAAGGCATCCGGCAGATGATCCGGCACCAGCTCAAAGTGGGCAAACACCGGGTCGTCGGGATCGGCCGCCAGCTTGTCGAGAAAGAATTGCAAGATCTTGAGGCTGGTCTTGACGTTCAGATTGAAAGTGCGGTCGACGAATTTGAACAGCCGCGCGCCGCGCGCATGCAGCGACTCCATCTCGGCCAGGAAATTGTCCAGCGCAAAAGGCCATGCCGTCTTGTCCAGCGCCGACAAGCAAAATTCACATTTGAACGGACAGCCGCGCGAAGCCTCCACATACAAGGTGCGATGGGCGATGTCGTGGTCGCTGTACAAGCTATACGGCAAGACAATATCAGCCATTGGCGGCTGCACTCCGGCATGGACTTTCATCAACGGCTGCGGGCCGTACAGGATCTGCCGGCATAACTGCGGCAAGGTAACATCGCCCCAGCCCGTCACCAGGTAATCGGCGAGCTGGACGATCTGTTGCTCGGCCGATTCGTAGGACACTTCCGGCCCGCCCAATACGATCACGATGTCAGGCGCCACCCGCTTCAGCATCGCCACCACCTTGGTGGTTTCCTCGATATTCCAGATGTACACGCCGAAGCCGACGATGGTGGTGCCGGTGGCGGCTTTGTGCGCCAGCAGTTTCTCGACGATGTCGGTGGTCTTGGCGCCGATGACGAATTCATGCAATTGCGTGAGCTCGCGCAGATCGCCCATGTTTGCCTGCAAATAGCGCAGCCCGAGCGAGGCATGGGAATAGCGCGCGTTGAGCGTGGACAGCAGAATGGTCATAGTTGGCTAACGGAAAGATTGGCGGCAGAAACTGCAGAATGCGCCATTTTACGCTTCAGCGCCTGCTGAGCGCCTTTGTCACCAACAATACCGGGATCAGTCCCACCGCGACGATGGTCAGTGCCGGCAACGCCGCTTCGCCGAGCCGCTCGTCGCGCGCCAGGTTGTGCGCAATCACTGCCAGCGTATCGGTATTGAAGGGTCGCAGGAGCAGGGTGGCGGGCAACTCCTTGACCACATCCACGAACACCATCAGGAACGCGGTCGCCATCGAGCGCCACAACAGCGGCGCGTGCAGGACGCGGGCGATACGCCAGCCGTTGCTGCCGAGGGTGCGTGCCGCTTCATCCAGCGTGCTGGGGATGCGGGCGTAGCCGGCTTCTATCGATTGCACGGCAACCGCGCTGAAACGTACCAGGTAGGCGTACAAGATGCCCAGGGAGGTGGCGGTCACCAGAATCCCGGCCTGGTTCTGTGGCGCGACGACTTGCAACCATGCCAGCGGCAGCAGGATGCCGACCGCAATCACCGAGCCGGGTACGGCATAACCCATGGCCGCCATGCGGGTAACCAGCCGCAACAGCCATAGCTTGCAAACAGGCAGATTGCGCGCCCGTTGCACATAGCTGAGCGCTAGCGCCACTATTACCGCCAGTACCGCAGCGATGGCGCCGAAACGGAAACTGTTCCAGGCCCAGCCGGCGTAGCGCAGCAGATCGACGCCGCTGTGCAGATAGGGATCGCTTTCCTGATGCAGGATTTCGCGCCACATCAGCCGTAGCAGGATCAATACCGGCAAGACAAAACCAAGCACGATCGGGAGGCCGCAGATCAGCCACGCAATCAGCCGCTGGCCGCCAAGCAAAGGTGTCAGCCGGGTCTCCGGCGCGTCGCTGCGTTGCCCGCGCACGCTGGAAAAGCGCAGGCGCTGCTGGCCCTTGCGCTCAACCCACAGCAACAGCGCAACGATGGCCAGCAAGACCGACGCCAGTTGCGCTGCTGCCATCTGGTTGTCCATCGCCAGCCAAGCTTTGTAGATGCCGGTGGTGAAAGTGCTCAGACCAAAATAAGCGCCGACGCCATAGTCGGCCAGCGTTTCCATCAATGCCAGCGCGGCGCCGGCCATCAGCGCCGGCCGCGCCAGCGGCAACGCCACGCGGCGGATGCGCGCAGCCAGGGGCGTACCGAGCAATCGCGCTGCCTCCATCAGATGCAGGCCGCGTTCGTTCAGGGCATTGCGCGCCAGCAGGTAGGTGTAGGGATAGAGCGTGAAAATGAAGAGGAAAATCGCGCCGGGCAGGCTGCGTATTTCCGGCAAGCGCAGGCCCGGGATGAGCTGGCGCAAACCGCTTTGGAGCAAGCCGCTGTATTGCAGAAAATCGGTATAGGCATAGGCCGAGACATAGGCCGGCATCGCCATCGGCAGCAGCAGCGCCCATTGGAAAAAACGGCGGCCGCGGAACTCGAACAGGCTGACCGTGACCGCCGTGGCGGCGCCGACAATCACCACGCCGACAGTTACCGCCAGCGCCAGCCAGGCGGATGTGGCGAGGTAGGCTGGCAACACCGTTTGCATCTGTTGCGACAACAGATCGAGCGCCTGCGCGTCCAGTTGCAGCCAGGCGCCGGCGATGCCGAGTATGGGAAGAGCGATCAACAGTGCGATTAAAGCGATCAGTGGCATGTGCTTGCAAATAGGGGAATTGCGGGATTTAAATTGGAGTGCGGTAAACTAGGGCATTCCGCCTTTGGCATTGAGCGGCAAAGACGGCTGTATCCCGAGCCGGCACGAATTGTAACCAGCTTCACCTACCTGCTTCCCATGTTTCTCACTCTCGATCAAGTCAGTGTCAGTTATCCAGGCGCGCCGGCGCCGGCGGTGCAAGCCGTGTCGTTGCAGCTGGCGGCCGGCCATCTGGGCGTGCTGATCGGCCCCTCTGGCAGCGGCAAGACCAGCTTGCTGCGCGTGATCGCCGGCCTGGAGCAGGCACAGAGCGGACAAATTGCGTTGGATCAGCGGCTGCTGGACGGGCCGCAAACCAGGATTGCCGCCGAGCAGCGCCGCATCGGCATGGTGTTCCAGGATTTTGCCTTGTTCCCGCATCTCAGCATTGCCGCGAATATCGGCTTCGGCTTGCACCATGCCTCGCGCCAGCAACGAAGGCGGCGGGTCGCGGAAATGCTGGCGCTGGTGGGATTGGAAGGCGCGCAGGAAAAATATCCGCATCAATTGTCGGGCGGCCAGCAACAACGAGTGGCGCTGGCGCGGGCCTTGGCGCCGGAGCCGCGCCTGTTGCTGCTGGACGAGCCGTTTTCCAGCCTGGACATCGAGTTGCGCGAGCGTCTGGCGCACGACGTGCGGCAGATTCTGAAACAGGCTGGCATCACGGCGCTGATGGTGACCCACGATCAACTGGAAGCCTTCGCCATCGGCGATGTGGTCGGCGTGATGCAGCATGGCCATCTGCAGCAATGGGCGGCGCCCTACGATTTGTATCATCGCCCGGCGACCCGCTTTGTCGCCGATTTCATCGGCCACGGCGTGTTGCTGCCGGGCCGCCTGATCGACAGCGAGGGGCGGCTGGCGGTGTCGACGGTGTTGGGCGATTTGCAGGATGTCAGCGCCGCTGCCTTGCAGAAAATCCAGGTGCATGGGCGCGAGCCGTTTGACGTATTGTTGCGCGCCGACGATATTGTGCATGATGATGCCTCTCCGTTCAAGGCACGGATAAAGCGCAAATCTTTCCGTGGCGCAGAATTCTTATACACGCTGCAACTGGCGTGCGGCCAGGAGTTGCTGGCCTTGGTGCCGTCCCATCACGATCATGCCGTCGACGAATGGATAGGCATTAAGCTGGATGTGAGTCACGTAGTGACCTTCCCTTTGTAAATTTTTCAATTGCATGACTTTTCGGAAAAATAATCATCATGGCGAAATATATTGTGGTCGGCCTGGAATTTGGCGTGGTGCTGCTGGTGGGGCTGGCGATTTACATGATCAGGAAAAAATAGGCCGCTCGCGGATATGAGAAAGGCTGACGCATCGTGCGCCAGCCTTTTTAATGTTTCGACCTCAGTGCTTTATTTATAACCGGCGCGATCCAGCAATTGCTGCACCTTTTGCTGATTGCGGCCAACTGCCGAGACATCGATCACCTCCGCTTTATAAGGGCCGAGTGCATCCAGTGCCGGATTGCCGCTCTTCACGCCCTTGACTGCCGGCGATTCGTTATTGCCTTCGGCAAAATAGCGCTGGGCGTCGTCGCTGGACAGGTATTCCAGGAACTTGACTGCCGCTTCGCGATGCGGCGCATGCTTGGCGACACCGGCGCCGGCGATGTTGACATGGGCGCCGGTAGTCTTCTGGTTAGGCCAGATCACCCCGACTTTTTTCATCACCTCGATATCTTCCGGCTTGGTCGATTTCATCAGCCGCGCAACGTAGTAGGAATTTGAAATCGCCACGCCGCATTCGCCCGAGGCGACGGCCTTGATCTGGTCGGTATCGCCACCCACCGGCGAACGTGCCTGGTTGGCGACATAGCCCTTGAGCAGCGCTTCCGTCTTGGCTTCGCCGTGATGTTCCAGCAAGGAGCCGAACAGCGAGACGTTGTAAGGATGCGAACCGGAGCGGGTGCACAGCTTGCCCTTGTTCTTCGGGTCGGCCAGCGCTTCGTAGGTGTCGACGTCTTGCGGCTGGACGTTTTGCTTGTTGTAGACGATGACGCGGGCGCGGGTCGAAAAGCCGAACCATTGCGATCCCTTGCCGTCGTCCTTGCCGCGCAGATTGGCCGGGATGCGCTGATCGAGGATGGCCGATTTCACCGGCTGGAACAAGCCGTCATTCTCTGCACGCCACAGACGCGCGGCATCCACCAGCAAGATCACATCGGCCGGACTGGCCGCGCCTTCGCTTTTCAGGCGCGCGATGGTGCCGGCGTCGTCGCCGTCGACGCGGTTGATCTTGATGCCGGTAGTCTTGGTGAAATTGCCATACAGCGCTTCGTCGGTTTGATAGTGGCGTGCGGAATACAGGTTCAGCACTTGCTCCTGAGCGATGGCAGAGGCGGTACTGGCAGCCAGAACGGCGCTGGCGATGAGAGAGCGCAAAAGCATGAAAACTCCTGTTTTGATGAGGGGGAATGAAGATTTGTTGCCAGTAACAAATGGTTACATTTAAGGATGTGTCACTATATCACAAATGAGAATCGTTACGATTTGTGATGATTTGATGACATAGCGAAGGCCGCCGTCGCAGCAGCTCGCGATCGGGTAATATATTTGCTCTTCCATAAGAAAAGATGGGCGTCAAATGAGCAATAAAGCTACAGCACAGACACGGACTAAAACCAAAACCGCATCAGCCGGTCCCCGGGTGGCGCTGGTGCTGCAGGGCGGGGGCGCGCTGGGCGCATACCAGGCCGGCGTCTATCATGCGATGCACGAAAACGGCTTTACTCCGGATTGGGTGGTTGGCACTTCCATCGGTGCGATCAATGCTGCGATTATTGCTGGTAACGAACGCGATCTGCGGCTTTCGCGGCTGAAGGAATTTTGGGAACAGGTCGGTCACGGCGATTTGATGGATTTGAGCAAAGTCACGGATACTGCGCGCCAGTTCAATACCTGGTGGACCACGGCCGATGTGACAATGCGCGGGGTGCCAGGATTTTTCTCGCCGCGTGGACCTAATCCGTTCCAGCTAGGCATGTCGGTAGAGCCCGAGCAGGCCAGTTTCTACGACACCGGTCCGCTGGCCGAGACGCTGAACCGACTGGTCGATTTCGATTTTCTGAATGCGCCGGGCGGCATCCGCCTGACCGTCAGCGCGATGAAAGTGGCGTGCGGCAGCCTGGTCAAATTCGATTCGCTGGAACGGCAGATCGGGGTCGAGCACATCATGGCCAGCGGCGCGTTGCCACCCGGCTTTGCACCGGTGCGGGTTGACGGCGATCTGTACTGGGACGGCGGCTTGTATTCGAATACGCCGCTGGAAGTGGTGCTGGAGGACGAAGCCAAGACCGAGGTCGATGGCCACACCATTTGCGTGCTGGTGGATTTATGGAACGCCAACGGCCCCGAGCCGACGACTTTGAACCAGATCGAGAATCGTCAGAAAGACGTGACATTTGCTTCACGCTCGGAGCGTCATATCCAGAATTATTTGCGCATGTATCAATTGCGCCATGCCGCCTTTGCTCTGTATAAGAAATTGCCGCCGGAACTGCGCAGCAAATCGGATCTCAATGAGTTCAAGGGCATGTCCGACCAAGGTACGATTCACGTGGTGCGCCTGCGCTACGGCGGCCACGACTGGAATATGGCGTCCAAGGACATCAATTTTTCGCGTGGCTCGATCGAATGGCGCTGGGAGCAAGGCTACGCCGACGCCATGCATACCGCCGCGAGCATCAGGGCCAATGGCGACACCTTTGGCAATTCCGACGCCGGCCTGGTGGTGCATGAGTTGGTCACGCCGGCGTCAGCGTGAAATCGATGGCGTCTATCCCTGTTTTGCGCCTGACCGCGCCGTTGCTTTTGCTGCTGGCAGGCGTGGCGCCGCATGCCGGTGCGCAGCCCGGCATTTCCACGCTGGATAGCCGGCAATGCGCGATTCTCAAGCAGCACGTGCTGCAGCCCGGCGCGCCGGTTGATTGTCCGCAACTGCAGGTGGTCCGTTTCGCGTATATCGACTTTGATCAAGTGCGCCACGACGATGGCGAGATCATGGTGATGGCAGCGGTCGCGCCGCAGGTAAAAGCGCTGTTCGACGAGCTGTTCAAGCGTCGTTTCCCGCTTGCACAGGCACGCCTGATGGAGCATTATCAAGGCAACGACGACGCATCGATGGCTGACAATAATACCTCTGCCTTTAACGACCGGCCGATCACCGGCGGCAAGTTGGCGTCCTTGCATGCCTACGGCTTAGCGATCGATATCAATCCTTTGCAAAACCCGTATGTGCTGCGCGATCCTCAGGGCCAGCTGGCATATAGTCCGCCGACCGGACAGGCTTTCGGCGAGCGGGTCGCAAGCCGGCCCGGAAGCAGTGAACAAGTTGTGGAACTATTCGCTCAGCATGGGTTTCTGATCTGGGGAGGCGATTGGAAAAAACCGATCGATTACCAGCACTTCCAGGTCAGCCGCAAGCTGGCTGAACGGCTGGCGAAACTGCCGCTGACGCAGGCGCGCCAGCTGTTTGAAAGTACAGTTGCCGCCTACCGTGCTTGCCGCACCGGTCTCGGCAGAAAACCGAAAGACAGGGTGGTTTGCGCGGCAACGGCAGGTTAGTCCACTGTCAAATTTGGCAGGGGGCAGAGTCACATTTTGCTTGTAGAATGGAAAACGGGATATTGCCATATTGATAGCAATACTGATTTGTTCACACAGGAGAAGGCCATGTTTTCGTTTCATGAAAAGTTTGCCGCAGCAACCAAAGCCCATTTTGAAGCCCAGTTGGCATTGCTCAATACCCTGACTGCAAAAACCTTCGAGGGCGTTGAGAAAGTCATCGAACTCAATCTGAATGCCACCAAGGCTTCATTGGAAGAATCCGGCGACGCCACCAAGCAATTGATGAGCGCCAAAGACCCGCAGGAATTCCTCACCATCTCGGCCGCACAAGCCAAACCGAGTGCAGAAAAAGTGGCAGCCTATGGCCGTCACCTGGCCAGCATCGCCTCCGGCACCCAGGCTGAATACACTCGTGCGGCAGAAGCGCAAGTCGCAGAAACCAGCCGCAGAATCAATGCCTTGATAGAAGAGGTCAGCAAGAACGCGCCACCCGGTTCGGAAAGCGCGATCTCGATTCTAAAATCGGTGATCAGCAACGCCAATGCCGGTTATGAACAGCTGACCAAGAATACCAAGCAGGCGGTTGAAACCTTGGAAGCCAACCTGCAAAACGCCAGTGCGCAGCTGAGCCAGACCACTACCCCGCGTAGCAAGAAGTAAGGTCTACTCTTCTTGACCCGGAAAAGGCCGCAGATGCGGCCTTTTTTCAAATGGGCAAAGCGCGATCCCAGGCCGGCACCTCGCCGAATTGCTGCGCCAGGAAATCGACAAAGGTACGCACCTTGGCCGACAGATGCTGGCGGCTCGGATATACCGCGTGGATCGCCAGCTCATCACCGTGATAATCGGTCAGGATCGGTAGCAAGCGACCGTCGCGGATCGCATCGCCGATGATGAAGGTCGGTTGCCGTATGACGCCCATGCCGGCAATCGCCGCCGCCAG
Organism: Collimonas silvisoli; assembly: GCF_018305005.1. Lineage (GTDB taxonomy): Bacteria > Pseudomonadota > Gammaproteobacteria > Burkholderiales > Burkholderiaceae_D > Collimonas > Collimonas silvisoli. The sequence goes on from NZ_JAGQEG010000045.1 coordinate 16,816, forward strand.
CAGCAGATCGCCGTTATTGCAATGCAAGCCGCCGCTGATGCGTACCGTGTGCGTCTTGCCGTCGCGCTTAAGGCGCCATTCGTTATCCGGCAGCGTATAGGCATAAGTCAGACAGGCATGTCGGGCCAAGTCGTCGGGATGTTGCGGCACGCCGTGCTGCTCAAGGTAGGCCGGGGCGGCACAGGTCAACACATGCGCCGTAGCCAGCTTGCGCATCACCAGACTGGAATTCTGCAATCTGCCGATGCGGATCGCCAGATCGAAACCTTCCTCGACCAGATCGACAATCCGGTCGGATAAGGTCACGTCCAGTTCGACATTGGGATAGCGTTGCGCATAAAGCGGCAGCAGCCGGCCCAAATGACTGACGGAGAACGAAACCGGCGCATTGACGCGCAGCACGCCACTCGGATTGGCGGCGTGCATGCCTGCCGCCAGCGTGGCTTGCTCAAGATCGGCCAGCAGCTGCTTGCAGCGTTCCAGGTAGGCGCCGCCGGTATCGGTCAGGCTGAGGCGGCGCGTGCTGCGATTCAGCAGGCGCGCGCCCAGGTATTCCTCAAGCTCGGCGATATGCCGTGTCACCGATGGATTCGACAAGTTCAGAATCCGCGCAGCGCCCGACAGGCTGCCGGTTTCAGTCACTTTGACAAACACCTTCATGGCCTCGAACAGATTCATCGCAATGCCTTATTGTTTTGAAATTCGGAAATGGTATTTTAATAAAATCGCATTTTTCTTTTCACTGCAAGAATATATAGTGAAACACGATCCATAAACTATCTTGGCTTTTCACTATTTTTTCGAAGGTAATATCATGAACACAAGTAACCCCGGCATCTATGCCGCTACCCTGCTCAGGCTGACCCTGGGCATTGCCCTGTTGGCGCATGCTTATCTCAAGGTTTTCGTATTCACTTTAGCGGGCGCGGCCGGTTTCTTTGCCAGCCAGGGTTTTCCGGCATGGTCGGTCTACCCTGTGGTGGCAATCGAGGTGCTGACCGGGATTGCCATGGTGCTTGGCCTTCAGGCGCGGATTGCCGCCGTGATTTCCCTGCCGGTGCTGTTGGGCGCATTATCGGTCCATGCCGGCAACGGCTGGGTTTTCACCAGCCCTAACGGCGGCTGGGAATATCCTGCATTCATGGTGGTCACCGCCATTTCAGTGGCCTTGCTGGGCAACGGCGCGTTTGCGCTGGGTAACGCCAAGGTCGACAAGTAATCTGACAAATAAGCCTATTGGAAGAGATCAAGATGAGCACCATTGCCACCCGCATGCCGGCGATTTTCTTCGGTCACGGCAGCCCGATGAATGCGCTTGAAGAGAATCGCTACACTGCTGCCTGGACCCGGCTGGGTGCTAGTGTGGCGCAGCGGCAGCCGAAGGCGATCTTGTCGGTGTCCGCGCATTGGTACACGCGCGGCACCGGCGTCACCGCGATGGCGCAGCCGAAAACCATCCACGATTTCGGCGGTTTTCCGCAGGCGCTGTTCGATGTCCGCTACCCTGCGCCGGGCGATCCGCAACTGGCGGCGCAAGTGCGCGATCTGCTGGCGCCGGTAGCGGTCGCCATGGATCATTCCTGGGGGCTCGATCACGGTACCTGGTCGGTGCTGGTCAAAGCCTTTCCCAAGGCCGACGTGCCGGTGATACAACTGAGTATCGATGCTACCCGGCCGGCGCAGTTTCATTTTGATCTGGGACGTAAACTTGCCGTATTGCGCGAACAAGGCGTGCTGATCATCGGCAGCGGCGATGTGGTGCATAACCTGCGCTTGATGAATCGCAGTCAGGATGCGCCGGTGCATGGCTGGGCTCAGCGTTTCAATGACCACATCCGCGAGAGCCTGCTAAGCGGCGATCAGCAAGCCCTGATCGACTACGCCGATCAGGGGCAGGATGCGCAATTGTCGGTGCCGACCCCAGAACACTATCTGCCGCTGCTGTACATCGCAGGCGCCAAACAGGATGACGAGACGATTTCGATTGCAGTGGATGGTATCGATATCGGTTCTATCAGCATGCTGACTGCTGTGGTCGGCGCTGTCTGACGCCATACCCAAGCGCAACCCAAGCGTAACCCAAGCCGGATTATTCCTTGCCCTTCACCGGCTTGGGATATGCCTTCATCACGTCGATAGGCTGTGCGTATGCAGAGTCCCAGGTCTGCTGGTGCAAGTCGGCAATCCGTTGCGCCATCTTCTCGTTGCGCAGCACGATCTCCAGGTTGCGCGACATATCCAGGTAGCCGCCGCTCCAGTTGCTGGTGCCGATCCACGCCAGCTGGCCGTCGATAGACATGGTCTTGCTATGGATCACGCGGGCGAAAGGAATGAAACCGGTGCTGGCCTGCGGCAGCGTGACGATTCTGATTTCCATGCCGGGCAGCAGCGCCAGGCTTTTCAGATAGGCGATCGCCGGCTGTTCGGTATTCCAGTTCGACACCATCAGCTTGACCTTGACGCCACGCGCCAGTGCGGCGCGGATCGCGTTGTCGATCACGGGGTAATACGGACGCGTGTGATTCGGCCCATAGCTTAACGGCGCATAGTCGAGCAGCTGTATCCTGATTTCGGATTTAGCTGCAGCCAGCAGTTTCGGCAGCTCGGTTTCGGAGTCGCCGACGCCGGGCGGATTGAACGCGTTCGGGCTGGCTAAAAGAAATGACGTTTGCCGGTCATCGGTGCTTACTACGCTCTGATTGAGTTTCGCCACCTGTTTGTCTTGCGCGATCAATTCCTGCGCATGCCAATCCTGTTCGAAAATATTTTGCAGCTGGCCGACCACCGCGGCGTCGGTGATGCGCAAGCCGGTTTCATGGATATGGGCAAACGAGCGCCAGTCGAAATTCTGACTGCCGACGTAGGCGGTGCTGGCATCGACCACCATATATTTTGCGTGGATGATGCCGTTGCCGGTCAGCTTGGAGTAATCGAGATAGCGGAATTCCAGGTTGGGGATCTGCTTGAGCCGCTCGATGGTTGGCATATCGGAGGCGAACTTGCCTTTCTCCTCCATCAGGAAACGAATCTTGACACCACGCGCGCCGGCTGCGGCGAGCCGGGCTATCACCTGTTCGAACGCCGCGCCAGGCTGGCTGGCGACATAAAACTGACCCAGCACGATCTGGTGTTTGGCGCTATCGAACATCTCGCTCCAGACCTGCAGCGGTTCACGCAAATCGGGCGTTGCCAGTGTGGTTTCGAGCGGAACCGTGTGCACCAGTTCGTAACCGGGAATGCCGAATTCGGCATGGGTGCTGCCGGCGCAGCCCAGCAGAATTGCTATCGAGGCGATCAGTCTAGGAGTTTCTATCTTACGCATTTCCATCCTGGTCAGGCGAGATGCAACTTTCCGGATTCAGCCGGTATCGCAGCTTGCGTGTCGCCGCCAGCCGCACGGCCGACGCAGGCACGCAGCATCAGCACTTTCAAATGATCGTTGATGCGCTCGATCCGTTCCTGGAACATATTAAAGAAAAACATGCCGACTACCGCAATGCCTATGCCCAGCGCGGTCGCATACAAAGCGGTGCCTATGCCTTGCGACACCTGGCCCGGATCGGATACGCCGGATACCGCCAGCGCCTTGAAAGTATCGATAATACCCAAAATCGTACCGAGCAGACCGAGCAGGGGAGCGGCGGTCACGATGGTGTCGAGAATCCACAGCCGATGCTGCACTTCGCCGCGGTTGGCGATATATACCGACTCACTGAAATCCTCCAGATCTTTTTCACTGGTCAGCTGATGTTTTTCCGCCAGGATGTCAGACACCAGCGTCAGCGGCAGGCTGGCGCGCGACGTCAGTGCGCTCGGCAATTCCTGCACGTGCTGCACGGCGTGAGTCATGGCTTTTTCCAGGCCGATTGCCTGGCGCAAAGTGTAATTGAAAAACAGCCCGCGTTCGACAATCACGAATATCGCCAGGGCAGCGCAGGCGTACATCAGATAGAAAGCGAGTTCGTGGAATAGTTGCATGTTCATGTTGACCTCTCTGCGCACGAATGCACGTTTGTTGCAGCGGCAGGCTCCAACTTAGGAGCCGCCGCCAGGGATAGCTACAACTTAATTAAAAATCCGCCACCAAAGTGACGCTGAAGCTGCGCGGCGCGCTGACGTAGAACGTCGGCGGAGTGGCCGGCGCACTGCTTCCGATTGCGACCGCATTGCTGGTGAACTGGCTGCCGCTGCCGGCGTTCAGGTTCAGGTATTGCTTGTCAAAGATATTGTTGAGGTTGAAGCGCAGCGTCGGTTTCTTCAGCCACGTGGTGGACGGGAAGGTATAGCCGGCGCCGGCGTTGAACACCGTATAGCCGCCCAGGCTGTCGTCGTTGACCAGCGTGGTATAACGCTTGCCGGTGTATTTGGCCTGGCCGAATACATACCAGCTGTCTTGTGCGTATTGCAGGCTCAGGCCGCTCAGCCAGTTCGGGGTATCCGGGAACTCTTTGCCGCCGGTTGGCAGGTTGAAGTTGGCCGCCCAAGGCATATCCTTATCCATCTTGCTCTTGATATAGGAGAGCGAACCGTACAAGCTCAGGTTCTTGGTGAGCGAGTAACCGGATTCCAGTTCAAAGCCTTTGGACGTCGAATCACCGACGTTGTAATCGATACGATTGCCGGTATCCGGGTTGAACGAGGTGGCAATCCGATTTTTGTAATCGACATAGAATACCGATCCCGAAAACGTCCATTTATCGGCTGCGTAACGGTAGCCCAGGTCGTAGTTCCAAGAGGTTTCCTTATCCACCGGCACATTGCGCACGGTGCCGCCGGTGTACACGCCGTTGACAAATTTGCCGCCTGAGATCAGGTTGAAAAAGGAGAAATTGCCTGGCGCTTTGAAGTTCTTCGCAGCATTGAAGAATACCGATTGCGCCGGATCGAGCTGGTAACGGATGCCGAGGCTAGGCAACAGATCGGAATACGATTTCTGCACGGTATAAAACCCTGGCGAGCTTTGGCTCGGGTTGTTGGTGACGTTACGGTCTATGCTCGAATAACGGGCGCCGAGTTGCAGGTTCAGTTTGTCTTGCATCAAGCTGATGTTGTCTTGCGCAAAAGCCGATTTGCCGGTGCTGATGGTGAGCGTGTCGCGGTATTGCACGATGCTGCCGTCCTGATTCCGCAACCAGGCGCTGGGATTGTTCAGCCAGACATCGGCCGCATTGCCGTTGTTGTCGATAGGCGCAAACGGGCCGGTTTGCTGATGACGCGCGCGCTCGTACCAATAGCCGACCATCAGTTTGTGGTTCTCGATCTGCTGGTTGTACTTGACCGTGACGCCAGGACGATAGGTGCGGGTGCGGCTGCCTTCATAGACGAACACGGTGTCCTTGGTGTCGCCGTCGCCATTGACGTCACGTACGCCGCCGCCCAGCAACGCACCGGAATTACCTTCGGTGATAGTTTGCAATTGATTGCCGCCGGTGCCGAAGCCGTACCACATGTAAGGGTTGACATCGATGCTGGATTGCGGCGCCAGCTGGAAGTGCGCGTTCATGGTGGCCAGCCAGTTCTTGAACGGATTCAGGTTGTAGCCGTAGTATAGGTCTTTGTTACCGGTATTGATGCCGGCGTTCGGCCCGTAGGTCGAGTCATTCTGGGCACCAGGACCGCCCGGCTGATGCACCGGCGCTACAGTGCCGTAATCCAGGTTGCGTCCGAACTGGGCAATTTGCGCCTTGGTCAGCGAGCGATAATTATTGTTCAACGCTGTGTTGTACATGAAGCCGGTATCGACAAAGCTGCCGCCGCCCAGATCCAGCTTGCTGTTGAAGTCGACGTGTTGCTTGTCGGCGCGGCCCTTGCCCTTGAACTTGTCGGCTTGCGCCTTGGAATAAGAGATGAAGAATTTGAAGCGATCGTTGAACAACTTGCCGGAATCAAGGCGCACATAGCCTTTACGCAGATTGTTCGAGCCGAACGTGTATTCGGTGCGGAAGCGGCGCTGATCTTCCGGGGTGCACATGGTCATGCCGATATTGCCGCCGGTGGCGCCGACGTGCGGCGCTTCGGTGTCGGTGGAACCTTGGGTGACGAAGATGTCGCACAGGTTTTCCGCATCGGTGTATTCCTGCGGATAGACGGCGAAGCTGCCGGAATCGTTGACCGGTGCGCCGTTGACGGTGAAGCCGAGCTGGTCGCTGTTAAAACCGCGCACCCGGACATTGCCGCCGAACAGGCCGGTGCCGTCGGTATCGTAGCTGTTCACGCCCGGCAGCAGATTGATCATCTGGAACGGATTGCCGGTGGTGCTTTGCTTTTCCATATAGTCGCGATTGACCGAGCTGCGCGCTTTCGCTGATTCTTCTTGCTGGATCAGGCCGGTGCTCTGGCCGCCGCCGGCATCGCCTTGCACCGTGACCTTGCCCACTTCGGATGTGTCCGCAGCATAGACCAATGGACTAGCGGCGATGAATAACCCGGAGATCAGCAGTGACAGCCGGGTGACTTTGAATTGCATGGCATTACTCCCTGTACGTTTTCGGTTTTTTGATGTTTTCAAACTAAGTATTCAAACTGCTGCTGGCTGTTGCTTTACCCCGCTCCCGGGATAAATTCCAGTTCGGCGCTGAATCGGTGAGTTGCTTCTCCGGCCCAGCTGGATTCGGGAAAAGCAGAAAAGGTGGCGCGGTTGATGGTCTTGCGGGCGGCCTCGTCGAGCAGCATGGAGTTCGCCGATTCTTCGATGCCTTGCTCCACCAGGGTGCCGTCGCGATTCAGTACAAACCAGACCTTGACCTTGCCTTGTGGCCGCTGTTGACTGGCTTCGCGGCCGGTTGGATAGCGCTTGATGCTATTCAGATGCGCCCGCAGCTTGGCGATATAACCTGCCTCGATGCTGGCGTTGTTCGGTTTGGCTACGGGCGGTGCGGGTTCCGGAGCCGGCGGTGCTACGGCGGCAGGCGCGGCGACGGCTTTGGGTGGCGCTGGCGGCGCCGCCACTTCGGCACTCGGGTTGTTGCTGAGGGGCGTAGCGCTCACTGTCTGCGGTGGCGTTGGCTGTCGGATCGGCTGCATGACCGGCACTGGCAGCGGCTTGGCCACCTGCGGTGGCGTCGGAGTCGGCGGCGCGGGTGTAGTCACTGGCGGCGCCGGCGGCTCCGGTTCCGTCAACGCGATCTGCACCAGGGAATCATCTGCATGCGGCTGGATCTTTACCGCTTTCTGAATCCCGGCAAAGATCAGGATCGCGAGTATGATTATCGACGGCAGCGTTGCCAGCGCATCGCGAAACCGGTAGAAGAACGGCATGGTCATGATTGCTTGCATCACGGTTTGCGGGTAGCAATGGAGATCGATTCGAAGCCGTTCTGCTTCAAGTTGTCCATCACTTCCACCAGCCGTTGCACCTCAACCCCGCGATCGCTGTTGACGATGACGTTGAGTTTTTCGCCGTTCTTCCTGGCTTGGTTCAAGCGTGTCGACAGCTCGCCGAGCTTGGTGTCGACGCCGTCGACTTGCAGCGCGTCGTTGAGGCCAATCGTGATGACAGCCTTGTTTTGCGGTTTCAAATCCTGCGAGCTGCTGGCAGTCGGCAGATGAGTTTTCATGCCGAGTGCAGGAATCACGTTGAGACTGATCAGCACAAAAAACACCAGTAGAAACATCATCACGTCGATCATAGGAATAATTTCGACGCGGGCTTTCCGCTTTTTTGGTTCGTCCCAACTACGCATTGCACTACCCCGATATAAGATGCGCGGCGATAGCGTGAAGTCGCTAACCGCTATAATTTCTATAACTGTCGGCAGAATAGCGAGGAATTATTTCGGCAGTATTACAATCGTTAGCGATGTGGCGGGAGCGGCACAAAAGACAGCAGGATCTTGATCGCATAGACCACGATCAGAGAGCCGGTCAGGTCGCCGATGGACATCACGATCAGGCCCGACCAGAAATGATAGGAGACGCCGCGCAGCACAAACCACAGCAGCTGCAGCAGCGGATTGGCGAGGCCGTACAACAAGATGCAAGCCAGCAGGCGGGTGGTGGTCAGATTGCTGAGCGAGCGTTGCAGGCGCATCTCTTGCAATGTGAATCTATAGGCGAGATAGGGCGCCAGCGCCGAGATGATGCTATAGCCGACGGTGGTGACCGGATCGCCGGGAAAGATGGCGTAGATGCTGGAAGTCAGCAGTGAAGCCAGCAGGATGCCGAGCACGCCCGCTTCGGCAAACAGCAAGGTGCAGATAAGCCGTATCCCGGCCGGCAGATAAATCCAGGCAATCCCCTGCGTAAATTCAATGTGCTTGAAGAGCCAGTCGTTAACCATGTACACCAGCATGTAGACCGCCACCGTGATGGTGACGGTCAGCAGGTTGAGGCGCAGTTTCGCGGCGGTGGACGAGGGAATGGTCATGGCGCGGGTATCTTACCTAATTACTTATCCAATTACTTGCCGAATCGCCGAAGCATCTGCGCGAACGCCTGAAGATACTTGCGATTAGCCTGAAATGGCGGGTATGATCGATACAGATTTAACAGCGTTAGCAGAGTGTTTCGGCAGCCGCTTACAATAAATACAGCCATGGACAAAAATAACCGACCTGCAGATATATACGTGCGCTTTTTGCAACTGGCAAATGCGCTGCGCGGCTTGCCGTCGTTGCCGTCGCTAGACCCTTTGGAAGATCGCATCCTGGCCTTCGTCGCGCGCGCCGGGCAAGCCAAGGAGCGCCTGTCGGTGCGCGACATGATGGCGCAAAGCGAACTCGGATCGCCGGCCATGCTGCATGCGCGGCTGAAATCGATGCGGGAAAAGGGCTGGATCGTGCTGACGGATACCGACGATACGCGCCGCAAGCAGGTGGAATTGAGCCAGGCGGCGTGGCTGCATTTCGATAAGCTGTCGAAGTGCTTGCTGCAGGCAACGCGGGACGCCGGCAAATAGCTGATCCTGGGGGAACCGCGACACAATGTGCTTTCAGAAAATACGCTCACGGCGTATTTTTTTTGTCCGTCCGCTGTAACAAACTGATGTAACAAGCAGGTCATATTTATTTCTTATAATTTTTGACTATTCAACATCAATATTCCAGACCCGGGCGAGCTACATGGGCGCGACAAAGCAACTGCGGCACAACACAGTTTCACCGGCGCTCGCACTGGCATCAGCGTTGGGCATGAGCCTGCTGGTCGCTGCCTGCGGCGGCAGCGACAGCAACCGCAGTGTCGACGCCGGCGTGAAGGCGGCCTGGGTGGTCGTCGGCAGCAACAACCAGGCCACCGTCAGGGTCATCACCAGCGACGCCAGTTGTCCGGAAATCCTCGACGGCGCTGACTATATGGCGATGACTTTGCGCGCCGCAACGGCAACCGCGGCGCAGCGCCCGACCGCCAGCGCAGCCGCCGACTCCAAGCCTTCCGCCTTCCCGGTCACCGCCTGTGAATACAAGGTGCCTGCCGATAGCAGCGGTATCTCGGTCGGCTCCCGCTCTTTGCCGTTGCCCAAGAAAGCGCCGCAGCGCGTAGTGGTGCTGGCCGATACAGGTTGCCGCTTGAAGAAGGCCGATAACGCCTGGCAAGCCTGCGCCGACGGCGACGCCTGGCCGTTTCCCGAGATCGCCAGCACCGCTGCCGCCATGCAGCCGGATCTGGTAGTGCACATAGGCGATTATCACTATCGCGAAAACGCCTGCCCCGCAGATATCGGCGGTTGTAAAGACAGCCCTTGGGGTTATGGCTGGGATGCCTGGCAAGCCGATTTGTTCCAGCCCGCTGCACCCCTGATGGCCGCTGCGCCCTGGGTCATGGTGCGCGGCAATCACGAGGAATGCGCCCGCGCCGGCCAGGGCTGGTTCCGCTTCCTGGATACGCAGCCGTTCGACGCCAAGCGCTCTTGCGACGATCCGGCCAACGACGGCTTGGGCAATTTTTCCGATCCATATGCGGTGGCAGTCGGCGCCGATACGCAAGTGATTGTGTTTGACTCGTCGAAAGCGGGCCGGGCTGCGTTGCCGATCAGCGATCCGCAATTCATCAAATATCAGGCGCAGTTCCAGACAGTCAACCGCTTGGCTGCGAAAGCCGGCGTCAACAGCATTTTCACCAACCACCATCCGATTCTCGGTTTTGCGCCATTGGCCGGCGCTGCGCCGGCGCCGGGCAATGCTGCTCTGCTATCGGTGATGCAAAGCGTCAATCCCACTGCCTTCTACCCAGCCGGGGTGAAGACGGCGATTCATGGCCACGTCCATGATTTCCAGGCCATTAATTTTTCATCCAATCATCCAGCCACTTTTGTTTCCGGCAACGGCGGCGATAATCTGGATGTGAATTTTGCCGATCCATTCCCCGCCAACACCAATCCCGCTCCCGGCGCCATCGTCGACAAGATTGCCCATACCAGCAGCTTCGGTTTCATGGTGATGGATCGTCAGAGCGATGGCACATGGGCATACAAAGCCTATACGCGTAAGGGACAGCTGCTCACCACTTGCCTGCAAAACGCCAACAACATCAGTTGCGACAAGACCGGTTATCTGGCGCCAAATTGATGCCGCGCCTGTGGCTGGCACTGCTGCTGGCTTGCTGCTTGCCGTTCAAGCTGAATGCGGCGCCGCTCAATACGCCGCTGTTTCCGGAAATGCCGGCGCCCGCAGCCGCGCCGGCCGATCCTCCGGCCTTGGTGGCGCTCGGCCGCCAATTGTTTTTCGATACCCGGCTGTCGGAGCCGCGCGGCACCAGTTGCGCCAGCTGCCACGCTCCAGCGCAGGCTTTCTCCGGCAATCATGGATCACGCATCGGTGTCGCGCTCGGCAGCCGCCCGGCCAGTCTGGGTACCCGCAACACGCCGTCGGTCTTGTATCTGCGCTATACGCCGCCGCGTTTTTTTTACCAGGACGATGATGCGCTGGTGCCGATGCCATTCGGCGGTTTCTTTTGGGACGGCCGCGCCAATACCTTGGCTGAGCAAGCTCAGGGGCCTTTGTTTAATCCCCTGGAAATGAACAACCGCAATCCCGGCCAGCTGGCGCGCAAACTGCAGCAAGCGTATGCGTCCGAGATGCGAGCCCAGTTTGGCGCGGCCATTTTTCAGCGGCCGGCGCAAGCGACTCAAGCCGCCAGCCGTGCGCTGGAAGCCTTTTTACGCAGCGATGAAATGACGCCGTTCAGCTCCAGGTACGATGACTATATCCGCGGCAGGATTCAATTGAATGCGGCGGAAATGCGCGGTCTGCGCTTGTTTAAAGATCCGGACAAAGGCAATTGCGCGTCCTGCCATAAATTCAACGACAGCTCCAGCAATCCGGCGCGCTCGATGTTTACCGATTTTGGTTACGATGCGGCAGCGATGCCGCGTAACCGCCGGATCGCAGAAAATCGCAATCCCAAATACTACGATCTCGGCTTATGCAAAACCGCAGCCCAGTTGCAATGGCCCGACAGCAGCCAATGGTGCGGTTATTTCAAAACGCCCAGCTTGCGCAATGTCGCCGTGCGCGAAAGTTACATGCATAACGGCGTATTCAGCACGCTGCGCGACGCCGTCGCGTTTTATGCGACACGCGCCACCAACCCAGGCGACTGGTACAAGAGCGGGATCAAGTTCGACGACCTGCCGCCAGCCTATCGGGAAAACGTCAATATCAATTCGGTGCCCTACAATCGGCGCGAAGGAAGCACGCCGGCGTTAAGCGATAGCGATGTTGACGATCTGGTGGCTTTTCTGCAAACGCTGACGGATGCCGCGTATGTCAAACGGAAAATTGAATCCGGCAATAAATGACGAGGGGCCGGCCGCTGCAGCAGGTCGAGCCTGTTTAACCTGTTAGACAAGAAACAAAAATTCAGCCAAGACTTACAGGTTTGCATGCAAGCAGGAGGCAAAAGCTCAGCCATACTACGATCTTTCACTAAGCGAATACTTTCCGGGCTCAGGCCAGGGTATTTATTGGAATGCTATGAAAGATGCTATTATTGGTGCTATTAACGATACTTTAAAAAGTATTTCTATGGCCCACCTGATACTTGCTGAAACGACCGCAAGCGTTTCCGAGCTTAAAAAAGACCCTATGGGAACCGTTGCTGCCGGTGAAGGATTTCCTGTGGCGATATTAAACCGGAACCAGCCGGCTTTTTATTGCGTGCCAGCAAAGGCCTATGAAGCCTTGATGAACAAGCTGGAAGACATGGAGCTGAACGCGATTGCTGACGCGCGCCAAGGGCAAGCTATCGTCAAGGTCAAGCTGGATGAGCTTTGAACTAGCTTTCCTTGAGGAAGCTTTGAAGGAATGGCGCAAGCTGGATCAGGGCATCCGCGAACAGTTCAAGAGGAAATTGGCGGAACGATTGCTGAGCCCCCATCTGCCGTCCGCCCAGCTGTCAGGCTCCGGGTGTCGATATAAAATCAAACTGCGCCAAGCCGGCTACCGGCTAGTCTACGAAGTGCGCAACAAGCAGTTGATCGTGCTGGTTGTGGCCGTCGGCAAACGCGAGCGCAACGCCGTGTACAAGGTTGCAGAAAGACGTTAAGTCAGCAGTCGTTCCTGAATCAGCTCAATTTCTCATTGATTTCTGCTCAATTTTTGCCAAGCATGCTCAGCGCTACCGCCTCCGCCACCCGGATGCCGTCAATCGCCGCCGACATGATGCCGCCCGCATAACCTGCGCCTTCTCCGGCCGGGAACAAACCACTCGTATTCAAACTTTGCAGGCTGTCGTCGTGGCGCTTGATGCGTACCGGCGATGAAGTGCGGGTCTCGACCCCGGTCAGCACGGCGTCGGCCATGGCGAAACCGCGGATCTGTTTGTCGAATACCGGCAAGGCTTCGCGGATGGCGGCAATTGCGTAGTCTGGCAATGCCGTACTGAGATCGCCCAGATGGACGCCGGGTTTGTAGGATGGAATCACGGAACCGAGCGCAGTCGACGGCCGGCCGGCGATAAAATCGCCTACCAGCTGGCCAGGTGCATCATAGGTGCCGCCGCCCAGTTCGAAGGCGCGCGATTCCCACTGGCGCTGGAAGTCGATACCAGCCAGCGGGTGGCCCGGATAGTCGTCTGGAGTGATGCCAACCACGATGCCGCTGTTGGCGTTGCGTTCGTTGCGCGAATACTGGCTCATGCCGTTGGTCACTACCCGCCCCGGTTCCGAAGTGGCCGCCACCACGGTGCCGCCCGGGCACATGCAGAAACTGTAGACCGCGCGGCCACGAGCTTGACCAGATTCACAGTGATGCACCAGCTTGTAATCGGCAGCGCCCAGTATCGGATTACCCGCGCTGGGACCGAAGCGGCAGCGGTCGATCAGGGATTGCGGATGTTCGATGCGGAAGCCGACGGAGAACGGTTTGGCTTCGATATACACGCCGCGGTCGTACAGCATCTGGAAAGTATCGCGGGCGCTGTGGCCGATTGCCAATACCACATGGTCGGTAACGATGGTCTCGCCGCTGGCGAGCACTACCGCACGCACCTGGCCCTGGCCGTTTTCCATCTTGATGTCGATGTCTTCGACCTTTTGCTGGAAGCGGAACTCACCGCCCAGCGCCTCGATGCTGGCGCGCATCTGCTCCACCATCTTGACCAGCCGGAAGGTGCCGATATGCGGCTTGCTGACGTACATGATCTCGTCCGGCGCATCGGCCTTGACGAATTCGGTCAGCACCTTGCGGCCGTAATGCTTGGGGTCTTTGATCTGGGTCCACAGCTTGCCGTCGGAAAATGTGCCGGCGCCGCCTTCGCCGAACTGGACGTTGGATTCCGGCTGCAGTTCGCGTTTGCGCCACAGTCCCCAGGTATCCTTGGTGCGTTCGCGCACCGCCTTGCCGCGCTCCAGGATGATCGGATTGAAACCCATCTGCGCCAGGATCAGGCCGGCAAACAGGCCGCACGGCCCGGTGCCGATCACCACCGGCCGCACTTTCAGTCGGGCCGGCGCTTGCGCTACGAAACGGTAATTGGTGTCAGGCGTCGGCGCTACACTGCGATTGCCCTTCATGCGTTTGAGGACCGTATGCTCGTCCTTGAGATCGACATCCACGGAGTAAGTCAGGATCACTGCGGCTTTTTTGCGGGCGTCGTAGCTGCGGCGGAAAATTGTGTAACCGAGCATTTCCTCAGCGGCGATTCCCAGCCGCCCCAGAATCGCGGCGTGCAGTGCGTCTTCAGGATGGTCGAGGGGGAGTTGTATTTCATTCAATCGCAACATGGGTATTCCGGGAAGTCAGGTGGAGACAGGATAATCGGTCGCCTTGCGGCGGCTCTTGAGCGCTGTCCCGCAATTATTTTGATAAAACGACAATGCCGCGCGGCAGGGCGTTATTTTACCTTAGGGCGACCGCAACGGCAGCGCAGCAGGCCATTTAGCTGCTTGCTAACCCTGCATCTTTTGATTAGCGCCGGCTTATCGTTGCGGCGTCGAGCCGCGTCGCCGTTGTTTTAATAAAAAACGCGCCGGATCGAGTGCCGCCGCCAGATCGGCCTCAATCGGCAGCGGTTCGCCATTCAGTTGCGAGGCCAGCAATTCTGCCGCCAGCGGCGCCCATATCAAACCGCGCGAAGCATAACCGAGCAGGCTGTACAGGCCGGCAAAGCGGGGCAGGTCTTTCAGTTTTGCTTCGCGCACTGCGCATGTTCCGTTTTTGTCCGGCAAGGCGCCGATCAGCGGCAAGCGGTCGCTCGCCACGCAGCGAAAGCCGACGCGTCCGGCCAGCGGCAATTGGCCCGCCCGCCAGCCCGGCAGGATGTTGGCCAGGCGCGCCAGATTGGCGTCCTGGCTGTCTTGGCGCAGCGTCGCTTGCTCATCCTCGTCGTAGGAAGCACCGACGCTGCAGATCCCCTCATAAGCCGGAGTCAGGTAGGCTTCGCCGCAAAGTACCGGCGTGATGGCGGGAACCTGCTTTGCATCGAGATACGTGATCTGGCCGCGGATGGCGCTCAAGGGTAAATCTGCCGCCTGGGGAAAGTGCAGGGCGTCGCAGGCATTTGCCAGAATCAGCACCGGCGCACTGGCGATCTTTGCGCCGTGCTGGTCGTGTACGGCCCAGCTGTCTTGCTCACGTTCGAGGATTGCGGCGCGCTGTCCGAAATGGATTTGCAGACGATCGCCGCAGCTCTCCAGCATAGTCTGGCAAAGACTGCCCGGCCGCACCCAGCCGGCGGCCGGAAAATACCAGCCGCCGCCGCTGACCGGGCTGCCGGCGAGACGGCTTGCGGCAGCCTGATCCAGCCACTGCGCATAGTCGGCGGGATAACGCCAGTAGTCGGCCAATTGCTGCTGGCCGCCGGCATGTTCGGCGTCGCGGGCGATTTGCAAGACGCCGCAGGCCGCGCCGTCAAAGGTATTGCCGATGCCGCCCAGCTGGCGCCAGACCTGCAGGGCGAATAAATAGGCGCTGCGGCTGAGGCGTGATCCAGGGTTGTCGTCGCGCGAAAGCAGTGGCATGAAGATGCCGGCAGTATTGCCGGAGGCTTGTTGCGCCGGCGTTGTGTGGCTCTCGATCAGATCAACGCTCCAGCCGCGCTGCACCAGGCGCTGGCAAGCTGCGCTGCCGGCCAGGCCGGCGCCGATGACAATCGCGCGGCGGTCGCTATGGACAGTCGCCGCTGTCGAACTTGCTGTGAGCCGTGCGCTAAAACGCGGCGCAAAATGGGCGCGCAAGGCGCTGGTTTGGGAGGCGTCGTCAGCCGCGCTTTCAAACACAAATCCGGCTTGCTGTAACTGTTTGCGGGCAGTCTCTTCCGTTCCTGAAATATCCAGGCTGGCATGTTCTGCAGCTAATCTGCCCAGAATATTTAGCGCCGGCGCCGGCCATGTTTGCCAACTGCGCCCATGCAACCGGAAGGCATCCACTTTTGCCACTATCTGACGCAGACAAGCGGCGCTATCGCCGATCATCAGCGTCAGGATAAGTTGTTCATCTTGTAGAAAAATCCGATGAAACCCCGGCACCGCCGGCGGCCATGCTGCTCGCAGTTCGGCGTGCAAGCTCTGCCATTCCGGCGCCTTGGCCGAGACTTGTTGCAGCTCGTCGAGCGCAGCAAGTTGCGGCAGCAGCGCCAGATAATGCAATTGCCGGGGACGCTGCGGATCGTCGCGCCAAGCTTGCCAGGTGGCGAAAAAATGTTCGCCGTCGCCGAATTCGCTGTCCAGCAAGACGAAGCTTTCCCGTTCGCGCCAATGGAGAGGGTGAGAGCTCAGCGAGGGAACCGGATGCGGGATCGTCATGGCGCTGCGGCAAACGGCGGCTAATAAATCCGGGTGACCGTATAACCGCGTTGCCGCAGTATCGCCAGCACGCTGTTTTTACCCACCAGATGCAGCATGCCGATGCCGACGAAAGCATGCGGCGTCGAACGCGTCAATCTGGCGATGCCATCCGCCAGGCCCGGGTTGCGTTGATCCAGCAAGGCGCGTTGCACGAATTTTCCGGTGAAAGTGTCGTCACTGGTCAGTTCCGCCAGCATGGCGGCCATGCCGTCGACATCGCCATTGCGCCACAGCGCGATCATTTGCAATGAACGTTGCGCCTTGGCCGGGTCTTGTATTTCATCGATGCTGTCTTGCAGGAACTGGATCTGCTCGGCCGAGGTCAGCTTGCCCAGCAAGGACACCTGCTGTTCGGCAGTCTCCAGTTCGATCAGCGGCTTGCCGTGGCTTTTCGCAAAGGCGGCCAAGGTGGTATCGACTCCATACTGCGGCAGATAACCCTGATGCGTATATTCGCCAATGCCCAGCACGGTCGCCAGCAGCCACGGTTTCATGTTGGTCACGGCGGCCGGCGTCAGGCCGTATTTTTCCAGCAACGGGTTGAGCTGCTGTTGCAGCGGCGACGGCAGTTCCTGCGCCAGCGACTTGCCATCGGCATAGACGCCGTATTTGGTCATCAGGGCGGCCAATCCCTGCGTGTTGCCGGGATCGATTTCCAGCGCTATCGATGACGATTGTTGCAGCGCTTGCAAGACTTTGTCGTCGAAAGGATAAAAATCGGCACGGCCGACGTGGATGGTGCCGAAGACATAAGCGCTATGGCTGGAACGCTGTATCTTGAACAGCGCGCCGCCCTGGCGGCCGTGGTCGGCCAAGGCTGGGGCCGCCGCAGCGTCTGCCGCGCTGGCCGGGGCAGCCGGGCCGGTCTGAGCCAGCAGGCTTAGCGGCAACCAGCACAATGTCACTATAATCTGACGAAGCACACTTTCTCCTTGATAACGAATGCACCGAAGGCACCCCCCGGCACAATGGCAAAGAATACTACAGCGCTCTGGCTGTTCGATCTGGACAATACCCTGCACAACGCCTCGCACGCAATTTTCCCGGCGATTCATGACAACATGAACGCCTTCATGGCGCGCACCCTGGGCAGTGGCGGCGTAGATGCCGACGCCGCCACGGTCGTTGCCGCCAGGGAGGCTTACTGGCGGCGTTATGGCGCAACCTTGCTGGGTCTGGTCAAACATCATCAGGTGCGGCCCGAGGATTTTTTGCGCGAAGCGCATCGGTTTGACGATCTGCTGAGCATGATCCGGGCCGAACGCGGCCTGATCAATTTGCTCAAGCGCCTGCCGGGGCGCAAGATACTGCTGACCAACGCACCGCTGCGCTACTCAGGCGACGTCTTGCGCCACTTGCGCTTGCAGCGTCACTTCGACAAGCATATTTCGATCGAGTCCATGCACGTTCATCGGCAATTGCGGCCGAAACCGTCGCGCCACCTGTTGCGCCAGCTGCTGGCGCGGGAGCGGATGGCGGCGCGCCGCTGCATTCTGGTGGAAGACACGATAGCTACGCTGAAGGCGGCCAAATGGGTCGGCATGCGTACCGTCTGGGTCACGCAATACCTGGCCGACCGGTCAAATCTGATAAAGCGCCCCAAATACGTCGATGTCAAAGTAAAATCGGTGCGGCTGCTGAGCAAGAATCTGCACCGCTTGCGTTGAGGCCGGGCTGTTGCAACCGATAGCTGTTGCAGCGGCTTGGACAGGGAGCAAGCGCAGTTTTTCTTTATCCCATCATTACTAAAATAAAAATCATGGCAACTACTAAACCCGGCGAGCGCAAACTCCAGATTCTTCAGACCCTGGCCAGCATGCTGGAACAGCCCAAGGGCGAAAAAATCACCACCGCCGCGCTGGCGGCCAGGATCGAGGTGTCGGAAGCGGCGCTGTACCGGCACTTCGCCAGCAAGGCGCAGATGTTCGAAGGCCTGATCGATTTCATCGAGAGCAGCGTCTTCGGCCTGGTCAACCAGATTACCGAACAGCAGGAAAAAGGCTTGCATCAGGCGCAGGCGATTGCGCTGATGCTGCTCAATTTTGCCGAACGCAATCCGGGCATGACCCGGGTCATGATCGGCGATGCGCTGGTGAATGAGGACGAACGCCTGCAATTGCGCATGAATCAGTTTGTCGACCGCATCGAGCTGGCGCTGAAGCAGGCGCTGCGGATCGCCGCCTCGCAAGGGGAGTCGAATGAAGCGGAAGTGGCGCTGCGCGCCAATATCCTGACCAGCTTCGTGCTGGGCCGCTGGCAGCGTTTTGCCCAAAGCCGTTTCCAGCACAAGCCGGGTGACGACGCCGCGCAGCAAATCGCATTGATGCTGGTTTAACGCTAGCGATATTTTCATCATAACGGAGCAGATTCAATGAAAAAAACTTTGTTGGGGACGACCCTTTCCGCAGTATTGACTCTTGCGCTGGCGACCGCCTACAGCAGCGCCATCGCCCAGATCAAGGTTGGCGTGAGCGTCTCCGCCACCGGGCCTGCAGCCTCGCTTGGCATCCCGGAAAAAAACACTTTCGCGCTGCTGCCGAAGGAAATCGCCGGCCAGAAGGTGCAATACATCGTGCTCGATGACGCCACCGACAGCACCACCGCAGTCAAGAATGCACGCAAGCTGATCAGCGAAGAAAAGGTCGACTTGCTGATCGGTTCGACCGCGGTTCCCGGTTCGCTGGCGATGAGCGATGTCGCCGCAGAGTCGGGCACGCCGATGATTTCGATGGCGGCTTCGGCTTCCCTGATCGAGCCGGTCGATGCCAAGCGCCGCTGGGTTTTCAAGACCCCGCAAAACGATTCGCACATGGCGACTGCGATCATCGCCCACATGGCTGACGCCGGTGTCAAGAGCGTTGCCTTTATCGGTTTCTCGGACGCTTATGGCGAAGGCTGGTACCGCGAATTTTCCAAGCTGGCCGAGCTGCGCAAGATCAAGATTGTCGCCAATGAACGCTTCGCCCGCAACGATACTTCAGTCACCGGGCAGGTGCTGAAGATGGCCAGCGCCAATCCCGATGCGGTACTGATTGCCGGCGCCGGCACGCCCGCTGCCTTGCCGCAGAAAACGCTGAAAGAGCGCGGTTACAAAGGCAAGATTTATCAGACCCATGGCGTTGCCAACAACGACTTCCTGCGCGTCTGCGGCAAGGATTGCGAAGGCACCTTCCTGCCGGCCGGGCCGTTGCTGGTGGCCGAGCAGCTGCCAGACGGCAATCCGGTCAAGAAATCGGCCATGGCCTATCGCACCGCTTATGAGAAAGCCTATGGCGCCGGCAGCATTTCTACCTTCGGCGGCCACGCCTGGGATGCCGGCATGCTGCTGGGCGCGGCCGCACCGCAAGCGCTGAAAAAGGGCCAGCCGGGAAGCAAGGAATTCCGCGCTGCGCTGCGTGACGCTATCGAAGCCATCAAGAATCTGCCGGTATCGCAAGGCATCGTCAATATGAGCCCGACCGATCACGTCGGTTTCGATCAGCGTTCGCGTGTGATGGTGGAGATCGTTAACGGCAAGTGGAAACTGATAGGCGCTGCGCAGTAAACTATGGATCTTTCAATTGCCGCCATCCTGGCTCAGGATGGCATCACCAGCGGTGCGGTATATGCACTGCTGGCGCTGGCGCTGGTGCTGGTATTTTCGGTCACCCGCGTCATCTTTATCCCGCAGGGTGAATTCGTTGCCTTCGGCGCTCTGACGCTGGCGGCGATCCAGGCCGATAAATTCCCCCTGTCGGCGACATTGCTGGTAGTGCTCGGCATTCTGAGTTTTATCCAGGAAGCGGCGACCGTGGTTTTCGGCCATAACGCCAGCGGCGACAGCCTGCGCGCCCGGCGACTCGGTCTGGCGCTGCTGAAGTTCGTGCTGCTGCCACTGGCTATCTATGGGGTCACCCGTTGGTATGGCCATGCCGCGTTGGCGATGCCATTGCAGGTTTTGCTGACCTTGCTGATTGTGGTGCCGATGGGGCCGATGATTTACCGGCTGGCGTTCCAGCCGCTGGCGGAAGCCAGCACGCTGGTGCTGCTGATCGTATCGGTGGCGGTGCATTACGCCTTGATCGGCATCGGCCTGCTGATGTTCGGCGCCGAAGGTTCGCGCACCGCGCCATTTTCCGACGCCCGTTTCGAGATCGGCGGCCTGACTGTTTCCGGCCAGAGTTGCGTGATCATCGTGGTTTCGCTGCTGCTGATTGTCGCGCTCTACGTTTATTTCGAACGCACCTTGTCCGGCAAGGCTTTGCGCGCCACCGCCGTCAACCGGCTCGGGGCGCGCCTGGTCGGTATCGGCACCGCGCAAGCGGGGCGTTCGGCATTCACGCTGGCCGCTGCATTGGGCGCCTTGTGCGGCATCCTGATCGCGCCGTTGACCACCGTGTACTACGACAGCGGCTTCCTGATCGGCTTGAAGGGTTTTGTCGGCGCCATCATCGGCGGCCTTGGCAGTTATCCGATTGCCGCTGCCGGCGCTTTGCTGGTGGGTTTGCTGGAATCGTATTCCTCTTTCTGGGCCAGCGCATTCAAGGAAGTGATCGTATTTACCCTGATCATCCCGGTGCTGTTATGGCGTTCGCTGAGCAGCAAGCAGATCGATGAGGGTGATCAATGATGTCACCATTTTCCCTTAACAAGTTGCCATTGCTCGGTTTCGTCGTAGTGATGGTCGTGCTGCCGATCTTGCCGACACCGGAATTCTGGATCACCCTGGCCAACTACATCGGCCTGTATGCCATCGTCGCCCTGGGTCTGGTGCTGTTGACCGGGGTGGGCGGCCTGACTTCGTTCGGCCAGGCGGCTTTTGTCGGCCTCGGCGCTTACGCCACCGCTTATCTGAGCACCCAGTTCGGCCTGTTGCCGTGGCTGGGCTTGCTGGCCGGTTTGTGCGTGACGACGTTGGCGGCGCTGGCGATCGGCGCGATTACGATGCGTTTGTCCGGCCATTATCTGCCGCTCGGCACCATCGCCTGGGCGCTGTCGCTGTATTTCTTGTTCGGCAATCTGGAATTCCTCGGTAAATACGATGGCTTGAACGGCATCCCCGCGCTCAACTTGGTTGGGGTCGAACTCGACAGCGGCCGCAAGATGTTTTACCTGATCTGGGCGATCCTGCTGGTGGCGCTGATCGGTTTGCAGAACTTGTTGAATTCGCGCTCCGGCCGCGCCATCCGCGCGCTCAACGGCGGCGCAGTGATGGCCGAGGCAATGGGCGTCAACACTACCTGGATCAAAGTGCTGATCTTCGTGCTGGCGGCATTGCTGGCCAGTGTATCCGGCTGGTTGTATGCGCATCTGCAACGTTCGGTAAGCCCGACGCCGTTCGGCCTGAACGCCGGTATCGAGTACCTGTTCATGGCGGTGGTCGGTGGCGCCGGTTATGTGTGGGGCGCGATTCTCGGATCGGCGTTGCTGACCTTGCTGAAGGATCAGTTGCAATCGTTGCTGCCGAAATTGCTGGGCGCCAATGGCAATTTCGAAACCATCGTTTTCGGCATCCTGATGCTGCTGCTGTTGCAGCGCGCACGCGACGGTTTGTGGCCGTATTTATCTCTTTTCTTGCGGCGCTGGATGCCAAGCAAGCCAACGGCGCTGGCGCCGCAGTCTGCCACGCCGCTGGCTATCCGGGCCAGGCATGCGGATGCCGATGTGGTGCTGGAGATAGAGCGTGCCCGCAAGGAATTCGGCGGCCTGGTGGCGGTCAACGACATGAGCTTCAGCGTCAGGGCCGGCCAGATCGTTGGTTTGATCGGTCCTAACGGCGCCGGTAAATCGACCATGTTCAATCTGGTTACCGGGGTCTTGCCGTTGACCAGCGGATCGATCAAGTTCCGTGCGCAGAGCGAGTTGCAGCAGATATCCGGCTTGCCGTCGCGCCAGATCGTCGCCCGCGGTATTGCCCGCACCTTCCAGCATGTGCGGCTGATGAGCAGCATGACGGTGCTTGAAAACGTCGCCATCGGCGCGCACTTGCGCGCTCACCGCGACGATGTGAGCGATATCGCGCGCAGTTTGCTGCGACTGAATCGCTCCGAAGAACAGACCCTGTTGTTTGAAGCGAAAAAACAATTGGAGCGGGTCGGCCTCGGGCATCTGCTGTATGAAGAAGCTGGCAGCCTGGCGCTGGGCCAGCAGCGGATTCTGGAAATCGCCCGCGCGCTGTGCTGCGATCCGACCTTGCTGTTGCTGGACGAGCCGGCAGCGGGTTTGCGTTATCAGGAAAAACTGGCGCTGGCAGATTTATTGCGCAAGCTGAAGGCGGAAGGGATGAGTATTTTGCTGGTGGAGCACGATATGGATTTTGTCATGAACCTGACGGATCATTTGGTGGTGATGGAGTTCGGCAGCAAGATCGCGCAAGGCTTGCCGGCCGAGATACAACAGGATCCGGCAGTGCTGGAAGCCTATCTGGGAGGCATCGATGAGTAACTCCGTGACCACCCCAGTGCTTGCAGTCGACGATCTGCACGTTGCTTACGGCAAGGTCGAAGCCTTGCACGGCGCCAGTCTGCAAGTCGGCGCCGGCCAGATTGTTACCGTGATCGGTCCCAACGGCGCCGGCAAATCGACCATGCTGAACGCGATCGCAGGCGCCATGCCGAACAACGGCAGCATGCGCGGCAAGATAAATCTGCTGGGCCAGGATCTCGACGGCGTGGCGATCGAAACACGGGTTGCGCGCGGCATGTGCCTGGTGCCGGAAACGCGTGAGCTGTTTGCCAGCATGACGGTGCAAGACAATCTGCTGCTAGGCAGTTACCGCCGCTATAAAGCCGGCGACCACGCTTACGCCGACCAGATGGCGGTGGTCTACGACTTGTTCCCGCGCTTGCAGGAGCGCCGCAAACAGCAGGCCGGCAGCCTGTCCGGCGGCGAACGGCAGATGCTGGCGCTTGGACGCGCCTTGATGGCGAAGCCGCAGTTGCTGATGCTGGACGAGCCTAGCCTGGGCCTGGCGCCGCTGATCGTGAAAGAGATCTTCCACATCATCGTGCGCCTGAAACAGACCGGCGTGGCGATCTTGCTGGTCGAGCAAAACGCCCGCGCCGCCTTGCAGGCTGCCGATCATGCCTATGTGCTGGAAACCGGCGACATGGTGCTGCAGGGGCCGGCTGAGCAACTGGCGCATGATCCGAAAGTGATCGCCACCTATCTCGGGCTGGCCAAGAAAACCGGCTGATACCATGTTCTCGGATTTGGACCGGCCTCTGCAGCGGCCCAACTTCTGTGATAAATTCTCTGCTCGCTCAAGTTGTGAGCGAAACGTTCTCAGGGCGGGGTGCGATTCCCCACCGGCGGTAATTGCGCGCAATGCGCATAGCCCGCGAGCGCTTGTTGCAGTGTCGGTGGCAAGATGAGCCGCGGCAAGGTCAGCAGACCCGGTGCGATCCCGGGGCCGACGGTATAGTCCGGATAAAGAGAGAACAGGTTGCGTGCTGGTTTTGAGGAATTGATAAGTGTCTGGCTGACGCGGCGGCAGCAGTGCCGTTGCTATTGTTATTGCTGGCCGACGCTTGTGGATTCCGTATAAATTCGCGCTTCCTTTCGATCCAACACGCCCTGTTTTATTTTCTAAACAGGAGTCTTCAAATGCAACAGCAGCACAATCAAGCAGTCGATATCAAATCAAAAACTCCTGGCGCCGCGGCCAATGAGCGCATCGCTTTCGTCCAGGCCGGCTGGCACCGCGAGATCGTCGATCAATGCCGGATCGCCTTTATCGCCGAAATCGCCAAAGCCGGCTACACCGAACAAGACATCGATTTCTTCGAAGTCGCCGGCGCTTTCGAAATTCCCTTGCATGCGAAATTGCTGGCCAACAGTGGCAGATACGCTGCTGTGGTGGCTACCGGGCTGGTGGTGGACGGCGGCATCTATCGCCATGAATTCGTGGCGCAGGCGGTGATCAGCGGCTTGATGCAGGTGCAGCTGGAAACCGCCGTGCCGGTGCTGTCGGCGGTATTGACGCCGCATCATTTCCACGGCGGCGCAGAACATCAGAAATATTTCTTCGAACATTTTCTGGTGAAGGGCGCGGAAGCTGCACGTGCTTGTGCTGACACCATCCAGAAACTGCGGGTTCTGAAAGCAGCGCAGCCGGCAAACGCTGCCCGCGCTTTGCATAGCGCTTGATTGAGGAGTTTGCTATCGCCCGCTACTGGCGGGCGATAGCGGTTTTCCATATTCAGGGGTGATCGTGTTTGCCGCATACCGGGCAGCCGGCATCGCGGGCAACGCCGATGCGGGTCCATTCCATGCTGCGCGCATCCAGCATCAGCAAGAAACCCGACAAGGAAGTACCGATGCCGGCGATCAGCTTGAGCGCTTCGGCCGCTTGCATGCTGCCGATGATGCCGACCAGCGGTGCGAATACGCCCATGGTGGCACAGGCGACTTCTTCAAATTCCCGATCCGGCGGGAACAGGCAGGCATAACAAGGCGAGCTGGCGTCGCGCGCATCGAATACGCTGATCTGGCCGTCGAACCGGATCGCCGCGCCGGAGACCAAAGGCACTTGATGGGCGACGCAGGCGGCATTGATGGCTTGCCGCGTGGCGAAGTTGTCGCTGCAATCGATCACCACGTCGGCGGCGCTGATCAGTTGATCGAGACGCGCCTGGTCGGCGCGCTCCGCCAATGCTTCCACCTGGATATCCGGATTGATTTGCGTCATGGCGGTTTTGCCAGAGCTGACCTTGGCCAGGCCGACGCGTTCGCTGGTGTGCAGGATTTGCCGTTGCAGATTGGTCAGGTCGACATTGTCGTTATCCACCAGCGTGATGTGGCCAACTCCGGCCGACGCCAGATACATGGCAACCGGCGAGCCGAGGCCGCCGGCGCCGACGATCAACGCATGCGCCGCCAGAAATTTTTCCTGGCCGGCGATGTCGATGTCATCCAACAGGATGTGCCGTGAATAGCGGAGTAGTTGCTGGTCGTTCATGGTGAGCCGCCAAATAGATAAACAATACTGCGGAAATTTCACCGCAGTGCCGGGCAATGGCACCGCGGGTAGGGCGAACGTAAAAAAGGCCGCATCGCTGCGGCCCTAGGGCCTGTTAACATTTGATTTGGGAGATGCGTTCCAATCAAATGTTAACAGGCCCTGGTTTAGCGTGAAAAACGATTATTTTTTCTCGTTCTTCGATTCATCTTTCTTGATGATGGCGCCGTCTTCCGGAGCCGGCTTGTCATCTTTGGAGGTCTTGCCGTCCTTGTCGGTTTCCGAGCGGATTTCCGGTTTTACCTTGGATACTTGTACCGGCAGACCCTTCAACTGGTTCAGCGCCTGCACCAGCTGGAAATCTTCCTTGCTGCCGAATTCCAATGGCTTGCGTTTCTTTTCAATCGCGGCAATGCGCTGTGCTTCTTCCAGTTCGTCGACCTTGGCAGCGGCAACTTCGGGACCCTTATCGGTATCATTGCTCAGATGCTTGGTCAGGTCGGCTTCGCGCAGACGCAGGCCGTTCAAGCCGTCGCCGTCGGCATACTCATCCACCATCACATCCGGCACGATGCCTCTGGCTTGGATCGAGCGGCCGTTCGGCGTGTAGTAACGGGCAGTGGTCAGCTTGACCGCGGTGTTGCGCTCCGGCGGCAGGGCGATCACCGATTGCACCGAACCCTTGCCGAAGGTTTGCGTGCCCATGATGGTGGCGCGCTTATAGTCTTGCAAGGCGCCGGCCACGATTTCCGAGGCGGAGGCGGAGCCGGTATTGACCAAGACTACCATCGGCACCTTCTTCAGCGCTTCCGGCAGGCGCGCCAGCGGGTCATTGCCCGGATTGGCATAGTATTCGCGCTTGGCGTAGAACGATGCCTTCGAGCTTGGCAGCTGGCCGTTGGTGGTGACCACCACCGCATCCTTGGGCAGGAAGGCGGCGGAGACACCGATCGCGCCCGGCAATACGCCGCCCGGATCGTTCCGCAAATCCAGCACCAGGCCCTTCAGATTCGGTTCTTGCGCGTAGACGGTGGCAATTTTCTTGGCCATGTCGTCGACCGTCGGTTCCTGGAACTGAGTCACCCGCAGCCAGGCGTAACCCGGTTCGATCACTTTCGCCTTGACGCTTTGCACGCGGATTTCCTGGCGCGTGATGCTGAAGATCAGCGGCTTGTCTTCATCCTTGCGCGAGATGGTCAGGGTGATCTTGGTGTTAGGCTCGCCGCGCATGCGCTTGACTGCTTGCTCCAAGGTCAGGCCCTTGACCGGGGTAGCGTCGAGGCGGGTGATCAGGTCGCCGGCCTTGATGCCAGCGCGGTAGGCCGGCGAATCCTCGATCGGCGAAACCACCTTGATATAGCCGTCTTCCATGCCGACTTCGATGCCGAGGCCGACAAACTTGCCTTGGGTGCTCTCGCGCAGTTCCTTGTAGGCCTTCTTGTCCAGATAGGCGGAATGCGGATCGAGCGAGGCCACCATGCCGGAAATGGCTTCGGTCAACAGTTTTTTATCGTCGGCCGGTTCGACATAATCGGATTTGATCAGGCCGAAAACATCGGCCAGTTGCCGCAATTCTTCCAGCGGCAACGGTGCTGCGGCACTTTTCTGTGCAATCGCGTCGAACTGGATGGAAGCGCCTATCCCTGCAATGACGCCCAGACTGATCAGACCGATATTCTTGAGTTTACTGCCCATGTTTCACCTAGTAGTTACCCATCCGAGTGGGTCAAACGCACGGCCTTGATGCCGAATTTCAAAGTATAAACCTGATTGTTCATTACCGCCGCTGTTGCCGGCGCTGGCAATCACGTCGCCGGTTTTCACGGCGTCTCCGGGACGTTTCAATAATGCCTGATTATTACCGTAAATCGTCATGTACTGGCTGCCGTGATCCACAATGATCAGATTGCCAAAACCGCGCAGCCAGTCGGCAAACACCACCCGGCCGGCGGCAACCGCCTTGACTTCGCTGCCTTCGGCGGTGCGGATAAACAAACCTTTCCAGCTTGGGCCGTCGCCGCGCTTGCTGCCAAAGCGGGCCATGACGTCGCCGCGCACCGGCAGCCTGAGCTGGCCGCGCAGGGATTCGAACGGCCTGCCGTAGGCGTTATCCTTGGCGTCGGCTTCCGGGGTCAGATCGTTGCGTGCTGTCGACGGCGGGGCTGGCGTTGCCGCCACCGCCGGCGGCTGATCGTCGTCGATCGCATCCGGATTCGGGACCTTCGGCTTGACCTGATTATCGGTGGCCGGCGGCTTATTGGCTTGCGCGGCGCGCTGTTGCTCAAGCAAACGCTGGCGCTCACGTTCACGCGCTGCCTGGGCTTGGGCCTTGGCTTGCGCCTGTGCCAGTTGCTGCTGGCGCAACTTCTCGCGCGCCGCGGCATCGGCTTTCTTTTGCGCTTCGATCAATTGCGCCAGCTTGTCGACCAAGCCTGACAGCCGCTGATCGTCGCGCTGGATATTGCCGGCTTCCTTGCGCTGGCTGGCCAGTTTGCTGGACAGCTGGGTCAGCAGGGCAGCGCGCTTGGCCTTTTCCTTTTCCAGCAGATTCTTTTGATCGCGCTGTTCCTGGGCGATTTCATCCAGGTCATCCTTGGCGTTCTGGGCTTCAGTCTGGTTGGCTTCCACCGCGGCCAGATTGGCGCGCAGCGATTCCAGCAGTCTGGCTTGCGCCTGCGAAACATAACCCATGTATTGCAGATCGCGATTGATGCGATTCGGGTTGTCGCCCGATAACAGCAATTTAATGCGGTCTTCATTGCCGGCTACGTATTGCTGGCGTAGCAGGTTGGCTAGCTGGGTCTGCTGCAAAGCTACCGTCTTGCTCAACTCGTCGTGCTGTTTCGCCAGCTTGGCCAGTTTGGCTTCGGTCTGTTGTTGTTCCGCGCCGAGATCGCGCAAGGAGCGGGTGGCCTTGGAAACCGCGGCTTCGGAGTCGGCCAGGGCGTCGCTGGCGCTGTCTTTCTCGGTTTCGGTCTGGCCGATGTCGCGCTTGAGATTATCCAGTTTTTG
>NZ_JAGQEG010000046.1 GCF_018305005.1 Collimonas silvisoli
TTTAACATCACATGCACCCGGCGATAACCATAGTGCACACGTGTTGCAGCGATCTCCTTGATGCGCATCGTCAGCGCTGCGGCGTCGCGTCCTCTGGATTTGTATCTGTAGACCGAGAGTGACATGCGAAACAGGGCGCACGCCTTACGCAGACTGGCGCGATAACGATCACGCAAATCGTCTACCAAGGATCGCTTGCGTGAAGGCTTTAGAGCTTTTTTGATAGCACATCCTGCAACATCACCTTGTCCAGGCTGAGATCTGCGACCAACTTCTTGAGCTTGGCATTCTCTTCCTCAAGCTGTCGCAGTCTGCGCAGTTCTGATGGCCCCAAGCCGGCGAATTTCTTCTTCCAGTTGTAGAAGGTAGCTTCACTGATCCCCATCTTTCTGCAGACCTCTTCAACCGATGTGCCTAGCTCGTTCTGTTTCAGCGCAAATGCGATTTGTTGCTCGGTAAATTTGCTTTTCTTCACGACATGACTCCTGTTTCATCTAATGAAAAATCACGTCGGAAATTCTACTTTTAAATGCGACTGTTTATTGGGGTACGGTCACCACCAACAGGCACGAGAAAGTAAAACATTCTTGACTTAAGTATCCAGTCGGATACAATTCAAACATGTCTGAGATTTCACTCTCGAACGTCTTTAAAGACTGGCTTCAGGATTTACGTGATGTTCAAGGGAAAGCTAAAATCCTGACCCGCATCAGATCAATCAGTCTCGGTAATCTTGGAGACGTTAAAGCAGTCGGCGAAGGCGTTAGCGAACTACGCATTCATTGCGGTCCGGGTTACCGCATTTATTTCACCCGGCGTGGCAAAGCGTTGATATTACTGCTGGTAGGCGGCGACAAATCCTCGCAGAGGAAGGACATCAAGCTTGCCAAACAGATGGCGAAAGCACTAAAGGAGTGAAACATGAAGCAAACATTTTCGCCATTCGACGCTGCGGAGTTTCTCGATAGCGATGAAATCATCGCAGCCTATCTGACCGAAGCGCTGGCAGACGACAATCCTGATGTATTTATTGCGGCGCTGGGCGACGTCGCGAAAGCGCGCGGGATGTCGCAAATTGCCAAGGACGCCAAGCTTGGCCGCGAGAGTTTGTACAAGGCGCTCGCCCCCGGCGCCAAACCGCGCTTTGAAACGATCGCCAAACTGATCAAGTCGCTCGGTGTCAGAATCGCAATCCTGCCCACCGCTCACTCAGAAGCAACCACACAGTCATAAAGCAGCAAGCTCATTGCACCGTATAAATAAAAAATCCTCCCCGCTTGAATACAAGCGGGGAGGATTTTCGCGTGTCGACTTAAGGCTTATTGCGCGGCAGCCAGCTTCTGCCAGGTATCGATCACCGAATCCGGATTCAGCGAAATCGATTCGATACCCTGCTTCATCAGCCATTCTGCAAAATCAGGATGGTCCGATGGCCCCTGACCGCAAATGCCGACATACTTGCCCTTGGCGATACAGGTCGCGATGACCTTCTCCAGCAGAGCCAGGATAGCCGGATCGCGCTCGTCGAAATCGGCAGCCAGCAACTCCATGCCGGAATCGCGATCCAGGCCCAAGGTCAGTTGGGTCAGATCGTTGGAGCCGATCGAGAAGCCGTCGAAATATTCCAGGAACTGCTCTGCCAGAATCGCGTTCGACGGCACTTCGCACATCATGATCACGCGCAAATCGTTTTCGCCGCGCACCAGGCCGTTCTTGCCGAGCAGGCCGATGACTTTTTCCGCCTGACCCAGGGTCCGCACGAAAGGCACCATGATCTCGACATTGGTCAAGCCCATGTCGTTGCGCACCCGCTTCATCGCCTGGCATTCCATTTCGAATGCTTCGGCAAAGTCGCTCGCCAGATAACGGGCAGCGCCACGGAAACCGAGCATTGGATTTTCTTCATCCGGTTCGTAACGCGAACCGCCGATCAGCTTCTTGTACTCGTTCGACTTGAAGTCGGACAAGCGCACGATCACTTTTTTCGGCCAGAATGCGGCGGCGATGGTGGCAATCCCTTCGGCCAGCTTGTCGACGTAGAAAGCCTTCGGCGATGCATGGCCGCGAGCCACCGATTCCACCGCCTTCTTCAGGTCGGCATCGATGTTCGGATATTCCAGGATCGCACGCGGATGCACGCCGATATTGTTGTTGATGATGAATTCCAGACGCGCCAGGCCGACGCCGCCGTTTGGAATCGATTGGAAATCGAAAGCCAGTTGCGGATTGCCGACATTCATCATGATCTTCAACGGCAACTTAGGCAGTTCGCCACGCGCCACTTCGGTGACTTCGGTTTCCAGCAGGCCGTCATAAATCTTGCCTTCATCGCCTTCGGCGCAGGAGACGGTCACCAGCGTGCCGTCTTTCAGCACATCGGTAGCATCGCCACAACCGACTACCGCCGGCACGCCCAGCTCGCGCGCAATAATCGCGGCGTGGCAGGTACGGCCGCCACGGTTGGTGACGATCGCCGAAGCACGCTTCATCACCGGTTCCCAGTTGGGGTCGGTCATGTCGGCCACCAGCACATCGCCAGGCTGCACTCTTTCCATTTCGGAAGCGTCATGGATCACGCGCACCGGACCGGCGCCGATTTTCTGGCCGATGGCGCGGCCGTGGGTCAGCACATTGCCGATGCCCTTGAGTTTGAAACGCTGTTGGGCGTCGGTCGATTTTTCTTGCGACTTCACGGTTTCCGGGCGCGCTTGCAAGATGTACAACTTGCCGTCGCGGCCGTCCTTGCCCCATTCGATATCCATCGGGCGCTCATAATGTTTCTCGATGATGGCGGCGTATCTGGCCAGCTCGACGATCTCGGTATCGTTCAGCGAATAGCGGTTACGCAGCTCGATAGGGACATCGACCGTCTTGACCGAACGGCCGGCCTTGGCTTCGCCGGTGAATTCCATCTTGATCAGCTTGGAGCCGATGTTGCGGCGGATGATAGGCAGCTTGCCCTGCTCCAGCATCGGTTTGTGGACGTAGAACTCGTCGGGATTCACTGCGCCCTGCACCACCGTCTCGCCCAGGCCGTAGCTGGAGGTGATGAACACCACATCCTTGAAGCCGGATTCGGTATCCAAGGTGAACATGACACCGGCGGCGCCGACATCGGAACGGACCATGCGCTGGACGCCGGCCGACAACGCTACTTCGGCATGGGTAAAGCCCTTGTGCACGCGATAAGAGATAGCGCGATCGTTGTACAGCGACGCGAATACATGCTTCATGGCTTCCAGCACGTTGTCGATGCCGACCACGTTGAGGAAAGTTTCCTGCTGGCCGGCGAATGACGCATCCGGCAAATCTTCAGCCGTGGCCGAAGAACGTACGGCAAACGACATCTCGCTGGAAGAATCCTCGACCAGGCGTTTGTAAAAGGCGTGAATCTCCTGTTCCAGGCGCGGCTGGAACGGCGTTTCCACTATCCATTGACGGATCTCGGCGCCGGCTTGCGCCAATGCCCGCACGTCGTCAATGTTCAGGGTTTCCAGGCGCTCGGCAATCCGGTCGGCCAGCGGCGCGCCGCCATTGGCGCTGTGCGACAGGAAATCGCGGAATGCCTGCGCAGTGGTAGCAAAGCCGCCCGGCACCCGCACTCCGGCGCCGGCCAGCTGGCTGATCATTTCACCCAGTGACGCGTTTTTGCCGCCGACGGAATCGACATCCGTCATCCGCAGGTTTTCAAAGGAGATGACGTAAGCCGCCCCCTGGGTAGCACCCATCTGTATTGCATTGGACATAACAACCTCTAGTTTGATGATAAGAAATCTTCACAATTGCCTTCGCCGCCCTTGGCTTTTTGTTATTCTTCGTCAGGTAGCTTCAAATATTCAGTTGGCTGCCATTTTATGCCAATTTGGCTTCCAAAGGCGTACAAGGCAGCAGCACCTTTAGCTAGAGTCCGCGCTCCGTTAAAAGTTTCTGCGCCTCTATGAGCGCTAGCGCGCTTCTTGAGCGCTGCCTGGTTTGTGTGCTTTTTTATTTCATCATTTTATTTTTGACAACATTATGCTAGATGCTGCTCCTGCCCCGCTGGTTCCTGCCAATCGCACCGTATTTTTTGTCTCCGACGGCACCGGCATTACCGCCGAAACTTTCGGCCATTCCGTGCTGACCCAGTTTGATCTGCGTTTCAAGCAGGTGCGCCTGCCTTTCATCGATACCCTGGACAAGGCATACGACGCAATCCGCAAGATCAACGAAGCTTGCGTGGCGGACGGCAAATTGCCCATCGTGTTTTCGACGCTGGTCAAAGCCGACCTGTCAAAAGTCATCCAGCAAGCCAAGGCGATGCATATGGACCTGTTCCAGACTTTCGTCGAACCGCTGGAAAAAGAACTGGAAGTCAAATCCACCCACACCATCGGCCGCAGTCATAACACCGCCAACACCGACGAATACAAGAACCGGATCGAAGCCATCAATTTTTCGCTGGCGCATGATGATGGCCAGTCGCACAAGAACCTGGCCGACGCCGATGTCATCCTGGTCGGCGTATCGCGCTCTGGGAAAACCCCGACCAGTCTTTATCTGGCCATGCAGTTCGGCGTCAAGGCCGCAAATTATCCTTTGATTCCGGAGGATTTCGAACGCGACAAATTGCCAAGCGGCCTGATGCCGTTCAAGCAAAAGATTTTCGGCCTGACCATCGCTCCCGACCGCTTGTCGGAAATCCGCAACGAACGCCGTCCGGGCAGCAAATATGCCGCGCTGACAAATTGCCGTTATGAAGTGAATGAAGCGGAAAAAATCATGCGGCGCGAAGGGATACGCTGGATGTCGTCGACCACCAAATCGATTGAAGAAATCGCGGCAACGATTTTGCAGGATATCAAGCCGGATCTCCGGACGTTCTAAGCATAGACACAGGCAGCTGGCTTGCTTAGTTAGTCCAGCGACTGCCGCAGTTGCTCAAAAAAACATACCGCCGCTGCGGCGGCAACATTCAACGACTCCATCTGGCCACGATGCGGAATCACGACTTGCTGACTGGCCAGCTGCAGCAAATCTTCGGCAACCCCCTGCCCCTCATGGCCAAACAGCCACGCTAACGATCCACTCAGGTCGACCTGATAAATACTTTGCGTGGCATACGAACTGGTGGCAAGCACCGGTATCTGCGCCGCCGCCATCAACGCCGCCAGATCGACGCCCTCAAAAATATCCAGTATGAAATGAGCGCCCATCCCTGCTCGCAGAACTTTGGGCGACCAGGCAGATGCGCTGCCTTCGGAACAATAGATCTGCCTGATGCCGGCAGCCGCGGCGCTACGCAAGATGGAGCCGAGATTTCCCGGATCCTGCAAATTGTCGAGCAACACGGCGGACTGCGTCAATCCTGCCGGCGCGGCTGCCTTCGGTGTTTCAATTACAAACAGCAAACCGACGCCATGCTCAACCTGGCTCAACGCCTGATACAGGCCATCCGGCAGCACCACGCATTGCACTGTGGCGGCCTGGCATTGGCGGATCACCGCGGCTGCCTCGGCATGCGTCAGCGCAGAAGCGCTGGCGACACACAATATGGGCTTGGCGCCATGCTGCAAATACGCTTCGGTTAAATGAATCCCGTCCAGCAAAGTCCGGCCGGCCTTACGCCGCTCGTGGGTGCTGGTCGCCAGCTGCTTTAATTCTTTGTACAAGGGATTGGCAGACGAGGTAATGCTTTTCATGCCGCCGCCCCATCGGGATGCGCTGCCAGCAAAGCCCGCACCGGCGCATAAGACTTGCGATGCACCGGCGACACGCCGTGCAGCCGCAGCCGCTCCATATGCAATGCGGTCGGATAGCCTTTATGCTGATCGAAAGCGTAATGCGGATATTGTTCGTGCAGCACCTGCAGCGCGGCGTCGCGCGCTGTCTTGGCCAGAATCGACGCGGCGGAAATAGCTTGCACCTTGTCGTCGCCCTTGATGATGGCCTCGGAGCGGATGCTGAGTTGCGGACAACGATTGCCGTCAATCAGCGCCAGCGTCGGCAACATGGCCAATCCCTCCACCGCGCGCCGCATCGCCAGCATGGTTGCCTGCAATATGTTGAGGCTATCGATTTCCGCTTCGGAGCATTCGGCAATCGCCCAGGCCAGCGCATTGGCCTTGATTTGCTCAGCCAGCGCTTCGCGCCGTTCGGCAGTCAGTTTCTTGGAGTCGCGCAGGCCGCTAATCGGCCGCGCCGGATCGAGTATCACAGCGGCAGCAAACACCGGTCCGGCCAGGGGGCCGCGGCCGGCCTCGTCGACGCCGCAAATGATTTCGCCGTCGTAGGTAAAGAGAGAGAGATTTGGATCAGATGGGGTCACGGCATTCCATAAAATAGGTGCGCCAGATCAGGCCGGCGGAAAACCAGAATCAGCGTCGATGCTGCTTATTATTTTGCTCAATCACCTGCAGCACGGCTTGCGCACTTTCATTGGCGGTGTCGCGCA
Source organism: Collimonas silvisoli (assembly GCF_018305005.1). Taxonomy (GTDB): domain Bacteria; phylum Pseudomonadota; class Gammaproteobacteria; order Burkholderiales; family Burkholderiaceae_D; genus Collimonas; species Collimonas silvisoli. The sequence goes on from NZ_JAGQEG010000046.1 coordinate 6,431, forward strand.
GCAAGGCGTGATGCATCTCGGTAAAGCGTTGCCGCAGCATCGCCTGGTGCGCAGGGTTTTCCAATTGCATCCAGAGCGCATCTGCCAACGCTTGCGGTGTTGCATTGTGCTGTAAAAGCTCCGGCACCAGGAATTCACGGGCCAGGATATTCGGCAAGCCGATCCACGGCTGGTAACTCATATGCCGCAGGATTTCCCAAGTGGCGCGCATCATTTTGTAGGCGATCACCATGGGTTTCTTGTACAGGGCAACTTCCAGCGAGGCCGTGCCAGAGGCCACCAGCACCGCATCTGCGGCTGCCATCGCCGTGTGCGACTGGCCATCCAGCAACTGGATAGGCAGGTCCTGCAAACCGGCCTGGCTGACCAGCTCGCTAAAGAATTTGCGTTGTTTCTCGCCCGCCATGGGTGCGATGAAACGCATGCCGGGATCGCGCTGCGCTAATATTTTTGCAGCTTGCACAAAGGCGATCGTATTGTGTTTCAGCTCGCCCATGCGGCTGCCGGGCATGATCGCCACCACGCGGCCAGCGGCTGGCAAGCCAAGCGCGCTGCGCGCCGCGGCAACATCCGGCACCATCGGAATCACTTGCGCCAGCGGATGGCCGACATAGGTTACCGGGATCCCGGCTTTGCGATAGATCTCTGCTTCAAATGGAAAGATGACCAGCATGTGCGACGCCGCACGCGCGATCTTCTTAATACGGCCACCACGCCAGGCCCAGATCGAAGGACCGATGAAATGCACCGTTGGGATACCTGCCTGACGCAACTGCGCTTCCAGGCCGAAGTTGAAATCCGGCGCATCAACCCCGATAAACACACTCGGCTTTTCCGCCAGCAGGCGATCGCGCAGGGCGATCTGGATGCCCTTGATTTCGCGGTAGTGAGCAAGCACTTCGAACAAGCCGTTGACCGACAGTTTTTCCATCGGCCAGTCGCTGACAAAACCATATTCAGCCATCTTGGCGCCGCCGATGCCGTACATGGGCGCATCCGGCAAATGCGGACGCAAACCGGATAACAGGCGGCTGGCCAGCAAATCGCCGGAGGTTTCTCCGGCGACCATGGCGATTGCTACATTGGAGTCAGTGCCCGCCATATCAGCGGATGATGCCACGCGTGGAGGCAGCAATGAAATCGCGCATCAGCCTCAGATGCGCAGCGGACTCAGGTGTTTTCAGTTCTTCCTGTGCCAACACGGCCATGGCGTCTTCCAGCGCCAGGCCGGATCGATAAATGGTCCGGTAAGCACGCTTGATCGCCATGATCTGCTCACTGCTGAAACCACGGCGCCGGAGGCCTTCGCTATTGATCCCCGCCGGTTCGGCACGGTTGCCTGCAGCCGTCACGAATGGCGGAATATCCTGGCTGACGGCAGCGGTGAACGCCGTCATCGCATGCGCGCCGATGCGGCAAAACTGGTGCACAGTGGTAAAACCGCCGAGCAGCACCCAGTCGCCTATATACACATGTCCGGCCAGCGTTGCGTTATTGGCGATCGTGGTATTGCTGCCGATCTGGCAATCATGCGCCACGTGAACATAGGCCATGACCCAGTTGTCGTCGCCGATACGGGTGACGCCGCCGTCCTGCACGGTGCCCAGATTCAGGGTGACAAATTCGCGGATGGTGTTGCGGTCGCCAATCTCCAGACGGGTTGGCTCGCCGGCGTATTTCTTGTCTTGCGGCACAGCGCCAATCGATGCGAACTGGAAAATCGAATTGTCGCGTCCGATCGTGGTATGCCCTTCGATCACGGCGTGCGGGCCGATCTTGCTGCCGGCGCCGATGGCGACATGCGGGCCGATCACGGCATAAGCGCCGACTTCCACGGAACTGTCGAGGGCCGCCTTGGGATCGACGATGGCGGTAGGGTGAATGCGCGTCATCGGATCACTCTGACGGACTGGCTTCCACCACAGTCGCAGCTACGCCGGGGCTGACAGCGGTGCGCATGGTGCACATGAATTCGGCTTCTACCGCCATTTCGCCGTCGACGCTGGCGACCGCCTTGTATTTCCAGATGCCGCGCACTACGCGCACGATCTCGACCTGCAGCTTGATCTGGTCGCCAGGCTCTACCGGGCGGCGGAAACGTGCTTTGTCGATGCCAAGAAAATACACTACGGTATTTTCATCCGGCTTGCGGCCTTCGCTCAGGAACGACAGCAAAGCGGCGGTTTGCGCCAATGCCTCGATGGTCAAGACGCCAGGCATCACCGGTTTGTTGGGGAAATGGCCGTTGAAAAATTCTTCGTTGATAGTGACATTCTTGATCGCAGTAATCGACTTGCCACTTTCCCAATTCAATACGCGATCAACCAGCAACAGCGGATAACGATGCGGCAGGTAAGTTTTGATCTGATTGATATCTAGCGTTTGGCTTGGACTATTCATTATCTTTTTCGGTAAGCTGTTGCGGGAACTGTTTCATGGATTTTTCCAGAGACCGGATTTTCTCACGCATTGCATTCAGATTGCGTACCAAAGCAGCAGATTTTTCCCAATCGCCGTGTTTCGCAATCGGATAAAAACCGGTGTATTGGCCCGGCTCGGTAATCGAGCGCAATGCCAGCGTACCCGCTGACACATGCACATGATCGACGATGGTAATGTGGCCATGGATCATCGCCGCCCCGCCTATCGAGCAATATTTACCGATTTTGGCGCTGCCGGCGATGCCGGCGCAAGCTGCAATCGCAGTATGGGCGCCGATATGGCAGTTATGGGCGATCTGGATTTGATTATCCAGCTTGACCCCTTCTTCAATCACGGTATCGGCCAATGCGCCACGGTCGATGGTGGTGTTGGCGCCGATTTCGACGTCGTCGCCGATCAGGACCCGGCCGGTTTGAGGAATCTTGATCCAGACCCCGCCGTCATTGGCAAAACCGAAACCATCGGCGCCGATCACCACACCGGAATGGATAATGGCGCGCCGGCCGATCTGGCAGGCGTCATAGATCGTGACATTGGGATACAGGCAACTTCCTGCGCCGACGCCGACGTCCCGGCCAATCACACAGCCTGCCTCGATCCGGACATTTTCGCCAATCGCAGCGCCGGCGCCGACCACCACGTTGGCGCCAATGTAAGCAGTCGGTGCGACATGGGCGGCAGGATCGACATGCGCTGCCGGATGAATTCCGGGAGCGACAGGAATAGCCTTTTTTGCAGAAAAGAGCTGCGCCGCCCTTGCAAAATAGGCATAGGGATTAGCAGCGACAATACGTGCGCCGTGATAATCGGCGCCGACCACAGCATCATCTGCCGCAGACAAAATGATAGCCGCCGCCTGCGTTTGCGATACCTGGGAACGGAACTTGGGATTGGACAGAAAGGTGATCTGTGATGCGCTGGCGTCGCTCAGTGGCGCGATGCCGGATACCTGGATATCCGCATCACCGATCAATTGGCCACCCAAGCTTTCGACCAATTCTTTTAGCCGAATGCTCATACTGTGGCCTTAACAGAATTTGTTATTTATTAAGAATCTTCAACACTTTGTCAGTGATATCGATACGCGGGCTGACATACACCCCGCCTTCCTGGAACACCATATCGTATTTTTCCGCCTCGGCAATCTGCTTGATCGCCTTGGTCGAACGTTCCAGCACAATCGCCAGTTCTTCGTTGCGACGCTGGTTCAGATCTTCGCGGAACTCACGTTGTTTGCGTTGAAAATCCTTGTCCAGATCGCTCAACTCGCGTTGGCGCTTGATCCGCTCGGATTCCGAAATCACCGCCGAATCCTTGTCCAGCTTGTCTGCCATGCCTTTCAAGCGGGCAGCCAGATCTTGCAGATCTTTGTCACGCTTGGAAAACTCGGCTTCGATTTTGGTTTGTGCGGTCTTGGCCGGCGTCGCTTCGCGCAAAATGCGCTCGCTGCTGACGAAGGCGATTTTCGACCCTTCTTCAGCATGCACCGCTGCGGCCGACAATAAGCACATTGCCAGCAAACCAGCCGATGGCAATGATGTAAAAGTTTTAATTAGAGATTTCAACACTATTCTCCGCAATTCAAATGATGCAACTTGTGCATTATGCCATTCTTGCCAGGATCTGCAATCATGCAGCATCCCGACGATTTAGAAACCGGTGCCGAGCTGGAACTGGAACGACTGCTGCTTGTCGGTCGGCTTTGCGTTCAAAGGCTTGCCGTAACTGATTTTCAACGGACCGATAGGCGATACCCAGCTCAAACCGATACCGGTAGAGTAACGCAACTCGCTCAACTGCATCGGCGACTTGTCGGCATACACCTGGCCGCCATCGAGGAAGGTGAACCAGCGCAAGGTGCGATCGTTGCCGGAACCAGGGAACGGGAATTGCGCTTCCAGATTACCGAACAAGCGTGACGCGCCACCCATCGAATCGCCGTACTGGTCGCGGTTGGTGCCAACACCCAGGGTCGAGCCTTCAAAACCGCGCACGGTGCCGATACCGCCGGCATAGTAGTTCTTGAACACTGGGAACGGCTTGCCGCCGATGCCGCGGCCATAGTCGATTTCACCGTTCGCGGCCAGAGTCACAGCATTGCTGAACAAGGGCTGGAAGTACTGGTGCTGATAGCTTGCGCGGTAATAGCGCAAGGTACCGACCGCGGAAACTTCAAGTGTGGCGCGCTGGTAACGTCCTTTGGTCGGCACCAGTGCGCTGTCGCGGCTATCGCGCTGCCAGGCTGCCGTCAGCGGGAAACTGTTGGTAGTTGCATTCGACGGGCTGGAGAGCACCTTGTAACCCAGGCCGCTGTCGACCAGTTGGCCGTTACCGAAGTCGCTGACATATTGCTGATAAAGCAGCGGGCTGGAGGCGTCGGCTTTCACGTTGGTGTTTTCCACACCGACGCCGAAGAACACCGTGTCCAGTTCCGAGAACGGCACGCCGAACTTGATATCGCTACCGATGGTCCGCACCTTGTAGTCGCCGGTGGTGTACTGCGATGGACGCACGGTACGGTAGTAGACGTCGTAGGTACGGCTGATGCCGTCATCGGTAAAGTAGGGATTGGTTTGCGACAGCGCAACCACCCGCGAGTAGCTGCTGGTATTGACATCCAGGCCGATGGTATTACCGCTGCCGAAAGCATTCTGCTGCTGGATCGAACCGGACAAACTCAATTTATCTGTCTGCGAAAAACCGGCGCCAACCTGGATATTACCGGTCGGCTTCTCGGTGACCGCCATGTTGATATCCACCTGATCGGAAGTGTTCGGCACTTCCGGCGTTTCGATGGCGACGTCCTTGAAATAGCCAAGGCGGTCAACCCGGTCGCGCGAAAGCTTGATCTTCGAACCGTCGTACCAGGAATCTTCAAACTGACGGAATTCGCGGCGCACCACTTCATCGCGCGTCTTGGTATTGCCGGCAACGTTGATATGGCGCACGTACACGCGCTTGCCAGGATCGACCAGAATGGTAAACGCTACTTCTTTGGTTTCGCGATTCAAATCCGGATTGGCGTTGACGTTCGCAAACGCATAGCCGAAATTACCCAGCCGCTCCGACATCTTCTTGGTGCTGTTGTTGAGCTTTTCGCCGTTGAAGACGTCGCCCTTTTTCAGCTCCATCAGCGCGCTGAGTTCGCTCTCACGGCCAAACATCTCGCCTTCCATCTTGATGTCGGAAACCTTGTACTTCTCACCTTCATTGATATTGACGGTGATGTAGATATCTTTCTTGTCCGGGGTGATCGAAACCTGAGTCGACTCCACTTGCATTTCGATATAGCCGCGATTCAGGTAATACGAACGCAAGGTTTCGATATCGCCCGACAATTTCTCTTTCGCATACTGGTCCGCCTTGGTGTACCAGGTAAACCAGCCCGGCGAACGCAGTTTTATCTGATCGCGCAGAGTGCTGTCGGAAAATGCCTTGTTGCCGACGAAACGGATTTCCTTGATGCGCGATACTTCGCCTTCGTCCACCGCAAACGTCACGTTGACCCGGTTACGTTCGATAGGCGTGACGGTAGTAGTCACTTTCATGCCGTACAGGCCGCGTGACAGATATTGTTTCTTCAATTCCTGCTCGGCGCGATCGACCTGGGCTTTATCGAAAATGCGCGATTCGCCAACGCCGATTTCCTTCAATGCCTTGGTCAACTGGTCTTTATCGAATTCCTTGATGCCCGAAAAATCGACGCCGGCAATTGACGGCCGTTCTTCCACCATGACCACCAGCACGTCGCCTTCGGACTCGACCCGGACATCCTTGAAGAAGCCGGTTGCATACAGAGCTTTAATCGCTGCAGTCCCTTTCTCATCGGTGAAGGTCTCACCGACACGCACCGGCAGGTAACTGAAAACGGTACCCGCCTCGGTACGTTGAATCCCCTCGATGCGGATATCCTTGACCACAAACGGCTGTACCGCCAGCGCTTGGCCCGAACACAGGGCAAAGGCAGCAGCAGCAATCAAACGACGGGGAAGAATCGACAAAGGGAAGTGCTCAGAATGTAATTTCATTAGCGATCGTTTTTTATCAATGTCCTTGCCTGCCACGATTGTCAGACAAGAGAGCAGAACTTAAAATATGAGCCGAACGATGTCGTTAAACATGGCGACCATCATCAACATCATCAGAATACCGATACCCGCGCGCTGTGCAATTGCACCAACCCGCTCAGGAATGGGGCGTCCAGTCAAAACTTCCAGCGAATAATACAGCAAATGGCCACCATCTAGAACCGGAATGGGCAGCAAATTCATGACGCCCAGACTGATGCTGATGAAGGCAATAAAGCTCAAATAGCTGAATGCGCCGATACGCGCAGTCTGGCCTGCGTAGTCGGCAATGGTGATAGGACCGGTGATATTTTTCCAGGAAACCTCGCCAATCACCATTTTACCCAACATCTTGAGGGTCAAGATACTGCCGTCCCAGGTCCGCTGGGCGCCCTTGGCCAGCGCTTGCAGCGGCGGGCTGCTGATCAGGATCATTTCCGGCGCCATAGGCATTTCGACTTTAATCAGGCCGATTTGCCCATTTTTGCCGGCTTGCGCTTGCGGCGTCACGCTCAAAGTGAAGCTATTGCCGTTTCGCAGACCAGCAATACTCAGCGGCTTGCCCGGCGATGCATTGACCTTATCGACGAAAGCGACGCCGTCGGCAACCGGCTCACCGTTGACGCTGGTGATCAGATCGCCTTCGCGCAAGCCGGCCTGCATGGCAGGGCCGCCCGGCAGAATTTTGCCCAGCACAGCCTTGGCGCGCGCCAGCTTGATGCCTAATTTGCCAAGATAATCGCCTTCAAGATCCTTAGCGGTCAAGCCGCCTATCGGCAAATTGACCGTATCAAGCAAATTGCCGCCCGAAGGGCCGGGATTTGGCTTGCGGATATCGAGCTTGATCGGCGTCTTGTCGATAACTCCCTGCATCACTTTCCAGCGCAACTCGGACCAGGCCTGGATCGCTTCGCCGTTCACCGCTGTAATTAATTCGTCGCCGCGCAAACCTGCCTGATAGGCTGCAGTCTGTTCGGCGACGGCGCGCACTCTTGGCGTCGGCTCCATTTCGCCATAACTGTACAAGCCGGCAAATAATAAAATGGCAAGAACGAAATTGGCGAGCGGACCAGCGGCCACGATCGCCATGCGCCGCCATACCGACTGGTTGGTAAATTCGCGCTTCAGTTCTTGCGGCGACAAACCGCTCACGTCTTGCTCGCGAGCATCGAGCATCTTGACGTAGCCGCCCAAAGGCAGAATCGAAATAGCCCATTCGGTCTGATCGGGACCAAACCTGCGCGAGAAAATGATCTTTCCCATCCCCACCGAAAAGCGCAGCACCTTGACGCCGCACAAACGCGCGACCCAATAATGGCCAAGCTCGTGGATGATGACCAGCGAGCCGAGTGCGACAACAAATGCGAGGAGTGTTTGCAGGAAGGCCATTACGTACTATGCGATCAGGAAAGAGTGAAGCGTTTGACGCGCGAGAAGATCCTGCTCAAGCAAGGAATCGATATCGCTTACCGCGCACAGCGGCAATTTATCCATGGTGCGCGCTATCAATTGATCGATCATGCGAAACCCGATTTTTCCCTCTAGAAAAGCTTGGACAGCGATTTCATTCGCGGCGTTCAATATTGTTGCAGCCGAACCACCGGCTCGCAATGCATCATACGCGAGTTTCAAACAAGGAAAGCGCTGCAGGTCGGGCCGGCTGAATTGTAACTGCCCGACCACGGTCAGATCGAGCGGATTGACGCCGGACGCCATCCGCTCCGGATAAGCAAGCGCGTAGGCGATCGGGGTACGCATATCGGGGTTGCCCAATTGCGCCAGGACCGAACCGTCAACATAAGAAACCATCGAGTGAATCACGCTTTGCGGATGAATCACCACCTCGATCTGTTCAGCCGAGGCGCCGAACAGCCAATGCGCCTCGATTACTTCCAGGCCCTTATTCATCATGGTCGCGGAATCGACCGAAATCTTGCGCCCCATGACCCAGTTCGGATGGGCAATCGCTTCTTCTGGCGTGACGGAACCCAGCGTCTCCACCGCCCGGTTCAAAAACGGGCCGCCGGATGCGGTCAGCAAGATCTTCTCGACCCCAAGCGCGGCTGGCTGGCGCTGATAATCATGCGGCAGGCACTGGAAAATCGCGTTGTGCTCGCTGTCGATAGGCAACAGCAAGGCGCCGCTTTGCTTCACCGCATCGATAAACAACTGGCCCGACATGACCAAGGCTTCCTTGTTCGCCAGCAGGATTTTTTTGCCGGCCTTGGCGGCTGCCAAAGTCGGCGCCAGACCTGCAGCCCCGACGATAGCCGCCATCACCGTATGACAGGCTTCGGCACTGGCCACCTGGCATAGCGCCGCATCGCCGTACAGCACTTCAATCGCAGGCGCTTTGTCCCGCAGCAAGGCGCTCAACTGCTGCGCCGCGGCAGCGCTGCCGACCACCGCCAGCTGCGGCTTGAAGCGCAGGCATTGCTCCGCCAGTTGTTCGACCCGGCTGTGCGCGGTCAGGGCATATACCGAATAGCGTTCAGGATGACGCGCCAGCACATCCAGCGTCGACATGCCGATCGAACCGGTGGAGCCGAGAATAGTAATATTTTGCATACGACCTAAAACCAAAAACTTAATAAGGCGGCCACGGGCAATACCGGGATCAGCGCATCGACGCGGTCCAGCACACCGCCGTGACCAGGCAGCAGATTACTGCTGTCCTTGACGCCGGCCCGGCGTTTCAGCAGCGATTCGAACAAATCGCCGGCGACACTGGCGGCTACCAGCACTGTGGTTGCCGCCAGCAATCCAGCCCAACCCCAGCTAGCCAGCAAACGCATCGGGAAAGTCTCGGCCAGCGCTGGCGCCAGGCTAAACCCGAATACCATGATCAGCACTAGAATCCAGCCGCCGAGCGCCCCTTCCCAGGATTTGCCAGGAGAAATCGAAGGCGCCAGCTTGTGCCGGCCGAATGCCTTGCCGGAAAAATAGGCGCCGATATCGGCTACCCAGACGATCACCAGGACCGACAACAGATACAGCGGCGACTGATGAAACAGCACCACAATCGCCAGGAAGCAGCCAAAAATCGCGAGGGCGTAACTGCCGGCAACCAGCCGATTGCCAAGGCTGGTCAAGGGCGGCAGACCCAGGCCCAACGCCGGCACAAAGCGCAAACACCAAATTGCCACGCAGAGTACAAACAGTAAACGAATATTGGGGCCGCTGCCGGTGTACATGATGGCGGCAAACAAGGCCAGGGCAGCCAGCCCCCAGGCCAGAGCGGCTTTGGCGGAAGCGCCGAAGATCCTGGCGCTTTCCCAAATGGCTGCGGCAAAAAAGAGTGTCGAGACGACGACGAATGCGGGGAAATAATTGAAGTACAAAATCGGCAGCAAGACTGCCAATAACAACAGAGCCGTGATGACACGCGTTCTTAACATCAGGAAGCCTGTTCCAGCAATTGCGCGCTGGTGCGTCCAAAACGGCGCTCTCGTTGCTGATAGGAGGCAATCGCCTTGTCCAGCTCTTCGGCGCCGAAATCCGGCCAGTAGGTGTCGGTAAAGTAGAGTTCGCTATACGCCAGCTGCCAAAGCAGGAAATTGGAAATGCGTTGCTCGCCGCCGGTACGAATAAACAGATCCGGCTCAGGCGCATAGGCCATGGCCAGGTGCTGCGCCAGTTCCTCTTCGGAAAACGCGGCAGCATCTTGGCCTGCCGCTCCGCGTGCAGCCAGCATTTTTTGCACTGCCTGCATCACATCCCAGCGGCCGCCGTAGTTGGCGCAGACGGTGACAGTCATGGCCGTGTTGCCGGCTGTCTTACGCTCAGCGTTATCGATCATTTGCTGCAGCTTGTCATCGAAGCGGCTTAAATCGCCGACCACTTTCAGACGAATGCCGTTGGCGTGCATCTTACCCACTTCACGCTCCAGCGCCACCATGAACAAACGCATCAGCAACGACACTTCGTCGGCCGGCCGGCGCCAGTTTTCCGAGCTGAAGGCGAACAGCGTCAGATATTCGACACCGCGCACAGCGCAGGCTTCGACCACCGCGCGCACTGCTTCAACGCCCTTGCCGTGGCCGGCGACACGCGGCAAAAAGCGGCCGGTCGCCCAGCGGCCGTTGCCGTCCATGATAATGGCAACGTGCCGTGGCACGGTTGAGCTTGCCGGCAGCGATTGCGTGGAACTTGTATGGGCCATAGATAATGAAATAAGAAAATGGAGAGCGGCAGATCGGCAGCACTTACACCGTCAGGATCTCTTTTTCTTTATCGATCACTTGCTTGTCGATTTCAGCCACGAACTTGTCGGTCAGTTTCTGGATCTCATCCTGAGCACGACGTTCGTCGTCTTCCGAGCATTCCTTGTCCTTGACCAGCTTCTTCAAGCCTTCGTTAGCGTCGCGCCGGATATTGCGAACTGCAATTTTCGCATCCTCGGCCTCACCCTTGACCAGCTTCACCATTTCCTTGCGGCGCTCTTCCGTCAGCGGCGGCGTCGGCACCCGGATCATTTCGCCTTGGGTGGATGGATTAAGGCCCAGATCGGATTCGCGGATGGCCTTCTCGACCACTGCAATCATTTTCTTTTCCCAAGGCTGTACGCCGATAGTACGCGCATCGATCAAAGTCACGTTGGCAACCTGGCTCAGATTGGTTGCGCTACCGTAGTAATCCACCATGATGTGATCGAGAATCCCGGTGTGGGCGCGGCCGGTACGTACTTTCGCCAGATCGGCGCGCAGAGTCTCAAGCGACTTTTGCATTCTTAGATCGGTATTCTTTTTAACGTCAGCAATGCTCATGCTGCTCTCCTCTTCGAAAACGAGTGATTTTTAAATTGAGTAATACTTAACTTATTCAATACAGGCAATCTGCACAAGCTATTTGCGCAATTATTGCAAATTACATAAATAATTTAAACGTGCACCAATGTTCCTTCATCCTCGCCCAAAATGACACGCCTCAACGCGCCCGGCTTGATGATGGAAAACACCTTGATCGGCAGTTTCTGGTCGCGGCACAGAGCAAACGCTGTGGCATCCATGACTTGCAGATGCTTGGTGATTGCCTCATCGAAAGTGATGTGCGAATAACGCGTTGCCGTTGGATCTTTATTTGGATCCGCGCTATAGACGCCGTCAACCTTGGTCGCCTTCAAAACGATTTCCGCGCCGATTTCCGAACCGCGCAATGCCGCTGCAGTGTCGGTGGTAAAAAACGGATTACCGGTACCCGCTGCAAAAATGACAATTTTATCTTCTTCCAGATATTGCAGCGCTTTAGGCCGCACATAAGGCTCTACTACCTGTTCGATGCTGATTGCCGACATCACACGGGCAGTGATGCCAACCTGGCGCATGGCGTCTGCCAACGCCAGCGAATTCATCACCGTCGCCAGCATCCCCATATAGTCGGCGGTGGCGCGATCCATGCCCTGTGCACCTGGCGCCACGCCGCGGAAAATATTGCCGCCGCCGATCACGATCGCCAGTTCAACGCCTAATTTGGCCACTTCGGCAACATCCGCAACCATACGCTCAATCGTTGCACGATTGATGCCATAGGCGTCGTCGCCCATCAGAGCCTCACCGGAGAGTTTCAGGAGAACACGCTTATAAGCTGGTTTTGTCATGGTCTGGGCCCCTTGTGGCTTTCCGATTGATATATGTGTATTAGTCAATGCCTGGCTGAAGGACTGCAGCGCCATTGTCAGGCCAAACTGCAGCAAAATCCACTATCAGCGCGATTTACAATGCTCAGCGCCGACTCCTGCGACTTTCCACTGCCCGGGTTACGGAGCAGCGATTCAGCAAGGCATTCCTTAGTCCTTGGCTCGCGAAGAAAATTCCTCAGAGCCAAAAAAACGGGCCTTTCGGCCCGTATTCTTGCTTACGCCTGCTTGGCCGCAGCAACCGTCGCTGCAACTTCTGCAGCGAAGTCATCTTGTTTCTTCTCGATGCCTTCACCGACCACAAACATGGTGAACGACTTAACGCTGGTATTCGTTGCTTTCAGCATTTGTTCAACAGTTTGCTTGTCGTTCTTGACGAAAGTCTGATTCAGCAAGGAAACTTCCTTCAGGAATTTCTGCACCGAACCTTCGATCATCTTGGCCGCGATATCCGCAGGCTTGCCGGATTCAGCCGCCTTCAGAGTGGCTACCGAACGCTCTTTCTCGATCAGTTCGGCAGGCACCTGGTCCGACGACAGGGAAACCGGCTTCATCGCCGCAATGTGCATGGCCACGTCTTTACCGACTTGTTCGTCAGCGCCGTCGTAGTCAACCATCACGCCGATACGTGTGCCGTGCAGGTAAGAAACCAGCTTGGCGGCAGTATCGAAACGTGTGAAACGGCGAATCGACATGTTCTCGCCGATACGGCCGATCAAGGCGGCACGAACCGTCTCAACGGTGCTACCGTCGAGCGGCAGAGCCGACAAGGCAGCGACGTCGGCCGGATTGTTTTCTGCAACCAGCTTGGCGCAAGCATTTGCCAAAGCCAGGAAATCGTCGTTCTTGGTCACGAAGTCGGTTTCGCAGTTGACTTCCACCAGGGCGCCAACGCCGCCGGCGATATACGCTGCAACCACGCCTTCGGCGGTCACGCGGGAAGCGGCCTTGGAAGCCTTGCCGCCCAGTTTCACGCGCAGAATTTCTTCTGCTTTGTCCATGTCGCCGGCCGCTTCGGTCAACGCTTTTTTGCATTCCATCATAGGCGCATCAGTCTTTGCGCGCAGTTCGCCTACCAGTGCTGCTGTAATTGCCGCCATACTATTCTCCTAACAGTTGGCGCTGTGCCGGTGATCCGCGGCTGCCGTGCAGTGCAAGGGCAGTCCATTCGACAACCGGCTTTCCAGCGCCATCATTCAAAATATATTCAGGTATAAATTCGGGTAAAACACAAGCAAGTGATACAAAAAAAGGGGCAACCACGCCCCCTTTTTATTCTGAAGTATGAGACCTCAGATTGAAGGCTTAAGCCTGGTCGTTAACTTCAACGAACTCATCGCCGGCGCCGCCCTTGATAGCTTCGACCACGTCGTTGACTGCATTGGCACGGCCTTCCAGGATCGCATCGGCAACGCCGCGAGCGTACAGGGCGATTGCCTTGGACGAGTCGTCGTTACCAGGGATAACGTAAGTCACGCCGTCTGGCGAGTGGTTGGTATCGACCACGCCGATAACCGGGATGCCCAGTTTAGCGGCTTCAGTGATTGCGCCCTTGTGGTAGCCGACGTCGATCACGAAAATTGCGTCAGGAATGCCGCCCATGTCCTTGATGCCGCCGATAGCTTTTTGCAGCTTGACCAGCTCACGCTGGAACATCAGGGCTTCTTTTTTGCTCAGCTTCTCAACCGAACCGTCTTCGATCGAAGCTTCCATTTCCTTCAGGCGCTTGATCGATGTCTTGATGGTCTTGAAGTTGGTCAGCATGCCGCCCAACCAGCGCTGGTCAACGAAAGGCGAACCCGAACGTGCTGCTTCAGCAGCAACGATTTCGCGTGCTTGACGCTTGGTGCCGACAAACAGGATGTTGCCGCGGTTGGATGACAATTGGCGGATGTACTTCATCGCCTCTTGGTACATGCCAAGGGTCTTTTCCAGGTTGACGATATGAATCTTGTTGCGGTGACCGAAGATGAACGGCGCCATCTTTGGGTTCCAGAAACGGGTTTGGTGACCGAAGTGGACACCGGCTTCCAGCATTTCACGCATTGTTACTGACATAATTTTCTCCAGGGTTAGGTCTGGAACCCGCTCAGTCACCGCAGTTGCCAGCATTGCAGCCGGACAAAAACAGCACCCTTTTCGAGCGGATTCGCGCTTTTAAAACCGATTTTCAAACATAAAATAGACAACTCAAACATCGAGATAGCCGAATAGCGATTCGAGCTAACCTAAGATTGTACCCCAAAACCCCAGACTTCTTCAAGCGCCGCGAGGCATATCTTTAAGCGCATCTCCTTAGCCTCGTTTATAATCGTCTCTTGACTGAATCCAGGCGTTTTTTGCCTCTTTTTCTAAAGAATTCACCGAATTTTCTCGAATTTCCCATCTTATGACCTCTATCTCCATTAAAACCGCCGAAGATATTGCCGGCATGCGCATCGCCGGCAGGCTTGCCTCGGAAGTGCTCGATTACATCACGCCGTTCGTCAAAGTCGGCGTTACCACCGGCGAGCTGGATCGCCTGTGCCACGAGTACATGACAAATGTGCAAGACACCATCCCTGCCCCGCTGAATTATTGCCCACCCGGCTATACGCCCTATCCGAAGGCCATCTGCACCTCGGTTAATGACGTTATCTGCCACGGCATTCCAGGCGACAAGGTATTGAAAAGCGGCGATGTCGTGAATCTCGACATCACCGTCATCAAGAATGGCTACCACGGCGACACCAGCCGCATGTTTTATGTCGGCGAGCCCTCTATCATGGCCAAGCGCCTGGGCGACATCACCTATGAATGCATGTGGCTTGGGATCGCCAAGATCAAACCCGGCGCACATCTGGGCGATATCGGCTATGTGATTCAACAGCACGCTGAAAAAGCCGGCTACAGCGTAGTCCGCGAATTCTGCGGCCACGGCATCGGCAAGGTATTCCACGAAGAGCCGCAGGTATTGCATTACGGCCGCCCCGGCACGCTGGAACGGCTGGAAGCCGGCATGATTTTCACGGTCGAGCCGATGATCAACGCCGGCCGCCGCGATATCCGCGAAATGGGCGACGGCTGGACCATCAAGACCAAGGATCGCAGCCTCTCCGCACAATGGGAGCATACGGTGCTGGTCACTGAAACCGGCTACGAAATCCTGACCCAATCCGCGGGCACGCCGCCACCGCCTGCCTTCATTCAACAAGCGACCGCTGCCGCGTAGTTGGCTCACATATACATGACGACCCTTGCCGCGACTCTCAAAAAACAGCTTAGAAGCGAACGGCAAACCATCATCTCTGCATTTCTGGCAGAGGGCAAACCCGGCGAACTGCTGACGGCGCTGCGACGCAGCGTCGACATCGCCCTGACGCAAGCCTGGAAAATGCTGGAGCTGCCCTCCAGCGCGGCGCTGGTGGCGGTGGGCGGTTATGGCCGCGGCGAGTTGTTCCCGCATTCCGACGTCGATGTCCTGATCCTGCTGGCCGCCAGCCCGGACGCCGAATTGAAAGCCAAGCTGGAACAGCTGGTGCAGCTGTTTTGGGATATCGGCCTAGAAATCGGCCACAGCATCCGCACCATCGACGAATGCCTGAGCGAATCCGCCGCCGACATCACGGTCCAGACCAGCCTACTGGAAGCGCGGCTGGTGAGCGGCAATCAGCCGCTGTTCCATCAACTGCAAGAACGCTGCAACGCGGCCATGGACGCCTGCGCCTTTTTCCAGGGAAAAATCCTGGAAATGCACCAGCGCCACGTCAAGTATGAAGACACGCCCTACAGCCTGGAACCGAACTGCAAGGAAAGCCCGGGCGGTTTGCGCGATTTGCAAGTCATTCTGTGGGTGGCAAAAGCTGCCGGCCTCGGCGAATCCTGGCCCAAGCTGGCCAAGCATGGCCTGATCACGGCCGCCGAAGCGCGCCAGCTGTCGCGCCAGGAACGCGCCTTCAAGGATATCCGGATCCGCCTGCACATCTACACCAACCGCCGCGAAGACCGGCTGGTGTTCGACGTCCAGACGCCAATCGCCGAAGCACTCGGTTTCCAGACCACGGAAACCCGGCGCGCCAGCGAATACCTGATGCAGCGCTATTACTGGGCCGCCAAAGCGGTGACCCAGCTCAACACCATCCTGCTGCAGAACATCGAAGTGCAACTGTTTCCGCAGCCGATGGTGCCGCAGCGCATCAACGACCGTTTCAATCACCTTAACCGCCTGATCGATATCGCCCGCGACGACCTGTTTAAAACCACGCCGTCGGCGATGCTGGAGCTGTTCCTGTTGCTGGCCCAGCACAGCGAACTGAAGGATATGACCGCGCGCACCCGGCGCGCCTTGTGGCACGCCCGCGTCAAGATCGACAACAGCTTCCGCCGCGATCCGGTGAATCGTTCGCTGTTTATCCAGATCATCCAGGCGCCGCAAGGGATTACCCACGCGCTGCGCGGCATGAACCAAACCAGCATCCTGGGCCGTTACCTGCCCAATTTCCGGCGCATCGTCGGCCAGATGCAGCACGACCTGTTCCATGTCTACACGGTCGACCAGCATATCCTGATGGTGGTGCGCAATGTGCGCCGCTTCACCATGAGCGAACACGCCCATGAATATCCGTTTTGCAGCCAGCTGATCGCCAATTTCCCGCGCTCCTGGCTGTTGTATGTGGCGGCCTTGTTCCATGACATCGCCAAGGGCCGCGGCGGCGATCACTCAAAACTGGGCATGACCGACGCCCTGCACTTCTGCCAGCAGCACGGCTTGCCGGCGGCGGATACCGAACTGGTGGTGTTCCTGGTCGAGCACCACCTGACCATGTCGCAAGTGGCGCAAAAACAGGATCTGTCGGACCCCGAGGTGATCCTCAACTTTGCCGCCACCGTCAAGGACGAGCGCCACCTGACCGCGCTCTACCTGCTGACCGTGGCCGACATCCGCGGCACCAGCCCCAAGGTGTGGAACGCCTGGAAAGGTAAATTGCTGGAAGACTTGTACCGCATGACGCTGCGGGTGCTCGGCGGCGAAACGCCATCGGCCGATCGCGAACTGAAGAACCGCCAGGAAGAAGCCTTGAAAACCCTGCGCCTGTATGGCCTGGCGGCAGACGCCCATGAGCAGTTGTGGCAGCAACTCGATGTCGCCTATTTCTTGCGTCACGACGCTTCCGACATTGCCTGGCAAACCCGCTCCTTCTGCAACCAGATCGACAGCGTCAATCCGATCGTCAAGTGCCGTCTGGCGCCGATCGGCGAAGGTTTGCAGGTGGCGGTCTACACCAAGGACCGGAGCGACCTGTTCATCCGCATCTGCAGCTATTTCGACAGCAAGAATTTCAGCATCCTGGATGCAAAAATCCAGACCACGCGGCACGGTTATGCGCTCGATTCCTTCCTCATCAGCGCACCGCTGTTTGCCAAGCATTATCGCGATATCATCAACCTGATCGAGCATGAACTGACGGTTTTGCTGCAAACCGACAGCCCCCTGCCGGCGCCTTCCAAGGGCCGCCTGTCGCGGCTGTCGCGCACCTTCCCGGTAACGCCCACGGTCGATCTGCGGCCCGACGACCGCGGCCAGTATTACCTGCTGTCGATTACCGCCAACGACCGTACCGGGCTGCTGTATTCCGTCGCCAGCGTCCTGGCCAAGCACAAGATCAATTTACACACCGCCAAGATCATGACGCTCGGCGAGCGGGTCGAAGACGTGTTCCTGGTCGACGGCAATGCGCTCAACCATGCGCGCCTGCAAATCCAGCTGGAAACCGATTTGCTGGATGCGCTGCGTATTTAAATTTGATTTAAGCTGCCCTGCAGTTTTTGTTTTTTATACTCTTCTTATTTTTTGCATTCCATGACCGAACCATTACGCCTTTCCAAACGCATGTCAGAACTCGGGCTATGCTCGCGCCGCGAAGCCGATGAATGGATCGCTCGCGGCTGGGTCCGGGTTGACGGCGTCGTCGTATCGGAACTCGGCAGCAAAGTGCTGCCGAGCCAGCGCATCAGCGTCGAACGCCAGGCCGCGGCCGAACAATCGAAACGCGTCACCATCCTGATCAACAAACCGGTCGGTTACGTCAGCGGCCAGGCCGAAGACGGTTATCAACCGGCAGTAGCGCTGATCAAGGAAGCCAATCGCTGGAGCGAAGACCGCTCGCCGACCTTGTTCCATCCAACCCAGCTGCGCAGCCTGGTGCCGGCCGGCCGCCTCGACATCGATTCGGTCGGCCTGCTGGTGCTGACTCAGGATGGCCGCATCGCCAAGCATCTGATCGGTGAAGAAACCAGCGTCGATAAAGAGTACCTGGTGCGGGTGCGCTACACCAAAGGCGACAAGCTGCCCGACGCCGAACTGCGCCGCCTCAATCACGGCCTGACCCTGGACGGCAAACGGCTCAAGCCGGCCATCGTCAAATGGCAAAACGAAGATCAGCTGAGTTTCACCTTGCGTGAAGGTAAAAAGCGCCAGATTCGCCGCATGTGCGATATGGTCGGCCTCAAGGTGCTGGGGTTGAAACGGGTGCGGATTGGCGGCGTGAAATTGGGGAATCTGCCGGAAGGGCAATGGCGCTACCTGGGCGCGGACGAACAATTTTAAGATGCCGGGCCAGCCTCGGCGCTGACCGGCAGACCGCAACAGACGGCCAGCGAGAGCCGCCCGCTGTTTTTTTACAAGAAGCGATCCAGAATCTTGCGGCTGGCCTTATCCAGTGCCTGAGTATCGCGTATCAGAAACTGCACGCCGTGGCTGTCGGCAATCAACAAACTGGTCGCCACGATGCGGCGAATATCTTCTTCACCCTTCAGAGTAAAAGCAGCATCGCCGCGATTGGTTTCCACGTACCAGGTGCTGGGCGCCGTAAAACTGGACACCCGTTGAATACGCCGGATTTCCGGCATGAATTCACGGCTCGCCAGCTCTTTCTCAACCATGGCGCGAGTCGCATCCGGCAAATCGCCCAGGCGTGAAATCCAGGCCAGCTCCTGGCCGTCGCCGTTCACCAGCGAAATACCGTCGTCCGGCGCGCCGATAGGAAAGGCGCGCACCGGCACCGCGCCTTCATGCACCTCGCCGTTCGCGCCGGTGTATACCAGACGGCCAAAGGCATTGCGGCTTAGTTTGAAATCATGGATTGTCATGCAGCGCTCTCTTCACTGTCTTGGCTATCTTCGTCGATTAATGTCGGCTCTGTATCGACATTGCGCAACTGCGCCTGATAGAGACGATAATAAGCGCCTTCGCGCAGCATCAATTCATCGTGGCTGCCGACTTCGACAATCTGGCCGCGATCCAGCACCACCAGCCGGTCAGCCTTGCGCAAGGTCGACAAACGGTGAGCAATCGCAATCGTAGTGCGCCCCTGCACCAGGTTGTCCAAAGCCTTCTGGATCTCTTTTTCTGTAGTGGTATCGACCGACGAAGTGGCTTCATCCATGATCAGGATGCGCGGGTCGATCAGCAAGGCGCGGGCAATCGAAATACGCTGGCGTTCGCCGCCAGACAGCGCCTGGCCGCGTTCGCCCACCAGCGAATCGTAACCCTGCGGCAAACGCAAAATGAATTCGTGGGCATGGGCGGCGCGCGCGGCGGCAACGATTTCTTCGCGTGTGGCCTCCGGTTTGCCGTAGCAGATATTCTCGGCAATCGTGCCGAAAAACAGGAACGGCTCTTGCAGCACCAGGCCGATATTGCGGCGGTATTCAGAGATCGGCATCGAGCGAATATCCACGCCGTCTATCCGTATCGATCCTTCCGACACATCATAAAAGCGGCAGATCAGATTGACCAGGGTGCTCTTGCCGGAACCGCTATGCCCCACCAGGCCGATCATCTCGCCCGGAGCAATCGTCAGATTGACATCGCGCATCACTGCCCGGTTGCCGTAACGGAAACCGATATTGCGCAATTCGATGGCGCCTTTCACATGTTCCAGATGCACCGGGTTGGCCGGCTCCGGCACACTGGATACATGATCCAGGATTTCGAAAATACGCTTGGCGCCGACCGCGGCTTTTTGCGTCACCGAAACGATCCGGCTCATCGAATCCAGACGGGTATAGAAGCGGCTGATGTAAGCCAGGAACGAGGCCAGCACACCGACCGTGATTTCATTTTTCGAGACTTGCCAGATACCGAAAACCCAGACCACCAGCAAACCCGCTTCAGTCAGCAAGGTGACCGTCGGCGAGAACAGGGACCAGATTTTATTGACCCTGTCGTTGACCAGCAGGTTGTGTTGGTTGGCGTCGCGGAAACGCGTGGCTTCGCGCTTTTCCTGGGCGAACGCCTTGACCACGCGGATCCCGGGAATCGTATCGGCCAGGACATTGGTCACCTCGGCCCAGATACGATCGATCTTTTCAAAACCATGCTTCAAGCGATCCCGGACCAGGTGGATCATCCAGGCAATGAACGGCAACGGCACCAGCGTCACCAGCGCCAGCCAGGGATTGATCGAGAACAGGATCACCGCGGTCATCACGATCATCAGCACATCGATCGCGAAATCCAGCAAATGCAAGGACAGGAACACGCAGATACGATCGCTTTCGGAACCGATGCGGGCCATCAGATCGCCGGTGCGTTTGCCGCCGAAATACTCTTGCGACAGACGCAGCAAATGCTCGTAGGTAGTGGTGCGCAAATTGGCGCCGATGCGTTCGCTGACCAGGGCCAGGATATAAGTACGGGCCCAGCCCAGGCTCCAGGCAACCAATGCCGAAGCCAATAGACCGGACAGATAAAGCTTGACCAGATCGTAGTTGATCGGCTTGCCGTTTTGATATGGAATCAGCACGTTGTCCATCAAGGGCCCCATCAGATAAGGCGGCACCAGGGTGGCGGCGGTAGAAATCAGCATCAAGATAAAACCCAGCAGCAGCATGCCCTTGTAGGGCGTGGCAAAACGCGCCAGCCGGAACAAGGCCCAGGTCGAGGAAGCTGCCTCTTTCTTTTCGGGGCAAATCAGGCACTC
The DNA here is from genome assembly GCF_018305005.1 of Collimonas silvisoli. GTDB lineage: Bacteria > Pseudomonadota > Gammaproteobacteria > Burkholderiales > Burkholderiaceae_D > Collimonas > Collimonas silvisoli. Next base: position 27,538 of record NZ_JAGQEG010000046.1, read on the forward strand.
GTCGCTACCGGGCGGCAACGGCGCTTTGCACTGCGGACAAGTGGCTTGCTCCTGGCGCGCTGCCGAGCGCCCGGCCAGATGATCGTCGCGCTGCTGCTCAAAGAGCTTGATCAGGCGCAGCGCTTCCAGGTTAAGACCGAGCGTGTAACGCCAGCTGGCCAGCTGCTGTTGCTCATCAAACAATTCCAGGCTGCCGACGCCGGCATGATCGTGATGGCCCAGCTTCAGGCCCGGCCGGTAAGCCCATTCGCGCCAGCCGCTGTCTGCGGCCATCTTGGCCAGCACGCGCTGATTGGTGAGCAATACCAACCCCCGCGCAAAATGCAGCGAGGCGTTGAGATCGACTTCCAGGGACGCCAGAATCTCTTCGGCGGGAGCCAGCTGAGTTGTCACTTCGGCACGCCAGGAGACGGGCAGCGCCGGTGACAAATCAGGCGATAAATAATTACTAGTGGTGAGCACAGGGGATAAAGGGTTGCTTTTCATCTAAACGGCATGGTGTGTCCGCATGCATCATAGAGACGAATACGGACCGGATGGAATTTTGTGTGAAATCGCCGCAAATGGCGCACATCGTCTGCCGCAAGTATTATATCCTATCGGGTTTTTCGGAAACGTTACTTTTCGTTACCAATTAATCCTATCTTTTTGTTATTTGGTGAGCCCTTGTAAACCAATTCACGCTTTAGTGCGTTACAGATAATTGCAGGGTGTTGAAACCGGCACATGCAAAAATTTCAGCATTCACGTAAGTATCGTCCTATTGCATTGCCTCATTGCTCACTCATGAAAAACATCGAAATTCTCCGCATCATGTCGCTACGCGGACCAAATATCTGGACGTATCGACCAACTCTTGAGGCGTGGATCGACATCGGCGAACTGGAAGATTTCCCCTCCAATACCCTGCCCGGCTTTAACCAGCGCCTGACCAGCTGGCTGCCTTCCCTGATCGAGCATCGCTGCAGCTACGGCGAACGCGGCGGTTTTGTGCAGCGGCTGCAAGACGGCACCTGGCCCGGCCATATTCTCGAACACGTCACGCTGGAATTGCAAAACCTGGCCGGCATGCCCGGCGGTTTCGGCAAGGCGCGCAGCACCTCGGTGCGCGGCGTCTACAAGGTTGCGGTCCGCGCGCGCCATGAACAAGTGACCCGCGCCGCCATGCACGCCGCCCGCGACCTGGTCATGGCGGCGATTGAGGACAAAAAATTCGACGTTCCTGCCACCATCGTTGAACTGCGCAGCATGGTGGATTCGCTCTGCCTGGGACCAAGCACGGCCTGTATCGTGGATGCGGCAAATGAGCGGCGCATCCCCTCTTTCCGCCTCACTGAAGGCAATCTGGTGCAGCTCGGCCACGGCATTCGCCAGCGCCGCATCTGGACCGCGGAAACCGATCAAACCAGCGCCATCGCCGAAAGCATCTCCAGCGACAAAGACTTGACCAAAAACTTGCTGCAAGCTTGCGGCGTGCCGGTGCCGGAAGGACAACTGGTGGAAAGCGCCGCAGAAGCCTGGGAAGCGGCCGAAGATATCGGCTTGCCGGTGGTCGTCAAGCCGTCCGATGCAAATCATGGCCGCGGCGTCTTCATCGACCTCAAGACCCGTACTGAAATCGAAACCGCTTACGAACTCGCATTGCAAGAAGGCAGCAGCGTCATTGTCGAACGTTTCATTCGCGGCAATGAGCATCGGCTGTTGGTCGTCGGCGGCCGGCTGGCGGCAGCTGCGCGCGGCGAGCCGCTGTCAGTCACAGCCGATGGCAGTTCGACCATCCGGCAACTGATAGACAGGCAGATCAATTCCGACCCGCGCCGCGGCGAACTCGAAGAATGTCCGCTAAGCCTGGTGTTGCTGGATGAAGAACCGGTGGTGCGGGTGGAACTGGAGAGGCAAGGCTATACCGGCGAATCGATCCCCGCAGCAGGCCAGCAAATATTAATCCAACGTAACGGCAACGTCGCCATCGACGTCACCGATCTGGTACATCCCAGCGTCGCCGCCGCAGCGTCGCTGGCGGCACGCGTGGTCGGCCTGGATATTGCCGGCGTCGACCTGGTGGCCGAAGACATTTCCCGTCCGCTGGAAGAACAGCGCGGCGCGATCGTCGAAGTCAATGCCGGCCCCGGCTTGCTGATGCATCTGAAACCGGCTGAAGGCAGGCCGCGCCCGGTGGGCAGGGCCATCATCGAGCACCTGTTCGCCGCGGCCGACAATGGCCGCATCCCGATCGTCGGCGTCACCGGCACCCATGGCAAAACCACCGTCTCGCGCCTGATCGCCTGGCAACTCCACTTGAGCGGCAACCATGTCGGCCTGGCTTGCGGCGACGGCCTCTATTTCGCGCAGCGGCAAGTCGAAAAAGGCGACCGCGCCAATTGGGAATCGGCGCAACGGGTGCTGATCAACCGCGCAGTCGAAGCCGCCGTGTTCGAGAACAGCCACGAGACCATCCTGTCGGAAGGCCTGGTCTACGACCGCTGCCAGGTCGGCGTCGTCACCAATATTGCCGCCGACGACAGCTCGCCGCAGTACTACATCGGCGACGCCGAGGAAATGGTGAAAGTGACCCGGACCCAGGTCGATGTCGTCTTGCCGGGCGGCGTCGCCGTGCTGAACGCCGCCGATCCGCTGGTAGCGGGCATGGCGCCGTTGTGCGACGGCGAAGTGATTTTCTTTGGCCTCGACCCTGCCCTGCCGGTGATTGCAGAACAGCTTGAGCAAGGCAAGCGTGCGGTCTTTATCCGCAATGACCAGATCATGCTGGCCATCGGCAAGAACGAAACGCTACTGGCCGACATCACCACCGTGCCGTTGATTGCCCGCAGCAAAGACCGCTTCCAGATTGAAAATGTATTGGCGGCAGTGGCTGCCGCATGGGCGCTGGACATCTCTCACGATTTGATGCGTGCAGGGATAGAGACTTTCGAGATGGTTTAAAAATTTAAGCAGGGTCGGCACTTTTTGCCCACCCTGCTTTTTTTGATTAGTAACAATAGGAAAACTTGTTGATGGACGTATCACGTATCCGAGTACTTCGCGGCCCCAATCTGTGGAGTCGACATACCGCTATCGAAGCCATCGTGTCTTGTACCGATGCCGAGCGCGCCATCGCAGGCATCGCGGGTTTCGAAGCCAGGCTACGTGAACGCTTCCCACAGATCGGCTTCCTGGAAGCAAGCGGCAAAAGCGAAGTGGTCTCGATGGCCCACGCATTGGAGATTGCCGCGCTCGGACTGCAATCGGAAGCCGGTTGCCCGGTCACTTTCAGCCGCACCGTGCCCACGCTGGAAGCCGGCGTCTATCAGGTAATCGTTGAATACACTGAAGAAGATGTCGGCAAGCTGGCTTTCCGACTGGCGCAGGAGCTGTGCCTGGCAGCGCTGGAAGACAAGCTTTTCGATCTCACCGGCGCCTTGGCCAACCTGCAGGAACTGGACGAAGACATCCGCCTCGGACCAAGCACCGGCTCCATCGTGCAAGCCGCCGTAGCGCGCGGCATTCCATTCCGCCGCCTGACCGGCGGCAGCATGGTGCAATTCGGCTGGGGCAGCCGCCAACGCCGCATCCAGGCGGCCGAAACCAACCACACCAGCGCCATCGCCGAATCGATCGCCCAAGACAAAGACCTGACCAAAAAGCTGCTGAACGCTGCCGGCGTGCCGGTGCCTATGGGCCGGGTGGTCAGCAGCGCCGAAGAAGCCTGGGCTGCAGCCCAGGAAATCGCCGGCCCGGTGGTGCTCAAACCGCGCGACGGCAATCAAGGCAAGGGCGTGGCGGTCAACATCACCGCCCGCGAACAAATCATGGCGGCCTTTGAAGTCGCTGCAAAAATCTGCTCGGAAGTCATCGTCGAGCGCTATCTGCCGGGCCACGATTTCCGTCTGCTGGTAGTCGGCAAGCAACTGATTGCCGCCGCCCGCCGCGATCCGCCGCAAGTCATCGGCGATGGCGTGCGCAGCATCAGCCAGTTGGTGGAGCAGGTCAATAGCGACCCGCTGCGCGGCGAAGGCCATGCCACTTCACTGACCAAAATCCGCTTCGATGCGATCGCCCTGGCCACCTTGGCCAAGCAGAATTACAGCGCCGATTCGATTCCGCAGCAAGGCGTGCGCGTGGTCTTGCGCAACAACGCCAACCTGAGCACCGGCGGCACCGCGACCGATGTCACCGAAGATGTCCATCCGGAGCTGGCGGCACGTGCAGTGGCTGCGGCGCAAATGGTGGGCCTCGATATCTGCGGCGTCGATGTGGTCTGCAACAATGTTCACCAACCGCTGGAAGAACAGGAAGGCGGCGTAGTCGAAGTCAACGCCGCACCCGGCTTGCGCATGCACATCAGCCCTTCCTACGGCAAGGGCCGCGCAGTCGGCGCCGCCATCATGTCGACCATGTTCAAAGACGGCGACAACGGCCGCATCCCGCTGGTAGCGGTGGCCGGCACCAACGGCAAAACCACTACCGTGCGCCTGATCGCCCACCTGCTGGGCCGCAAAGGGCTGCGCGTCGGCATGACCAATTCCGACGGCGTCTACATCGAACAGCAACGCATCGACACCGGCGATTGCAGCGGTCCGCGCAGCGCCCGCAATGTCTTGATGCACCCGGACGTCGACGCCGCCGTGTTTGAAACCGCGCGTGGCGGCATCTTGCGTGAAGGCCTCGGCTTCGATCGCTGCGATGTCGCCGTGGTCACCAACATCGGCATGGGCGATCACCTCGGCCTGAGCTATATCAGCACGGTGGAAGACCTGAGCGTGGTCAAACGCGTGATCGTCGAAAACGTCGCCCCTGGCGGCCATGCCGTCTTGAACGCGGCCGATCCGATGGTCGCCAGCATGGCCAAATCCTGCTCCGGTTCCGTCACCTTTTTCGCCCACGATTTCCATCACCCGCTGATGACCACCCACCGCGCCCAAGGGCATCGGGTGGTGTACCAGGACGGCAACGCCATCGTCGCCGCCAAGGGCAAGCAAGAGCATCGGATAGCGCTGCAAGAAATCCCGCTGACCCGCAACGGCACGATCGGCTTCCAGATCGAAAACGCCATGGCGGCGATTGCCGCCGCCTGGGCCTTGAACCTGGATTGGGATGTGATCCACGCCGGCCTCGGCACCTTCATCAACGACGCCGCCACCGCACCAGGCCGCTTCAATGTATTCGACTATCGCGGCGCCACCCTGATTGCCGATTACGGCCACAACCCGGATGCGATCCAGGCGCTGGTAAAGGCCATCGACAGCATGCCCGCCAAACGCCGCTCGGTAGTCATCAGCGGCGCCGGCGACCGGCGCGATATCGACATCCGCCATCAGACTGAAATCCTCGGCGACGCCTTCGATCAGGTAATCCTGTATCAAGACCAATGCCAGCGCGGCCGCGCCGACGGCGAAGTGCTCGGCCTGTTGCGCGAAGGCCTGCAAAATGCCCGCCGCACCACGTCGACCGAAGAAATCAACGGCGAATTTGTCGCCATCGATACCGCCTTGTCGCATCTGTCGCCGGGCGATCTTTGCCTGATCCTGGTCGACCAGGTGGAAGAAGCGTTGGCGCATATTGCCAAGCGTATCGCTGAAGTTTAGCGCTGAAGCCTATATTTAGTCCGGCCGCCGCCGAGCCAAAAAGCTCGGCGGTCGGCTTACTCAGGCCTGACGTTTCACAGGTCCCTTGGTGGCTGCGCGATGAGAACGAGTCAAGGCCGTTTGCAATCGGCCAAGCCCGGCCGACACATCCTTCCCGGTATCGAACAGCAACGCTTCAAGATGATCGCTCAGTATCTGTATCACTGCGTGATAGTGCGGCAGCGCCGGTGCAGGAAATGCCTGAATCTGTTGCGCCTCTGCCAGTTGCCCCATCACGCCGATGACGCGATTGCGCTGCAATACATAACGGTCCTCGGCTACCGAATAGCGCGCATTGCCGGCCGCGCCGTGCAGCACAAAGTATTTCATCAGTTCCGGCGAAGTCAGCGTCTCAATCGCCTTCCAGGCGCGCTGTGCAGCGCTGTCATGGCTGCTGGACGGAATCGCCAGCAGGGCGCCGCCTAGGGGTGAAATCGGCGTCATGCCGGGCGCAAACGTCGGATGCAACTGCAAACCGATACGGCCGCCTTTTTGCAATAGCGCATGACTGTCGAGCATGCCGTGACGGTTCGACCAGCCGTAGCACATCGCGGCTTGTCCGCGCCCGAATATCTGTGCGCTGCGTACCCAATGAGCACTACGCAGCTGGGCTTGCGAATAAGGAAGCAGCGCACGCAAATATTCGCAGACCCGCCGGCCCGCCTCGGTATCGACCATCAGCACGCCGGCGTCGCCGGAAAGTGCGCCTTGCGCACCCAGAATCTGTAAGAACGTCTCGGCGATCGGCAGGCCCGGCGCGGCGCTCCACGTAATTCCGGCGCGCGCTCGACTGGGCCGGTGCAACACGCGAGCACATTCGATGACGTCTTCAAAGCAACGTGGCGGCGACAATCCCTCTGCATCGAACAGATCCTGCCGATACCAGAGAAAATCCAGCGTCGGCTGGATCGGCATGCCATACAGACGCCCCTGGCACCAGCCGGCACGCCATACGGCATCGTAGAAATCGGCGCCGGATACCTGGCCGCCCGCTTCCAGCATTTGCAAATCGAGCAGCCGTCCGTCGCGACAAGACTCTGCCAGCCACGGAAACGGAATGGCTACCAGCACAGGCGCGGCCGGAGCCGGGGTAAGGCTCGACGACGGCGCCAGGGCGGCGTCGAGCATCGGCCGATAGGTATCTTGCGGGTAGGTCAGGATGCGCAGCCGCATGCCCAGGAAGCGTTCAACATCGGCGCGATTCTGTTTGATGATGTCGAACACCGGATCGGCATAGGCGACCAACGTCAATTCGACCGCCGCATCAAAGCCAGATGCGGCGGGACGCGGCCATGCGATATCGGCGGCGGGGTTCAGGGTTACTGCATTGAAGCGGTCGAACGATTGTGTGTCGACCGCATCCACCAGTAGCTTGATGGTGTGCCCGGTGATGCTGTCGAGGCGGTCCAGCAGCAAAGCCGAAGGCGTGACCTGAGCGCGATTGCTGTGCGCCGACATCGGCGGCAGCTGCAGCCATCCCTGCGCCTTCAATCCAAAGATGATGCGGCGCGCGCTGCTGCGCGGCAGGCCGGAGAGATCGGCGAGCGCGGTGATGGTCGTGTGACGGCCGCTCAGAAAATTTCGCAGCAGCGCACTGAGAATCGGCCACGCGCCCTGAGCCGCCTCGCCGAGTTCGGAACGCAGTATGTCCAGCAGCTTGTCAACGATAGTGATCGCCGCATAGCGGTCGAGTCCGTGCATGGTTGCGATCTCCTCTGGCGGATGGCTTCAACGTTTCGGATCTAACCGGTGCGCTACCCAACAAACTTCATAACTGATTGATTTTACTTGAAATAACCAGAATGGTTATTTTCGAATGTCCGCCCGCGGATGCTGCGGCCGTAACATGACTACGCCACAGAGCAGTCATCAAACCAACCAAACCATCAGGAGACAAAGCATGAGACGAGTAGCCATCCGGCTTGCGGCCTTCGCTATCCTTGCGTTCAGCGCGCATGCATTCGCCGCAGAGGCACGGTTCGTATTGATCACGCACGCGCCCGATTCGGATCCATTCTGGAACGTGGTCAAGAATGCGATCAAAGACGCCGGGCAGGACTTCGGCGTCACGGTGCATTACCGCAATCCGCCGAACGGCGACCTGGCCGACATGACGCGCATCCTGGAGCAGGTCGCGGCGCACAACTACGACGGCGTCATCACCACCATTCCCGACTTCGACATCGTGCAAGCACCGATCCGCAGGATCGCCGCAAAACATATTCCGCTCATCACCTTCAATTCGGGCACCGATCGGCAGAGCGAAGCATTGGGCGCCTTGCTGCACATCGGACAGCGCGAATACGACGCCGGCAAAGCGGCCGGCGAACGGGCAAAAGCCGCCGGCGTCAAGTGCTTCCTGTGCGTCAACAACAATGTGACCAATCCCGAATCGTTCGAGCGTTGCCGCGGCTTCGGCGATGCGATCGGCGCGGACTTCAAGCAGTCGACGCTCGACTCAGGCAACGATCCCACCGAGGTCGAGAACCGCGTGTTCGGAACCTTGAGCAAACGCCCGGATATCCAAGCCATCCTTACACTCGGCCCAACCTCCGCTGTGCCATCGCTGCGGGCGGTGCAAAAGCGCCGTCTGACCGGCAAGATCTATTTCGCCACCTTCGATATGACGCCTGAGATCAACCAGGCCATTGCAGCGGGCACGGTAGCGTTCGCAGTCGACCAGCAACCCTATCTGCAAGGGTATATCCCGGTGGCCATGCTAGCCATCATGCGACGCGACAAGATGCAGAATATCGATCAGGCACGCAAGACGCTGCTGGCGGACGCCAATTTCCAGCGGCGCCTCAAACTGTATGGGCTGATCCCGCATTTCGGCCCTCGCCACGTCGCCACCGGCCCCAGCTTCGTCACCCGCGACAACGTCGAGCTGGTCGAGAAATACGCGGGCCAGTATCGCTGATCTATACCTGCAATGACCGCCCATCGGCACTGCGCTGCGCCGCTGCAGTCATTCGACATCATTGCCGTGATTTAACTTGGAGATCTATCATGTTTCAACTAGCGATATGCGCTGAAATGGTCTTTCAGGATTTGCCGTTTGTCGACCGAGTTCGAAAAATCCATGACTTGGGCTTTCAAGTCGAGATCTGGGACTGGACCCGGCACGACCTCAACGCGCTGGCGCGAACCGGCGCCCGCTTTTCGTCGATGACCGGTTATATCGAAGGCGATCTGATCACCGCTGCAGGCGCAGATGCCTTGCTGCGCACCGCCGAACAATCCATCGAAGCCGCCGGCAGGCTCGGCTGCCCCCGCCTCAATTTGCACGGAACCGGCCTCGACGCTGCGGGACTGCCGGTCCAGCCGATAGCGGCGGCGTCCGGCCCCATGTGGCTGGCGGCGCAGCGCACGCTGACGCGCATCGCCGAGTTAGGGCAACGCGCGGGCCTGGTGTTCTGCCTCGAAAACCTGAACACCGAGGTGGATCACCCAGGAGTGCCGTTCGCCCGCGCAGCAGACACGCTGGCGCTGGTGAGCGCAGTCGACAGTCCGCATCTGCGGCTCAATCTCGATCTCTATCACGCGCAGATCGGCGAGGGCAACCTGATCGAACTGGTGCGGCGCGCACTGCCGTATATCGGTGAGATTCAGGTGGCCGACGTGCCCGGACGATGCGAACCCGGAACCGGCGAGATCAACTATCCAGCCATTGCCCGCGCACTGGCAAGCGCCGGTTATCGCGGCACTATCGGCCTCGAAGCGTGGGCCAGCGGCGGCAGCGAGCAGGCGTTGCGGCGCTTCCGGGACGCCTTCACCGTTTCGACGGAAGCAATCACGAATCGGTAAACAGCAACGTTTGATTCTGCACCATGAATTTCAATCAACTTAACAACAGGAATCCAAAATGAAACAGAATAAAACAGTCAAGGTCGGCCTGATTGGCGCCGGTGCGATCGGTTCGTTCCACGGCGAGAGTATCGCGCGCCGGGTGCCTGGCGCGCAGCTCGCCGCGATCGCAGATCCGGCGGCTGAGGCAGCCCAACGCCTTGCAGACCGGCTGCATTGCGCCAGTGCGACTACCGATGTCCAGCAGATCATTACCGATCCCGATATCGACGCGGTCATCATCGCCGCCCCGGCACGGTTTCACAGCGAACTCATCGTCATGGCGGCGGAGGCCGGTAAAGCAGTGTTCTGCGAAAAGCCGATGGCGCTGACGATCGAAGAAGCCGACCGGGCGATCGCCGCTGCGCGCGCAGCAAAAGTGCCGTTGCAAGTCGGCTTCAATCGCCGCTACGACAATGCCTGGGCCGAAGCGCAACGCAGCATCGTCGCCGGCGAGCTGGGAACGCCGCAATTGCTGCGCTCGCTGACGCGCGACCCGGAACTGGCCGATCCTGCGCGCGTTCCGCCATGGGCGATCTTTCTGGAAACGCTGATTCACGACTTCGATACGCTGCGCTTCTTCAACCCCGGCTCGGAGGTGATCGAAGTCTATGCCATCGCCGACGCACTGGTGCGGCCGGACTTCAAGTCGCGCGGCCTGCTCGATACCGCGCTGGTCAGCCTGCGCTTCGACAACGGCGCGATGGCCTGCGCCGAAGCGAACTTCCAGGCGGCCTACGGCTACGATGTTCGCGGCGAAGTATTCGGTTCAAGGGGGATGGTGACGATGGGAGACGTGCGCCGCTCGAATGCGGCCTACTTCGGCGCAAACGGGATAAACAGCCCCACCACGCAGCTCAACATCGATCTGTTTCACGATGCCTATACGGCGCAATTGGTCGAATTCGTCGCAACGGTCCGCTCGGGTGAGGTGCAAGGGCCAAGCGGCGAAGCCGCGCGTGCCGCACTCGCCCTTGCGCTCGCGTGCATTCGCTCGGTCACTGAAGCGCGGCCGGTCCGGCTGGCGGAGGTATTGTAAACAACCCTAAGCCGGTTTATGCCCCGTCAATGCAGCGCCGGCATTCAAAGGCAGCCGCCGGGTCACAGGAATCGACGCCATCGAGAACAGGCCGATGACAATGAAGGCCGGCCAGAAATCTCCCGCCACGATGGTCGAGTGCCCCTGCAAGCGGCTCGACATATGCACCGCCAGGCCGCCGATAGTCACCCCCAGACCCAAAGAAATCTGCTGCACCACGCTGGCCAGGCTGGTAGCGCGGCTGACGTCGGCGCTATCGAGATCGGCGTAAGCCATGGTATTGAGGCAGGTGAATTGCATCGACGGGAAAAAGCCGCCCAGCAATACCACCGCCATCATCACCAGATAAGGCGTGGTCGGCGTGAACAAACCATACGAGGACAGCGCCAGCCCGGCCAGCACAGCATTCCACATCAGCACCGAACGGAAACCGTAACGACGCAGGATCGAGGTGCCGATGGCCTTCATGAAGATCGCGCCAAAGGCCGAGGCGCAAGTGATGGTGCCGGCGTGAAAGGCATTCATGCCAAAGCCGACCTGCAGCGTCAGCGGCAACAGGAACGGCACCGCCCCCAGCCCGATGCGGAACAGCGAACCGCCGATCACGCTGGCACGGAAAGTCGGGATTCGCAGCAGACGCAGATCCAACAGCGGAAAGGGTTCGCGCCGCGCATGCAGCAGATACACGTACAAGGTCAGGCCGCCCAGCACGCACATGGCGAAGGCCCATTCCGACGACAGCAACTCACCGTCGATCAGCGACAGTCCAAGCATCAGCAGCGTACTGCCAACCGCAGACAAGACAAAACCCTTCATATCCAACGGCTGCAAATCGTCGGAACGGTAATTCTCGATATAGCGGCTGGCCAGGTACATGCCGAGAATACTGATAGGAACATTAATCAGGAAAATCCAGCGCCAATGGAAATAAGTCGTGATGAAGCCGCCCAGCGGCGGCCCGATCACCGGCCCCAGCTGTGAGGGAATGGTCAAATAGCTGATGGCCTTGACCAGTTCGGTACGCGGCACCGAACGGAAAATCACGATGCGCCCGACCGGCACCATCATGGCGCCGCCTATGCCCTGCAAAAAGCGCGCAGCGACAAACGCCACCATCGAACTCGACGCTGCGCACATCAGCGAACCGGTCAGGAACACCATGATCGCGGAACGGAACACGGTGCGCGCACCGAAACGATCGGCTACCCAGCCGCTGATCGGGATGAACACGCCGAGCCCGACCACATACGAGGTCAGCGCCAGTTTCAGGGTAAGGGGGTCTTGTCCGAGGTCGCGCGCAAGCACCGGCAGAGAGGTGGCAATCACCGTCGCATCCATGTTTTCCATGAACAGCGCGCAAGCAACAATAAGCGGAATAAGAAGAGTACGTGACACTGCTGATGACCGTAGGGTAAACAAAAAGACAGATGCAAGCAGTGTTGCATCTGTCTGGCCGGTAGTTTACACCTATTTCTGAAAGTTAGCGGCAGGTCATAGTAACTATGACTGAGGATCAAGCAATTTGGCGACCTCTTGATGTAATAAATTAATTTTCTGGGCTATCGACAATTCGACCATCTAGGAATTGCAAGCACGGTTAATGATCAAACTCTTCCAAACGCCCAATAGAAACAGCAAATCTTACTTTCGCGGCTTGCCACTCAGAGTATGTCCTTATCCATTGTTGTCGAGCATCTACAACGTCAGACTGACTCTTAAGTAACTCAAGGATTGATCCCTCACCTGTAGAGTAGCGAGTTTTTGCGGCCTCGAAAGCCTTTTGTGCATTCTTACCTGCAAAGATAAGCGCTCGGGCAGCGATATATCGTCAGCGTCCATTCTGGCAATGTACTTCCCTTTTGCAATCTGTATCCCGACGTTGGTAGCGGCTGCTTCGCCGCGGTTTTCAGAGAAATGACAGACAACGATATTTTTGTGATTTTCGTACTGTTTCAGTAAAGCCGGCGTTTCATCGGTTGAGCCGTCATTGACAACAATGATTTCTGCATCCGTAAAGGATTGATTCAGCATGGACCGCAAACAATCGTCCAAGAATTCGCATCCGTTGTATACGGGAACAATGACGGAAACCAAGGGTGGCGGCAAGAGCGGCTTATTCATTCGTGCTTATTGCGTGCTTATATTATTGATTTTTTCCATTTTACCCAAGCCATCAAACCAGCTTGCGCTGTCCCGGATCGTAGTAGAACTGTTCTTCGCTGATCTTGTCGCCGCGCCAAAGCTGGTAGGCGATTTCGTCTTGCTGGAAACTGCGGCCATCGTGGGCGACCAGTTCGAACAGCCAATTGATCGCGACCCGATCGCCGTCGATCAAGAACGACTTGGCTGCCAGGGTGCGGATTTCCTTGAAAGCGGCCAGCGCCTTTTCCTCACCGGCCACCAGCACCTGCAACCCTTTGCGCGGCGGCTCCTGGTTTTCCTGCATGGATGCATCGTAGGTATAAAACTCCTGGATCGCCTCTACGTACTTCCCCTGCACAACCAGCGCGATCAGACTTTCAACACGTTCTCTACTTGGCATGAAATGCTCCTATAGCAATGTGGATCGGATTTGAACTATACCTGTCTTCAGAACGGTCCGTTGGACTGCCGCAATGTGTCCAGCAAACCGTCATCGTGGCCCAGCGGCTGCTTACTGAGACAGCAGAATCCGATAGCCAACCGCGGTTTCAGTCAGCAGATGCTTGGGCTGGGCCGGATCGTCTTCCAGTTTCTGCCGCAAGTGTCCCATATAAATCCGCAGATAATGGCCGCTCTCCGAATGCGACGGCCCCCACACTTCTTTCAGCAGCTGCGGATTAGTCACTACCCGCCCGGCGTTGGCCACCAGCACCGTCAGCAAACGGTATTCGGTCGGCGTCAGATGCACCTGCTGCTGCGCCTTGGTCACCAGCCGCGCCTGCAGATCCAGCGTGACGTCGCCGAAACGGATCAAGCCATCTTCGCCGGCCAGCGGCTGGTGTTGCCGCCGCAGCGTAGCCCGCACCCGCGCCAGCAATTCGCCGACGCCAAAGGGCTTGCTCAGGTAATCGTCGGCGCCGGCGTCGAGCGCCTTGATCTTGTCGGCTTCGTTGACCCGCGCCGACAGCACGATGATAGGCACGCGCGACCATTTCCGCACATCCAGGATGAAATCGACACCGTCGCCGTCCGGCAGGCCGAGATCGAGAATCACCAGGTTCGGCTTGCGGGTGCCGCAATCGATCAAGCCGCGCTGCATGGTCGCCGCTTCAAAAATCTGCCAGCCCTCGCCCTCCAGGGCGGCCCGTACAAAACGCCGGATCTGTGGCTCGTCTTCGACCAGCAGTGCTATGGGTGTCGGTTGCATCGTCATGCTTTCTCCGTATTTCCGCTATTTCGCTCGCCGGGATTTCTTTGGCCGCTAGCGCCATCTGCGCTGCCTGTGCCATCGGCGGCCGCTTCATGCTCTTCCAGATCCGGCATGCTGGGCGGCGCGCCGAGCGGAATGGTAAAGATGAATTCAGCGCCGCCAGCGCCGGTACTGCGATTATGGGCGCGGATAGTACCGTCGTGGGCTTCCACGATCGCACGGCAAATCGCCAGCCCCAGCCCGACCCCGGGCTTGGCCGATTCACGTTCGCCGCGCGTGAATTTTTCGAATATCGCATCCTCCATGCCGCTCGGCAGCCCCGGCCCGTCATCGGCCACGGTCACCGCCAGAAAGCGGCCGCTGACCACCGCCGCCAATATGATATGCGAACCGGCAGGCGTGTATTTGGCGGCGTTCTCCAGCAGATTGCACAGCACCCGCTCGATCAGCACCGCATCGAAACGGATCAGCGGCAGCTCATGCGCCACCCGGATCTCCACATGATGCCCAAGCAGCGCCGAGCCGCTGGCGCGCAACGCGCTGCCGACCACTTCCTCAAACGGCTGCCACTGCAAATTCAGCTTGACCTCGCCGCTCTGGATCCTGGCCATATCCAGCAGATTGGTCACCAGCGCGCTCATGCGCAGCATTTCGCTATGCAGCGCGGCGGCCAGCACTTGCTGCTGATCTTGCAACGGCGGCTTGGACAACACCAGCGATTCGGACAGGCCGACCAAGGCCGTCAATGGCGTGCGCAAATCATGCGACAAGGCCGACAACAGGGAATTGCGCAAACGTTCCGACTCCATGCGCACCAAAGCATCTTGCGCGACCTCGACATAATGCACCCGCTCCAGCGCAATTGCGGTCAGGGTGGCGAAGGTGTACAACTGTTGCTGCTGCTCCGGAATCAAGATCCAGCGCCGGCTGTGCGGCAAGATCACCAGCACGCCGCGGGTCCGCATCGGCGCCACCAGGGGCAGATACAGGTAGCTACTGGCGGGCAGCGTATCGGTGCCGATACCGGCGCTGCTGGCATTGTCGAAAGCCCACTGGGCGATGCCCATGTCGAGTGCGTCGGCAACCTTCACCGCATCCTCCGGGATCACCGCCGGCATTTGCAAACGGCCGGCGTCGTCCGGTATCAGCAACAAGGTCTTGGCTTGGAAACTGCGTTGCAGGAACTGCCCGCTGGTTTCGAATATCTGTTCGGTCTGCAACACGCCGGACAAGGCGCGGGCAAATTCGAACAAGGCGCGTGAACGCGCTTCACGGTCCGATGCAATCCGCGCCTGGTAGCGCAATCCGGCGGTTAAGTGGGTAATCGTCAGGCCCACCGCCAGCATCACGCCGAAGGTCAGCAAGTATTGGAAATCGCTGACGGCAAACGAAAAACGCGGCGGCACGAAAAAGAAATCGAAAGAAGCGATGCTCAGCAAAGCGACAAAAATTGCCGGGCCGCGGCCGTAGCGGATGGCGATCACGACTTCCGCCAACAGATACAGCATGACGATGTTAGCCAGGTCGAAAAACGGCAAGATCGGCGTCGCCAGCAAGGTCACCAGCGCACATACGGCAAACGCCCAGCCATAACCCCGCCACTCGATCCTGCTCTGCAGGGGTATATGACGCGGAGCGATTTTTCCCGCGGCGTCTTCCTGCTTTTCGGCAGCGCTGATGGTCGGCACACCGATTTCGATCAGATCGATGTCGCTGGCCAGGGCGGCGATGCGTGCGGAATGGTTGGCTTGCCAGGGAAAGCGGCGCTGGCTGCGGCCGATGATGATCTTTGAAAAATTATGGCTGCGGGCATAAGCGGCCATGACTGTGGCCACGTCATTGCCGGCCAGTACCGCAGTGGTCGCCCCCAGATCCTGCGCCAGCTTGAGCGTCTTCAGGATGCGCTCGCGCTTGGCCGACGGCAGACGCTGCAAGCGCGGCGTCTCGACATACACCGCATGCCATTCGGCATTGAGCTGGGTCGCCAGCCGGGCAGTGTTGCGGATCACATGTTCAGCGTTGAGCGAAGGGCCGACGCAGGCCAGCAAGGCGGCGTCGGTCTGCCACACCGTTCCTATCGATTTCTCGATCCGGTAAGCCTGGACATCGCCCTGCAAACGATCCGCGGTGCGGCGCAAAGCCAGCTCGCGCAACGCGATCAGGTTGCCTTTGCGGAAAAAATTGCGCGAGGCGCGCTCGGCTTGCGGCAGTTGATAAACCTTGCCGAACTTGAGCCGGTTCAGCAATTCATCGGCCGGCAAATCCACCAGCACTACCTCGTCGGCGGCGTCGAATACGGTATCAGGCAGGGTTTCCGCAACCCGGATGCCGGTGATGCCGCCCACCACATCGTTCAAGCTTTCCAGATGCTGGACATTCAATGTGGTGAAAACGTCGATCCCGGCGTTCAACAATTCTTCCACGTCTTGCCAGCGCTTCGGATGGCGCGAGCCGGATGCATTCGAATGCGCCAGTTCGTCCACCAATATCAGCGAGGGCTTGCGCTGCAAGGCCGCATCCAGATCGAATTCCGGCAATTGCTTGTCGCGATAAGCGACTTGTTTCATGGGCAGCACTTCCAAGCCATGCAACAGCGCCGCGGTTTCAGAGCGGCCGTGGCTCTCGATCACGCCCGCCAGCACCTCGCGCCCCTCACTATGCAATTTATGCGCGGCGCTCAGCATGGCATAGGTTTTCCCAACACCGGCCGAGGCGCCGAAATAGATGCGCAACTTGCCCCGCGCAGCCTGGATCTCTTGTACCTGAAGCCGCGCCAGGAGCGCATCCGGGTCTGGGCGCAGATCGTCGTTTGAGTAAGGTGAAGACACTGATTACCTTGTAAAAGCCGTCGATAAGACGGTGACGCAAATTCGTAAGCCAATTGTAGATTGAAACGCAACAGGCCGGGAGCTCGCAGGCGTCCCGGCCATTACTATTCAAACGGCTTGTTAATAACTCTTAAAACGTTTTAGTCGCCGATACCACCAATGCAGTTTTACCCAGGTTCTTGCGATCCGGCGCCGGCCCGACATAATTTTTG
>NZ_JAGQEG010000047.1 GCF_018305005.1 Collimonas silvisoli
AAAACAATCGTAGGCTTGTTGCTCATGATTAGTTTCCAATCTAAAATTAAAAATAGCTCACCAAATAAATACCGCCACCCATCTACGCCGCACAAAGGCTTGAGCCAACGGCGATGAGTAACAATGCTTGTGCGACAGTCGATTCAGGCTTTTAAAAAATCAGATAAAGCCTGAGTAAATAATTTCTCAGTTTCGATATTGGAGAGGTGTGATGCTGGTAGCGTCATCATTTCAGAATCTTTAATTTTTTTGTGCATCAATATTGCATCCGATTCGGTTGTCACTAGATCATATTGACCGGCGATGATGAGCGTGGGGTTAGGGATAGCGTGTATTTCATCGCGTAAATCGGCATCTGCCAACGCCTCGCAACAATTTGCATAACCACCGCCATTTTCGGAGCGCAAATGCGCGACCAGCCTGGAAATGATTGCCGAATGGCTTTTCACGAATGATGGGCTGAACCAGCGCGAGGCCGCGCTATCGGCAATCGCATTCAAGCCTTCTGCTCTCACTGCTTTCGCCCTGTTAAGCCAGGCATTTGCCGTTCCAACCTTCGCTGCGGTATTCGTCACGACCAATTTCTTCAAACGCTCAGGTGCATGGATACCCAGCCACTGCCCAATCAATCCTCCCATCGATATGCCGCAAAAATGCGTTTTTTCTATGTGGAGAAAATCGAGAAGAGCTATCACATCTTGCCCCAACTGTTGCAATTGATATGGTCCTTCCGGCGCGGCTGATCGACCATGCCCGCGCGTATCATAACGAATCACATAAAAATCCTTGGCGAGTGCATCGGCCTGCGCTTGCCACATGCTGAGATCTGTTCCCAACGAATTCGAGAACACGACAGCGGGGTGATCAGGGTTTCCTTCGGCGAGAAAAAAAATGTCCGTTTGATTGATGTTGGCGATAGGCATGCAGAGTCCTTTTATGAAATATCGGGAGACAAAAAAACAACCGATCTGGTCCTACCCCTGATCGCCGCCTCCGACAGGAAGCACCGTTCCGGTAATGTATGAAGATTCATCCGAGGCAAGGAACAAAATAGCGTTCACTTGCTCATCAATCGTTCCGTAGCGATGCATCAAGCTGGTCGCGATGGTTTGATCGACAATGCCTTGATACCAAACCTCCTCTTCCTTGCTCAGCTTATTGGCATTGCGCGGTATTTTCCTCGGTGGTGCTTCTGTCCCGCCCGTGGCTACTGCGTTGACACGGATGCCATCCTCTGCATGTTCAAATGCGAGACTGGCGGTGAGTGCATTGACGCCACCTTTTGCTGCGGAATAGGGAATGCGATGAATGCCGCGTGTCGCAATGGACGACACATTGACAATGACGCCGCGCTTTTGCGCGATCATGCTCGGCAAGGCAGCGCGGCAGCACCATAAGGTCGGAAACAAAGAGCGGCGAATCTCCGCTTCAATTTGCGCTTCTTCATACTCTTGATAGGGCTTGGCCCAGATCGTTCCGCCTACGTTATTAATGAGAATGTCGATTCGCCCAAATGCATTGAGACTCGCTTCGATGAGTTCTTTCGCACCGGCATAGGTTTCCAAATCCACCTTGGCGACGATTGCTTTTGCCTTTTCTGTTGTTTTCAATTCGCTGATTTCAGCAGCAACCTCATTAATCAGTTCAGAGCGATCTGCCAAGACGACTTGCCCGCCTTCACGCGCAATCGCTAGCGCGACACTTCGTCCGATCCCTTGTGCGGCGCCGGTCACAATCACGATGTTATTCTCGAAGCGTTGAGAGTGACGCATGATCAAACCCCGCTGCTTGCCGAGAATTTCTCGTAATGGAAATTCGCTGGTTTTACACCTATCTCGCCCAGCCAATTTCTCACGGCATCGACCATGGCGACTGGCCCGCACAGATAGATATCGACATCGCCGCCATTGAGCCAATCGGATTCAACATGCTGAGTCACATAACCTTTACGCGGATGCCGGCTATCCGCGGCTGCAACGCAAGTGCGGTATTCAAATTGCGGATGTTTCGATGCAAGCTGGTTCAATTTGTCCAGCGCGACCAGATCCGCGTCATTGGTTACCCCAAATACCATACGGACGGGTTGCGTAAAGCCGTGAGCGTCGAGCACATCCAGCATCGACAAAAACGGGGCAATACCCGTCCCGCCGGCTAACAGCAAAACAGATCGTTTCACTTCGCGCAGAAAGAAACTGCCGTAAGGGCCGGAAAATGTCATTTTCTGACCAGCCTGCGCCTTCTCGGCCAAAAACTGGCTCATGCGGCCATTCGGCACATTACGCACCACAAATGCAGCTTGCGGTGCGCCTGGCGGGGAGCTGAACGAGTAAGAGCGCGTCAGCGTCGTTCCGGGAATCTCTACATTGACATACTGGCCCGACAAGAAATCAAGGCCGGACGGGCTATCTAAATCTATCGAGAAGTTGATGGTTGAGTCGGAAAGATGCTGCACCGACGCGACACTGCCAGAAAAACTGGATACGGCAGTTTTACAAGCACTCGACGTAGCTGGAATTCTGACGACGCAATCCGACTTAGGCCGCATCTGGCACGCCAAGATATAACCCTCTGCCGCATCCTTCGGGTCCAAGGCATCTTCAATGTAACTCGACTCGGGCAAATCATAGTTACCCGATTCACAAAACCCGCGGCAAGTGCCGCACGCGCCATCACGACAATCTAGTGGAATATTGATTTTCTGACGGTATGCCGCATCTGACAGCTTTTCATTTTCGTTGCATGAAATGAAGCGGGTAATGCCATCTTCAAATTGAAGTGCTATGTGGTAGTTCATCGACTTGTCTCCTCGATGTTACGAAGGTGAAACTTGTTTTAAATGTGATAAACGTCGATTACCTGATTGATGTAATCGTTTTTCAACACCACGTATTTGTTCAAAATCTTCGGACTGCCGCCGGAAAAATCGATGACGTATCGCGACATGCCGAAGTAGCTGTAGTTCGTCTTATAACGATGACTCAGAGTGTGCCAATTGAACCGGACAGTACATACATCGCCTTCCTGCTTTTCCAGTTCCACGTTCGCGATGTTATGGCTGGTTCGGGTATCCGGCGTGGTGGCGCTGGAGCGCTCTGTCTTGATGCGGAATACCCGATCCTCCAGACCCTGCCTGTTGGGATAGAAAATGAGCGAAATTTCTCGTTGCGGATCGGTGACCAGCTTATCGTCGTCGTCCCATGACGGCATCCAGAACTGCGCATCGGCGTCATAGCACTCCAGCCACTCGTCCCACTGCTCATCGTCCAGCAAGCGGCTTTCGCGGTATAGAAAGCCATTGATTTCAAGCAGGCTGATGTTCTTCATGCTTTGCCCCCCTCTTCACGCAAGGCTTTTTTCATCACGTCCAGCCAATAGCGATGCTGTATGGTGTACAGGCCTTCATCTTCGGTTTTGACACCGCTCATCACCGGTTGCAAGCCGATTTCTTTGGCAGCGTCGTCCGCGCCTTCGATCCAGTGCTGAGAACCGCGGCACATATCGTTCCATCCCAGGGAAATCCCCGCGAAACCTTGCTGGCAGGCGCGGAACTCTTCCAGATCGTCGGGCGTCGCCATCCCGCTGACATTGAAAAAATCTTCGTATTGGCGGATGCGATGTGCACGTGCTTCATCGGATTCGCCTTTGGGAGCGATGCAATAAATCGTGACTTCTGTTTTATCGACAGAAATCGGGCGCAACACGCGAATTTGCGAACCGAACTGGTCCATCAAGTACACGTTGGGGTACAAGCAGAGATTGCGCGAGCGCTCGATCATCCAGTCGGCCGTCGCCTGGCCAAAATTCTTGGCAAATTCTTCGCGACGCGGATAGTTAGGACGATCTTCCGGATTGGCCCATGTCGTCCACAGCACGAGGTGCCCATGGTCGAAGGCATAAAATCCACCGCCCTGCTTGCCCCACTTGCCGGCATCCATCGCTCGGATATTATCCTCACGCCTTGCATCTTGTTCCTTGCGGTGATTGGTGGTTGCCGCATAATTCCAATGCACAGCCGAGACGTGATAGCCATCCGCGCCGTTTTCGGTTTGCAGCTTCCAGTTCCCTTCAAAGGTATAAGTGGACGCGCCGCGTAACACTTCGAGGCCGTCAGCGGACTGATTGACGATCATGTCGATGATCTTGCCTGCCTCGCCTAAAAATTCCGCGAGCGGAGCCACATTTTCGTTCACGCTGCCAAACAGAAAGCCTTTATAACTCTCGAAGCGGGCTACCTTTTTCAAATCGTGCGAGCCTTCTTTATTGAAGCACTCTGGATAGCCGGCATCGTCAGGATCTTTGACTTTCAGCAGCTTGCCGCTGTTGTTGAAAGTCCAGCCATGAAATGGACAGGTGTAAGTGGCCTTATTACCGCGCTTATAGCGGCACAGCTGCGCACCACGGTGGCTACAGGCATTGATGAATGCGTTCAACTTCCCCTGACGATTACGCGCAATGAAGACTGGCTGACGACCGATATGCGTGGTGTAGTAATCATTGTTATTGGGAATCTGGCTCTCGTGCGCCAGGTAAATCCAATTGCCCTCGAAAATATGCTTCATTTCCAAGTCAAATAAAGCTTCGTCGGTAAAGGCGCTGCGATGCAAGCGATAGTCACCTTTTTCCTTATCTTCAATCAGGTAGTCGTCCAGGCTTTTCAGCCTTGGCGTATTGTCGGGATGGATGGGGATCATGATGGTTTCCTTCTGTTTAAGGAACGGGCGGTGGATCAGCACCGTCCGTTTTTTTTACGCAGCGGCGCGGGTACGCTCAACCTCAGTGGAAGGCGCAGCAGGCGTTTCTGAGTACAGATGGAAATCAAAATCAATCGAGGAAAAAGGCTGGCTTAAACCTTTTGCAGCGAGTTGATCCCTAGCGGAGATTTTATGTATGGCGGGCACCAAGCCTTCGCGACTGGCAAACGCGAAATCGTCCCACAGATATTCATCGCCATCGATATTGATTTGGGTGGTCAACTTGCGGTGACCAGCGCCGGTGACAAAAAAATGAATGTGCGCAGGACGACGACCGTGACGGCCTAAGAGATCCAATAATTGCTGCGTCGAGCCATCAGGCGGACAGCCGTATCCCGCAGGAACAATGCTACGGAACTGGTATCGCCCGTTGTCATCGGCAATGATCGTGCGACGCAGATTGAATGCCGGCTGCGACTTATCAAAGAAAGAATAGTTGCCCAGCAGGTTGGCGTGCCAAACTTCAACCTTTGCGCCCGGCATTGGTTTGCCATTGGCATCAAACACAGTGCCTTGCATGAATAGAATTTCTGCCGGACCGTTTTCCGTCCCGTCATCCAAACGAGCGAAACCCTTGCTTTCCGGCGCACCGGCAACGTATAAAGGACCTTCGATCGTACGCGGTGTACCGCCTGTCAATCCTGCCTTTGCTTCAGCCTCGTCAGCGCGGATATCAAAAAACCGCTCCAGGCCTAGGCCCGGAGCAAGCAAACCAAGTTCGTTTCTTGCGCCAGCTGCAGACAGATATTCCAAGCCTTTCCAGAATTCGCTGGCCTGAATGTCGAGGTCTTCAATCGCCTTGCACAAATCTCCGACCAACCGCAGGACGATGTGCTGTACGCGCGGATTCGCTTCGCGGGTAGCGGAATCAATGATCCAGCTCTTTACCAGAGCGTCGATTTCGGTATGTGTCATTGCTGTCTCCTGAAAAATTAGTTAATAGTTATAAGGGGTATTGAAAAATTTGCTGCTACGCTGTATTGCAAAAACCGGTCATCGACCAGGTACTTATCTGTCATCCTCTCGAATGGAGGACGGGTGACGGCATAAAGGCATGACAAGGTTTGACGGGGTCTAAAGCAGCTGCGGGCATGCTTATTTGCGGCGCAGGAAGTTTAATTTTTCACGGTCAATTTCAACACCTAAACCTGGTCTGGTCGGAACCTGAAGCATGAAATCCTTGTAGACCAACGGTTCGCGCAGCACTTCCTCGGTCAGCAACAAAGGGCCGAACAGCTCTGTGCCGTAAGACAAATCGCTGAAAGTGGAAAAGACATGGGCAGACGCCGCGGTTCCAATGCCGCCTTCCAGCATCGTTCCTCCATACAAACTAATCCCTGCGAGCTGGGCGACAGTCGCGACCTGAATGGCGGGCGTCAAACCACCGGATTGCGTGATCTTCACAGCGAATACATCCGCCGCTGTTTTTGTTGCCAGATCAAATGCATCCATTGGTCCATGCAAAGCTTCATCAGCCATCACTGCGACCGAGAAGCGATGCGCCAATCGTCCCAAACCTGCTTTGTTGTCTGCGCGTACAGGCTGTTCGATTAGATCAATACCACCAGCTTCAAGGGCCGCTATGCCATTGACTGCATCCAGCTCACTCCATGCCTGATTCACATCCACACGCACGCTGACTTCATCACCCAGCGCTTTTTTGATGGCCAGAACATGGGCGACATCGTCTGCCACCGAACGCAAACCGATTTTGAGTTTGAAAATGCGGTGGCGGCGGAGCGCCAGCATTTTTTCGGCTTCAGCAATATCTTTGCTTGTATCGCCGCTCGCCAACGTCCATGCAACGGGTAAAACATCTCGCACGCGTCCTCCCAGCACTTCACTGAGCGGGATATTCAAGCGACGCGCCTGCGCATCCAATAAGGCCGTTTCAATCGCGCATTTGGCAAACCGGTTGCCCTGAATGATTTTGCGAATCTTTGCCATCGCTTTGGCAACGTGATTTGCATCCATCCCGACCAGCAAAGGAGCAATATGGGTATCAATATTGGTCTTGATACTCTCAGGACTCTCTTCGCCATAGTTCAGGCCGCCGATTGTTGTCGCCTCGCCCCATCCCTCAACGCCATCGGCACACACCACACGCACCAGTACCAGCGTTTGCGTGTTCATGGTCGCTACCGATAGCTTGTGCGGACGTATTGTCGGCACATCAACAAGAATGGTTTCTATACTTTGAATCATATTTTATTCGTATAATTAAACGGGATAACGGCAGGTTAGGTCAGCAAAACCCCATCGTCCAACACCGATTTGCTCTCGATTCAATACTTTCCAGGTATAGATATGGAATTACGCCATTTACGCTACTTTGTGGCTGTTGCAGAGGAGAAGAATTTCACTCGCGCCGCCAAACGGTTATTTATTGCCCAACCGCCATTAAGTCGGCAAATGCAGCAATTGGAAGAAGAATTGGGCGTTTCTTTGATTGAAAGAGATTCGCGCCCGCTACGGCTCACCGAAGCAGGCCGTTTTTTTTACTCACATGCGCAGCAGCTATTGGGCGAGGCAGCTGACCTGAAATCAATGACACAACGTGTCGGGAAAATTGAAAGGACGCTTTCCATCGGATTTGTGGCGTCAACGCTTTACGGAATGCTGCCAAAAATCATTCGGCGTTTTCGCTCCGAATACAACGCTGTCGAAATCAGCCTTCATGAAATGACCACGATGGAGCAAATCCAGGCGTTGAAGGACGGTCGCATTGACGTTGGATTTGGACGAATCAGATATGAAGATTCCAGCATCCGACGCATTGTGCTGCGTGAGGAGCGATTGATTGTGGCATTACCTGTAGGTCACCCGCTAACCGAATCCGCAACCCCGCTTAGTCTGAAGGATTTGATTCACGAAACGCTGATTGTATTTCCGAAAGCGCCGCGCCCCAGCTTTGCCGACCAGGTGTTAGCGGCCTTTAGCGATCGCGCGATACATCTGGAAAAAATTCTCGAAGTCAGAGAACTGCAAATTGCTGTTGGTCTTGTGGCTGCCGGAGAAGGCATCGCAATTGTTCCTGCCAGCTTGCAAGGGATGAAAAGAAATGATGTCAGTTACATGGAGCTCGGTGAAAAACATACGACCTCCCCGATCATTTTCAGCGTGCGTATGTCGGATCAGTCAGATGAGTTGAGAAAGCTGCTTCGACTAATCTACGACGTCTATGATGCTGAAAACATTCCGCATGTTAAGGAATTTTTATGAGTTCATTATTGACCGCCATCCAGCTCCTGCGCCACGCCGTAAGTGATCAATACAAAGCGCGCCAGCCTGAACTTTGATCTCCGCCTACGTGTTTGCCCTTCACCAACGGTGGTTTGGATTTTCTTTGTAATTTAATAGTTATCTAATACCGCAATGAAACAAACGTTGAATTTAAAATATTTTCGCAACGTTTATTGCTTTCTGTAAACCCCTGCGTTATTCTCGTACCTGACCTCCAGCGAAAAACTGGATGGAACGTAGCGAGATAGGTATGACACATCGTTTTCCGATGGTATTGATCCCAGAGTGAAGTCTGTATAAATCGTTGATGGAACTAGCAATGCGACATATATCCCGAATTTTTTTTGTTTTGATTTTCACTGCTTTAAGTATGCAAGCCGAGGGCGCCAACGATACCCTCAAAAAAATCAAGCAAACCGGCGTCATAACTATTTCTTATCGTGAAGCATCAATTCCATTTTCCTACCTCGACGAACAGAAAAAACCCATCGGCTATACGATTGATCTGTGTATGCGTTTGACAGAAGCAATTCGCACCGCGTTGGAACTGCCAAAGTTGCAAATCAACTGGATACCAGCGAAGTCCGTACCCGTTGCGATAACCTATATTACGGAGAACAAAGCGGATTTGGAGTGCGGAAGTACGACTAATACGAAAGTGCGAAGAGATGTGGTGACTTTTACGATGCCGATCTACATTGCGGGCATCAAAATCATGTCACATAAGTCGCTTGCAGCCAACGATATGCATCAGCTCTCGAATAAAAAGGTTGCTGCTAACATCGGTACGACCGCTGCGAAGCTGGTTGAGGCAACGAATCAGATGAAATTGTCGGCAGCCACTTTGGTAGAGACGAAGGATCATAACGATGCATTCCAGAAACTGGAGTCGGGCCAGGTGGATGCGTGGCTGACGGATGATGTCTTGTTGTACTCCTACCGCGCCGCCGCAAGAACGCCCGAAGACTTCGTTATTTCCAATAGATTTTTAACTAGCGAACCGTATGGCATTATGTTTCAAAAAGACGATGCCGCAATGAAGAAAATACTTAACGGTGAGCTTTTCCGCTTAATCAATACCGGCGAATTCAATAAAATTTATGCGAAATGGTTCGAATCGCCAATCCCACCAAAAAATATCAGCATTGGCTTGAAAATGAATCTTTTGTTGAAAACTTACATGTCTGCGCCAAGCGAAGATCTTCCTGCGAATTACTGACTTGGCTATTTGGTCTGCCTGAACATATCCTTTGTGGAGCGCCCCCCGTCTTGCAAAAAATTGAGAAACCTTCGTTTGAAAATCGCAGGCTCTCGTAAGCATACGTTTAGATCCTGTGACATTTGTTAAATCTAGCTTCGGCAACTTCGATGCAGATATTCAGAAACCAGTGCCCCCTCGCATCTTGCGCAAAGCTCGTACCATCCTCGATCTTGCCTTCAGGCAGGGGCCGCGAGTTAACAACTCGGAAGATGTTGCCAGCGAATCGGAAGGCATCGCCTTCACTCTTCAAATCCCGCCCCCCCTGCCGAACAAAGCTGTTCGCCAGAAGCCCCTACTTTTCGGCGATCGACGCTCGTTCAGTGGCGTGTACAACCTACCATGTGAATGTGAGTAAGTCCGTAATCAACGAGGAGGAAATGATGAAGCTAACAAGTATTTGTGGAACAGCACTGCAATCGGCCACACGGCCGAGCATTCGTGAGACGCCCGCCAAATCGGCAGGATCGAAGGAGAGATCGCGCGGCTTCGGCGGCTTGACCAGGGCGTTGAAAAACCTTCCGACCGCTTTATCACAATCGTGCCAACCTGCCGCCGCCCCTCCTCCGCGCAGATCAGCACAATCGCTACAGAATGCCAAAGATCATCGTATCGGCGATATTGCTGCTGCTATTGAGCACGCGCGCAAAGGTTACGCAAAAGGTAAACCTTCGCCAACGCTTGCGGGCTCCACGCATGTGAGTGGTAGGGTCGGTCGCCAGCAAATGCCAGTCGATCAAATCGCATCGACATCGCATTCGCTACCGCCGCGTCGGCTGATCGAGTTGATGCACGAACAGCTTGCTACTGATCTGACTACAAAGGACAAATATCACGCGGAGGTCCAGCTTCGCATACCGGAACCCCTCATTCCATCTCCTGCCGCCAACGTTAGCGTGGGCAGCCTCGAAAGTACCCAAGCCTCCACTTCGAACAGATTGCCGGAATCCGATGCTCTCATGTCTGAAGCGGGGGATGTCTCCATTCGGTGGGCGGCTGACAGTCATCCGACTAACCTACTCTGGCAAAAGCTCGGAAAAGAGCAAAAACAGGAAATCTTCGACGCCATGAGCGACCGCGGCGATCTGGCGGGAATCGAACTGTGGGAACGTGCCAGTCGCGGTGATATCCACGCAATGGATCGGCTGGATAATCATTTACTACAACACTATTACAAGGACGAGTTCGGCAATGCCAACCATTTGCGCTTCGCCCCGACCGAGGCCAATCGTGTTCCAAGGGAGACAACCCCGGCTGACACTCGGGCCTATATGCGCACAATGCAGCCGCTCCTGGACGCGCATCTGGAAGCATTGGCAAAACAAAGAGTACCTACAACATCGGCCAACGGTACCTGGTTAACCTCGTTGTTCAAGAGAGCCAACAAGAAGGCGTAATCCGGAAAAAGCAGTAATGGAAAGCAAAGTTGTCAACTCAAGCTAAAAATCGTTGTAGGAACCAACTGTACGCCACGTTCACCTCGATTTCCCGCACCAGTTGCCGCTCTGAATGAATCCCAAACAGGTAGCCGGGGTGCAGTTCACTATGAGCAGCTTTTTTTGCATCCTAGATCAACATCTACCGCGACAAGAAAATGACCGACAGGTGCTGCAATCCTCTCTTTGACCTACCTCCTCGAACTTGCGTTGGCACTAATGTTTCGATATGGTCTGTAACAGAAAAAGCGTGGCCCTTTGTGTTGCGATTGAAAGAGAGGCGACTTCAAGCGTTTCTTGTTCGCTATGCGCACCGTGCCCCCATGGACCGAGTCCGTCCAGATTGGCGGCGACGACGTCAGCAACATAGGAAATATCGGCGCCGCCCCGCTGCTCTGGCGGGATCGCCTGCAATGTTGGCCCCTGCAGACTTTTGCTGATCGCATTGAACTCAGTGAGCAGTGTTTGATTCGCCTCACTCGGCTCCATAACCGGGATAATGCTGTGAAATTCGAAACTACTGCGAGCCCCGGCCAACGCATAGTTAGCTATGGCGATCATGTTTTGTTGCGCCTTGTCGCGCTGTTGATTGGTCAAATAGCGCAGGTCGCCACGTGTCATGGCCTGAGCGGCAATGATGGTTTTTTTGCCACTCACTGTGCCGTTTTCTTGTTCCGCATTCTCCTGCAATGTCTGGCCGCCTAGCTGAAGGCCGGGATTAATGGTTAGACCAGGAGTGGATGAAAGCGCTCGTTGTATCTCATTGAGGACGCGCGCTTGTTCGTAAATTGCACCGAATCCGGATTGGGGCCCAAAGACTGTCGAGGAATGCTGTGCTTGGCCGCTGGAACGTAAAATCCATTCGCTCAGGCCTCTGCGACCTATTACCAACTCATTTGGTGAAAGCGCAAATTCAAATCCGAGTGCTATAGTGCTTTTTTGAGCCGCATTGACCAATGCCTTGCGTGAAATTTCAGTCGGTTTAGCCGCGAATTCTTCATCACCAGTAATAACCACGATAATGTTGGCTTGCTTTAAGGCACCTACCTGCTTCAGAGCCTTCAGGGCGTACAAGATGGTGACCAAGCCGCCTTTGTCGTCAATCACTCCGGGTCCCGTTGCCCATTTGCCGTCGCTTGTAAGAGAGAAGTGCTGAAAATGGCTGTCATGAGGAAAAACCGTGTCCAAGTGCCCAATCAATAAAATAGATGGACCAGGTTTGCTTTGGAGCTCGGCAATTAAGCTTCCCGCGTGATGCATATTCTGTGGTAACGGTTGCCACCGAGTCGTAAAACCCAGGGCTTCAAATTGAGGAATTAGCAAATCACCGACTTTTTGGACGCCTTCCGGGTTGGTCGTCCCGCTATTTATGTTGACAAGTTTTTCGAGCAACTGTAATTGATTTGAAGCTTGCTCATTTACGTACTGCACGATTTCGGACTCCGTGTTGCTTAAGGGAGAGGCAATCGTATGCCCAACCAATGCACCGCAAAATAGAGTTATAAAAATTTTGGATCTGGACATCGTGTAAATTTCTTTCAATCAATAAGCGCTTGCATCGTCGGTACTCATTTTTGAAATACCAAATGTAAACACATTTACCTAATTATTAACAGGCCCTAGGGAAGCGCTTATATGGACGTCTCTTGGAATGCAAGCTTTAGCAATCTGCTAGTCATCAAAACATGAACACTCCAAGGCCCAAGACTAATGGCTATTAGCCAACAGTAAAATTTCCTGCATCTTGCCACTATCGGTTCGTGCATTCGGTGCTGCGCCCAGTGCCGTGCTGCACATGCCGTAAGTCGCAGCGCTTGCCACTACACGACTGCCGGCCTGACCAGCGGTGTCTCCAGCAAGGTATCCCTGATCAGTTCCAGTGCATGCTGAATGTCGTCGCGTGTGGCGATACCGCCGATGCAGACGCGCACTGCCTCAGCCGGTTCGTTCGATACTGCAAAGGCATCGCTGGCAACAACACCGATGCCGGACGACTTCATCTGTGCGGCGAACGCCTTGGCCGTCCATACAGGAGGAAGGTTGATCCACAAATGAAAGGCTTCCGGCTGTGATACGTAAGAGCGCTCCGGCAAAATGCGCGCGGCCATTTTTTGGCGCGCCATCGATTCCTTGCGAATACCTGCCAGCGCCAGATCGGCGACCCCGTCGCGGATCCAGCGGGTCGCCAAGGCGGAAGTGATGGGCGACGCCATCACGGTCGTGGCGCGCAAGGACGAAGCCAGTCTTGCCGCATATTGCGCATCGGGCGCCGTCATGTAGGCAATGCGCAGTCCTGCGCCGACGCTTTTTGACAGTCCCGTAATATAGAACGTCAGGTCAGGTCCGATGCTGGCGATCGCCGGCGGCCCCGAGCGGGGCAAGAAGCCATAGGCATCGTCCTCGATGATCGCAATCTCGTAATGGCGGGCAATCTCGACCAGCGCTTGGCGGCGCGACAACGATGTCGTGCATGTCGTCGGATTCAACAGCGTCGGATTACAGTACAGGGCCTTCGGTGCATATTGCGCGCATGCGCCGGCAAAAGCCACCGCGTCGATGCCTTCATTGTCCATCGGCAAACCGACCAGCTTGATCCCCAGTTGCCCCGCTAGCGCACGCAGTCCCGGATAAGTCACATCCTCACAGCACAACACGCCGCCCGGCCCAACCAGCATGGTCAGAATCGCCAGCAAGGC
Organism: Collimonas silvisoli; assembly: GCF_018305005.1. Taxonomy (GTDB): domain Bacteria; phylum Pseudomonadota; class Gammaproteobacteria; order Burkholderiales; family Burkholderiaceae_D; genus Collimonas; species Collimonas silvisoli. The sequence continues at coordinate 13,385 of NZ_JAGQEG010000047.1, forward strand.
ACACTGCGCCCCCGGCGCGACGAGTACGCGCTCGGGTTCGATACTGAGGCCGCGCCTGCGCAACCACAGCGCGCCGGCATCGCGATCATCGGGCGAGCCGCCGAAATCCTGATAGCGCATCAGGTCGCGCAAGCAGCCGTTGACATGCGACCAGCCGGCTTGCATCAATTCAACCAACTCGGGCGACTCCGGCTCGGGCGGCATGTTCATCGACATATCGACATTAGGACGCCCTTCCATCACCCGCGGAATTTTAGGCCGTCGGCGACCGCAGATGAAGGTGCCACGCCCCACGACTGAATCGACCAGACCACGCCGATGAGCTTCGCTGTAAGCGCGTGCAACCGTCGTGAAATCCAGATTCAGCGCCTCCGCAAGCTTGCGCTGCGGCGGCAACCGCTGTTCGGCGACGAGATGCCCTGTTGCAATGTCCTCGGCGATGGCATTAGCGATGGCCAGGTAGGCAGGCCCGCTTCCCTTCTTCAGCTTTGGGATCCAGAAATTGGCGGATTTCAACATGAAGCGTCCTTTGATTGAATGCATCGACCATATCAATTGAATGCAATTCCCGTTCCATGCATTTGAATCGGATTTGCACCAGTTAACAGTGCCTCACTCGCCATCCATGCACCAATAAAGAACACATCGCTATTTCAAAGTGCATGGATTTTTTATCGATTGAATGGACGCATTGTATGGATTGCCTGTTTTCCATCGAAAGCCTTTACCAGACTGACCCGGCGGGAAACCAGGAAGCATGCGGAAAGCGCATTTTAATCACCTGATTGACTGGATTTTTTTACAGTCAATTTGATGCACTTAGTCAATTGCATGGCACGGTGAATGCATTCAATCGTAGCGTCGCGGCGCTCGCCGGACAGGCCTGCAGTCAACAACGAGGTCTTGTTTTCAATCATTGCCTAACGCTATCCAAAGGAGTTTCATCATGCCAGTAGTGACCAAAGCCGCTCATGCCCCCGGCGATTTTTTCGTTGACTATGAAGAGAAGGTATTTGAAGACGTCAAAGCTCAACCAGGCGAAAAAGCGCTGGTCACCTTCCATACCGTCGCCTTTGAGGGTTCCATCGGATTCGTCAATTTGCTGCAAGCCACACGCCTCAAGCGCAAGGGTTTCGAAACCTCGATCCTGCTCTACGGTCCCGGCGTGACGCTAGGCGTGCAGCGCGGCTTTCCGACACTGGGCGATGAAGCATTTCCTGGTCACCAGAACTTCAACAAGCAAATCGTGAAATTCATGGAAGAAGGCGGCAAGGTCTATGCCTGCCGTTTTGCGCTGCAAGCCCTGTACGGCCATGGCGAGCCTTCGCTGATCCCGGGCATCCGTCCGATCAATCCGCTCGATGTGCTCGATCTGGTGTTGCTGCATCGCCGCGACAACGCGTTCATTCTCGACACCTGGACGCTGTAAGCGACGAGGGGCGGACATGACATTCAAAAAGAAAACCGTACGGGCGGCCGCGGTGCAGATCGCGCCGGACCTGGAGAGCGCAACCGGTACGCTGGACAAGGTGTGCCAGGCGATTGCAGATGCTGCGGCAGGCGGCGCCGATCTGGTGGTGTTTCCGGAAACATTCGTTCCATACTATCCGTACTTCTCCTTCGTCAGGCCGCCCTTCGCCGCCGGTCCGGAACATCTGCTGCTGTACGAACGCGCGGTAGTTGTCCCGGGCCCGGTCACGCATGCGGTTGCCGCTGCAGCACGCAGTCACGGCGTGGTCGTCGTGCTGGGCGTCAATGAGCGCGACAACGGCAGCCTTTACAACACCCAGCTGGTGTTCGACGCCAACGGCGAACTGCTGCTCAAGCGCCGCAAGATTACGCCGACTTATCACGAGCGGATGATCTGGGGACAGGGCGACGGCAGTGGCCTCAAAGTAGTCGACACTGCGGTGGGCAGGCTGGGCGCGCTGGCATGCTGGGAGCACTACAATCCGCTGGCCCGTTATGCCCTGATGGCACAGCACGAGGAAATCCACTGCGCGCAATTTCCCGGCTCAATGGTGGGACAGATCTTCGCCGATCAGATGGAGGTGACGATCCGCCACCACGCGCTGGAGTCCGGCTGCTTCGTGGTGAACGCCACCGGCTGGCTGAGCGACGACCAGATCTTGTCGATCACGCCCGACGCTTCGGTGCAAAAGGCACTGCGCGGCGGCTGCTGCACAGCCATCGTGTCGCCCGAAGGAAAATTGCTGGCCGAACCGTTGCGCAGCGGCGAGGGCATTTTATTTGCCGATCTCGAAATGGAACTGATCACCAAGCGCAAACGCATGATGGATTCCGTCGGTCATTATGCGCGCCCGGAACTGCTGCATCTGGTGATCGACGACCGCGAAGCCAAACCGGCTTCCACCTTGTTTGTACCGGCAGAGCGGGATAGTTCGGCCTCCTCTCTTTTCAACACTCCCCCCACCACCACTCTCGCGAGGTTCCATCATGCAGACAACTCTTCCCCCGAATCAGCAACTGATCACGGAACTGCAATCCTTCGGGCTGCGTCTTAGCGACCCGAACGCCGGCGCCGCGAGCCGCCGTGGCGGCGCCGGTCCTTCCGATCACAAGGCTGTAACAGTCGACGGCCACACGGTGATGATCCCGGTGCATACCGCCAGCGCGTGGTCGTCGCCGTACGTGGCAACACCGCTGGGAATCGACGGCACCAGCAGGATCACCAGGGATGGCGTCGAGATGGGCGTCATCTCCTTCCCGCGCCAGCCGCGCTTCTACAAGATGCAGACTTTCGACGGTATCGCCTACAGCAAGATTGCGACGCTGCATGGCGCCGACGTCTTGGCGACAACCATCCTGCAAAGCTGCATCCGCTACGAGAGCCGCCGCAAATCCTGCCAGTTCTGCGCCATCGGACAGTCGCTTGCGGCCGGGCGCACCATCCTGCGCAAGACACCGGAACAGCTGGCGGAAGTGGCGCGCGCCGCAGTGCTGCTGGACAAGGTCAAGCACATGGTGATGACTACCGGTACGCCCAACGCCACCGATCGCGGCGCGCAAATTCTGTGCGAGAGCGCTTTCGCGGTGAAATCGGCAGTCAATCTGCCCATCCAGGGACAATGCGAACCGCCTGACGACGATGTCTGGTTCCAGCGCATGCGCGACGCCGGCATCGACACCCTGGGCATGCATCTGGAAGCAGTCACGCCTGAAGTGCGCGCGCGCATCATGCCGGGCAAAGCATCCGTCCCGATCGAGCGCTATTTTTCGGCATTCGAAGCTGCGGTGCGCGTCTTCGGACAAGGCCAGGTCAGCACCTACATCCTGGCCGGCCTCGGCGATACCCAGGAAGCCATTCTTGCGACCAGCAGCAAACTCATCGACATGGGCGTCTATCCGTTCGTGGTGCCGTTCGTCCCCATCTCGGGCACACCGTTGGAAGATCATCCTGCGCCCAGCGCATCGTACATGCGCGATCTGCTCACGCCCTTGTCGGCGATGCTGGAAGCCGGCGGTCTACGCTCCGGCGATATCAAGGCCGGCTGCGGAAAATGCGGCGCCTGCTCTTCCCTATCCACCTACGAGAAGAAGACATCATGAGCCAGGTCGCCGACAAAATCGCGCTGGTTGTGCAAGACGATCCGGCCAAAATCGCCGTCGCCCGGCAAGTTCGCATCAAGCTGGCGCTGACGCCGACGGAGCGTGCAGAAGCCCGGCAGTTACGCCGCGATGTATTTTGTACGGAGCAAGGCATCTTCCGCGACGACGACACCGACGCGATTGACGCCATCGCCCTGCCCATCGTCGCCTTGCTTGAAGACAGTAACGGCAGCCAGGAAGCCGTCGGCACGGTGCGCATCCACGAGTCCGAACCCGGTATCTGGCATGGTTCGCGGCTGGCGGTCGCGCAACACGCGCGCCGCATCGGCTCGGTCGGCAGCGGCCTCATCAAATTGGCGGTCAGCACGGCGCATGCGCACGGCTGTCATGCCTTTCTGGCGCAGGTGCAAAGCCAGAACGTTCCGCTGTTCCGGCGTCTGCATTGGCACAGCCTGTCGGAGCTGGACATCCATGGCCGTCCGCATCATCTGATGCAAGCCGATCTGGACTTCTACCCGCCCATCAGTGACGGCGACATCGGCTTCGTGCTGGCGCGCAACGGTACGAGAGGTGAGCCATGACGCGCGCGCAATCTGCTTGCCCGGCGGCCCCGGCAAGTCTGGTTCAACTAGCCGACACCCTGCGCAATTCGCGCGGAATCGCGCACAAACGCGACATCCGCGAAGTGATGCAAACCGTCCGCCTGGACTTGTCGACCAGGATAGCCGGGCAAACCATTGCCATCGGCGACGACTGTGCGGCCATTCCCGACGGCGACGGCTATTTGTTGTTCGCCATCGAAGGCTTCATTAACGAATTTGTGGAGAAGCAGCCCTGGTTTGCCGGTTACTGCGGCGTGATGGTCAACGTCAGCGACATTTACGCCATGGGCGGCCGCCCCATGGCCGTCGTCGACGCGCTATGGAGCCGCGGCGACGCCGCACAGCCGGTACTGGAAGGGTTGCTCAAGGCATCGGAGGTATACGGCGTGCCGCTGATCGGCGGCCATAGCAATCGCCGCAATGACAGAGAACAGCTATCCGTCGCCATTGTCGGCCGCGCCCGCCGCTTGCTGACCAGTTTCGACGCGATGCCGGGCGACAACCTGGTGGCCGCGATCGATCTGCGCGGTCGCTTCGAAGAGCCCTATTCCTATTGGAACGCCAGCACCGGCACCGCTGCAGAGCGTCTGCGCGGCGACCTGGAAATCCTGCCGTCGATTGCCGAAGACGGACTGTCTGCGGCAGGAAAAGACATCAGCATGGCCGGCATTATCGGTACCGCCCTGATGTTGCTGGAGTGTTCCGGCGTCGGGGCGATCATCGACCTGGACGCCATCCCTTGCCCGCCAGATGTCGACTTTGCACGCTGGCTGAGCGCCTTCCCCAGCTACGGTTTTCTGCTGAGCGTGAGCGATGCCGCCCTGCCGGAAGTGCTGAGTCGTTTCACCGCACGCGATATTGCCTGTGCCGCCATCGGCCGCATCGACGACACGCGGGAAGTTCATCTACATAGTCATGGGCATACAACGCCGTTCTGGGACCTGAATCAGGAAGCGCTGATCGGCTGCGGTCCGGAGAGAAGCGGAGGATGACATGAGCAACCCCGCTTCTATTTCTGCCTCGCCGTCACCGCTGCGCATTGCCATGCTGACGCATTCCATCAATCCGCGCGGCGGCGTGGTGCATTCGATGCAACTCAGCGAAAATCTGCAAGACGCAGGCCACACGGTCACGCTGTTCGCCCCCGATCCCCAACAAAAAGGCTTGTTCCGCCAACCGCGTTGCGGCTTCACGGCCATACCCGGCGCAGGTAACACCGCCAGCGTGGTCGAGATGGTGCGCCAGCGCATCGATGACTATGTTCAGTATTTTTCGCACGCCGATGCACCGCGTTACGATCTCTACCACGCGCAAGATTCGATCAGCGCCAATGCGCTTGCCACATTGACCGAACGCGGCGTCATCCCGGGCTTCGTACGCACGGTACATCACCTCGATCAGTTCGACGACCCGCAATTGCACGCGTGGCAGGAACGCGGCTTCCGTCAGGCCAGCCGGCTTCTATGCGTCAGCAAATTGTGGAAAGACAAATTGCGCGATGAATACGGCGTCGTCGCCGACGTCGTCAACAACGGCGTCGACCTTCATCGCTATCAACCGCTTGCCTCCACGCGCGACGCAACGCTGGCGCAAGAACTGGGGCTGAGCGGTTCGCCGATTTTTCTGGCCGTCGGCGGCGTGGAGCCGCGCAAGAACACCTGCGGCATCGTGCAAGGCTTCCTGCGCCTGCGACGCGCGTATCCCAACGCGCAACTGGTGATCGCCGGCGGCGCCAGCTTGCTGGACCATCGCAACTACCAACAAGAGTTCAACCAATTGCTCAGCCGTAATCAGCTGACGCCCGGCATCGGCGAACCTGTCATCGTCCTGGGCCAGGTGGCAGACGCCGATATGCCGTCGCTGTTCCGCTGCGCCGACGCGCTGGTGTTTCCGTCGCTCAAGGAAGGTTTCGGACTGGCGGTGCTGGAAGCCATGGCCAGCGGTTTGCCGACCATCGTGTCGCGTATTGCGCCGTTTACCGAATACCTGAAAGGCGGCAGTTGCGCCTGGGTCGATCCGGAGGACCCGGCCTCAATCGCCTCCGGCATGGCGCATGCCTGCGACTCAGCGATAAGTCCGCAGCTACGCGAAGCCGGCGCTGACATTTGCAAGCAATTTTCGTGGGCGCAATCTGCGCACCGCCATCTTTCCATCTACCGCGCCTATCTGGCCCAATCAAAGGAGATCTCTTATGCCTGAAATGCATTTCAGCGTGCGCTGGCCCGACAACAGCGTAACCGACTGTTATTCACCGTCGCTGGTCGTCAAGGAATACCTGGAAGTCGGACAAACCTACCCCTTGACGGATTTCGTCGAGCGCAGCGCTACCGCGCTCAACATCGGCAGCGAACGCGTCCGGCAAAAATTCGGCTACGCCTGCTCTTCCGCCATGGACCAGCTGCAACGCATCCAGGACACCGCCAAGCGTTTCGAAGAAGTCGCCGATGCCAAGGTAACCATCGAGGGATTTAGCCCCTGACCTTGCCACCCGCACAGACAAACTCATTACCCGAACAGAAAGAAAAGGAATCGCCATGAACCTCGCAGAGAAGAAGACCGCCGACAATCACTACCCCGTACTCGTCATCGGCGGCGGCCAGGCCGGACTGTCGATCAGCTATTACCTCAAAAAAGAAGGTATCGATCATCTGGTGCTGGAAAAAAACCGTATCGGCCACGCCTGGCGCAACGAACGCTGGGATACCTTTTGCCTGGTGACGCCGAACTGGCAATGCACCTTGCCGGGCTTTCCCTATGATGGCGACGATCCCTACGGTTTCATGAAGAAGGACGATATCGTTGCCTATCTTGACCGCTTCGTAGCCAGCTTTCAACCGCCGGTACAGGAAGGTTCCGTAGTCACCCGGCTGCATCGCGATGCGACCGGCGTCTATGTCGTGGAGACCACGCAAGGCGACTACTCGGCAGACCAGGTCGTGGTGGCGGTCGGCGGCTATCACTTGCCGATCGTGCCGCGTGTGGCGGAAAAGCTATCCGCTGATATTGTGCAGATCCACTCCAGCGAATATCTCAATCCCGAATCGCTGCCTGAGGGCGAAGTGCTGGTGGTAGGCACCGGTCAGTCCGGCTGTCAGATCGCCGAGGACCTGCATCTGGCCGGTCGCCGCGTGCATCTGTGCGTCGGCGATGCACCCCGTGTGGCGCGCACGTATCGCGGCAAAGACGTGGTCGAATGGCTCGACAAGATGAAATACTACGACTTGCCGGTGGAAAAGCATCCGCTCGGCACCGGCGTGCGAGAAAAGACCAATCACTACGTCACCGGCCGCGACGGCGGACGCGACATCGATTTGCGCAAATTTGCCCTGGAAGGCATGCAGCTCTATGGCCGGTTCGAAGGTCTCAGCAACAACGTCGCCTCGTTCGGGTCCGGCCTAGCAAGTTATTTGGATGGCGCCGATGCGGTCTCGGAAAGCATCAAGGACAGCATCGACAAATTCATCGACGCCAACGATATCGAGGCACCCGTTGAGACGCGCTATGTACCGATATGGCAGCCGCCTGCAGACATCCCGGACAGCCTCGACCTGCAAAAGAACAATGTTTCTGCAGTGATCTGGTGTGTGGGATTCCGCACCGACTTCAGCTGGATCAATGAAGCGATCTTCGATGGCCGCGGCTACCCGGGCCATGACCGTGGAGTCACCAGTGCTCCCGGCCTGTACTTCCTCGGCCTGCCGTGGCAATACACCTGGGGATCGGGGCGCTTCTCCGGTATTGCCCGCGACGCCGAATATCTGTTGGATCATATCTTGTCGCGTCGCACCGTGAAATCGGCGCAGACGATGTCGCAGGCCGCTTGATTTTTTACCCTCGATTTGATCATGTCCGATTACCAAACACTGCTGCAGCAATCGACCGACAACCCCAACTCGTTCTGGCGGGAACAGGCGCGCCGCATCGACTGGCAGCGAAATTTTTCTTCCGTACTGGATGATAGCGACCCGCCGTCGCCAAAGTGGTTCTGCGGCGGCTTGACCAATCTCTGCCACAACGCGGTGGACCGGCATCTGCGGGACCGGGAAGACCAGCCGGCACTGATTTTTGTATCTACGGAAACAAACAGCGAGCGCACGCTGACGTATCGGCAACTGCATCGCGAGGTCAATATCATGGCGTCGGTGCTTCTGAACATGGGCGTGCGGCAAGGCGATCGTGTCTTGATTTACCTGCCGATGATCGCGGAGGCAGCAATCGCGATGCTCGCCTGCGCGCGCATCGGCGCGATTCATTCGGTCGTGTTCGGCGGCTTTGCCGCCGCCAGCCTGGCGGTGCGTATCGACGATGCACAACCTGCGCTGGTGATCTGTGCCGATGCCGGCTTCCAGAGCGGCCAACTGATTAACTACAAGCAGCTGATGGATGCCGCGCTGGATAAAGCGGTTCATGCACCGTCCCGGTTACTGCTGATCGATCGCGACTTGTCGCCTTGCGACATGAAACCGGAACGCGACTTCAGGTACGACATCGAACGTGTGCGAGAACTCGATGCCGAAGTTCCTTGTACCTGGTTGCCCTCCGAAGCCCCTTCATACATCCTCTATACCTCCGGCACCACCGGAAAGCCCAAAGGCGTGCAGCGCGACACCGGCGGACATGCCGTATCGCTGGCAACCTCAATGGAATTACTGTTCCAGGCAAAGCCAGGCAACGTCATGTTCACCACGTCGGATCTCGGCTGGGTCGTCGGCCACAGCTACGGACTCTACGGTCCTCTGCTGGCAGGCATGACTAGTGTATTGATGGAAGGATCGCCGGTGCGTCCCGATCCCGGCATCTGGTGGCGACTGGTGAAGACATATCAGGTCAACCTGATGCTGTCATCCGCGACAGCCATGCGCTTGCTGAAACGCCATGGCTTTGGCCAGCCGGATACCGAACCGACCAGACTCGCATCACTAAGAGCCCTGTTTCTAGCCGGCGAGCCCCTGGATGAAGCTACCGCACACAGTATCGAGAAAGCACTTGGCGTTCCGGTCGTCGACCATTATTGGCAAACCGAAACCGGTTCGCCGATGATAGGTTTGCCGCCGACAGGCCATCAGCGCGGCGCCGACGACAAACTGCCAGTGACCGCATTGCCGCGTCGCCATGGCTCTCCCGGTTTAGCGGCTGCAGGCTACCGGCTCGCCGTCGTCGACGAAGAGACTGGCATCCCATGTCCGATGGGAAAGAAAGGGTTGCTCGTCGCAGAAGGTGTCTTACCTCCCGGCTGCCTGACTACCTTATGGGGCAAAGACGCAGACTATCGTCGTATCTATTGGTCTTTACAAGACGGCGCCTGGCGTTATTCCACGTTCGACTGGGCAGTCGCAGACAAAGATGGCTACATCTACCTGCTTGGACGCGCCGACGACGTCATCAACGCCGCAGGCAAGCGTATTGGCACGCGTGAAATCGAAGAAATACTACTCGAAGACGAAGCCGTGGCAGAAGTCGCAGTGGTTGGCACGTCCCACATCCTACGCGGCCAGGTTCCCGTAGCCTTCGTCGTATTGCACAGACACGCGATGCAGAACGATAGCAAAGCGGTGGAGCGACGTCTGATTGACGCGGTTGACAACTCGCTCGGCACGCTCGCCAGACCAAAACGCATCTTGTTCGTCAACAGCTTGCCGCGTACGCGATCGGGCAAGATACTGCGGCGCGTGATACAGGACGTCATTGCAGCAAAATCCATACAAGACTTGGATGCGCCTGACTTGCAACTGATTATTACCGATCTTTCGAGCGCGTTTCATGCAAAGGAGAAGCAACAGCTTATGTTAGAAGAGTCATCTCCATGATTGGCACGTTTTTGCTTTTTTTTCCAAGATTGAATATGCTTGAATACCTAGTCAGACAGGGGTATTCATACCCCTCTTATATATAACAGTATATTGGTCGTTGGCCTCCCAAACGTTTAAAGACGGGTGTCCGAGTGCCCCTGCCTCGGACACATGATCAGTGAACACAATATTTTTTTACTTGATTGAATAATTTTTAATCACCTAACAAATAACTCATCAAAATCCGTTTCGGCTTGATGCTTAGCTTGCGGAATTTCCTCCACCGGCGAGACATCGGAATCGAACTGTTCGTGTAAGCAATGCAAGCGCACAGTGACGTTTTTCACCGCCCCTTTTTCTCGATGACGACGAGTAAATCACTCAATATCTGCTCAGAGGTGGAGTCAAAGTCGTAGACATACACCATCGAACTGAAATTCCATCGCCATCCGGCCATCGGTCGCCGCACTTATTAACTCAAATTCGTTACTAGCTCCACCTCTTCCGATGCTCATCGTTTGCAACAATCAGCTGGTTACCGTTCGCGCACAAGCAAATCATTGATACCCAGTAAATCAGCTTCCTCTAAGCTACCCGCGGCCGCTTTCAATTTAAGTCCTTGCAATAAAGTGTCATAGCGGGCTTTTGCCAGATTCTTTTTAGCTGCGTAGAGCTGCTGTTCGGCATTGAGCACATCAAGATTGATCCGAATTCCGAGGTGATATCCAGCACGGTTGCCTTTGACTGCGCTTTCGCCTGACTCGACTGCGGAATTCAACGCTTCAATCTGTGCCACGCCATTCACTACACCGGCAAACGCCTGTTGCGCATCGGTGGCGGCCTGGCGGCTTGCCGCCTCTAAATCGGCGCGTGCCTTGCCTGCGTTGGCGACGGCTTCGCTGACTCTCGCATTGGTCATTCCACCGGAATAGAGCGGAATATTGACTTGCAAGCCAATCTGAAGCGACTTTGCCCGCGTCGCATAATCGTTCGGTGTTGTCAGGCTGTTCGAGGCATAGTTGCTGCCGTATGAACTGGTCAGATCAATCGTCGGCAGATAATCCGAGCGATTTTTCTTGATATCCACTTTGGCGGCTGCCAGCGCCGCAGTTTGTGCTCGTACGGTGGCATTGCCTGTACGGGCGTGCTCCATCCAGGATCGCGCGTCCATCGGAAGCGGCTCTGGCAGCGTGACCGCAGCGCCTAATACGGCAAGATGATCCAGTTCCTGCCCTGTCACCTTCTCCAGGTCGGCCCGCTTGCTGTCGAGATCGTTCAGCGCCGTTACCTTTTGCGACCTTGCCGAACCCAGGCGGGATTTGGTTTCATCGATATCGGTCACGGAATGCGTACCGAGTGCGTAGCCGCGTTTCACTTGGCCGAGCTGTTCGTTCAGGGCATTGATCTGCGCATCGGCCGCCGCAATTGCTTCCTGCGCGACGAGCACGCCGAAATACGCTTCAGCAACCCGCAACAGCATGTCCTGCTCTGCTTTTGCATACTGCGCAGCAGCTTGTTCCACGAGCAGTTCCGATTCGCGATAGGCATAGAGATTCCCCGCATGGACCAGCGGCTGCGTTAACTGCAAATTCCACGCCCACGACTTCATATGGCGATCAACGGGATCCTCGCCAGTGAAGCGCGTATCGGCACGCGTATATCCCTTGTTCCCCACAACATTGGCTGCCGGCAGCAATCCTGCGCGTGCTTGCGGAATCTTTTGTTGCGCGCTTTCCAGCGCATAACGTGCGGACTCAAAGACAGGATCGCCGCGTTGCGCCAATCGATAGGCGTCGATGATATCGACGGCGTAAGCGGGAGCCGACAACGTACTGGCAGCGAGAACCGTATAACAGGCACGAACATAAAATGACCTTCTTCTTCCTGACAAAACCATCATCGTTCACGGCCACTTTCCTGTAACGCCTTTTGTACTGGCGACAATAGATATTGCATCACCGTGCGGCGTCCCTCGCTAATTTCCGCCGTCACTTGCATGCCAGGCACCAGTTTGTATTTTTTTCCTTGCGCATCCAGCGCTTGGCTGCCTAAGGACAGCAAGGCTTTGTAGGTTGTCGTCACGTTGGTTTTATTCTTTGCGGAGGGATCTCTGCCAGAATCCTGCGGCTGGCTTTGCCCTTCATTGGCATCGGCGCCGATCGTCAATATTTCGCCATCGAGCATGCCGTATTTCTGAAATGGATAAGCCGCAAGCTTCAGTTTGACTTTTTGATTCGGATAAACGAAACCCACATCGTCGTTGCTGACCATGACTTCGGCGATTAGCGGTTCGTTTTCCGGCACCAGAGAGAGTAAGACCGTCCCAGGCGTCACGACAGTGCCGATGGTATGGGTAGCGAGATCCTTGATGGTGCCGGCCTGCGGCGCTTTCAATTCCAACAAGCCGGTTTTATGTTCTTGCTTGATGCTGTCTTGCTGCAGCTTGCGATATTGCCCCTGTGCCTCGATCTCTTCGTTTTGCAAATCGCTACGATATTTGGAGGTCACCTGCGCCACCTGTCTGCTGGCAGCATCAACCGCTGCTGCCAGACTGGCCAAGGTTGATTCCTGGGCACGCAAATCGTTTAGTTTTTCAAGGTATTCCCGCTGCTTGTCCCGCACGGTGACGAGCGGCGCGTAGCCGTCCTTGCCCATGTCGCTGTAGGCGTCGGACTGCTGCTTGAGGAGCGGCGTTATTTCACGCAATTTTGCGAGCACCTCTTTGCCCGCATCGTAGTCGCGCTGACTTTTCTTGAGCATCTCCTGCGCACCGCCGAGTGCGTCAGTATAGGCGCGCCTACGCTCGCTGTATTGCGCAGCTACCTGGGTATACAGGTCAACGGGATCATCAGCCCTTTTTACCAACTGCGATCCAGCTAATTCCGCATCGATCCTGCGCAATTGAAGCGAGCGCATGACGAGCTGGGTCTGCAGACTGGTTTCGTCCGCCCGCGCTTCTTTCGCATCCATACGGATCAGAACCTGGCCCGCAGCCACCGCTTGCCCTTCCTTCACCAGGATGTCTTGAATGATCCCGCCATCGGCGGGCTGCACAATCTTGACATAGCTTTGCGGCACCAACTTGCCCTCGGCGCTGGCCACAATATCCAGCTTGCCGAAAATGGACCAGAGCATCAGGATGGTACACAGGACGATCACCATGTACATGACGGTACGCGGCAGCCGTGCCGGCGGACTTTCCTGAATGGCCAACAACCCTGGCGCGAAGTCGAGGGCCTCTGGCGATAGCGGAGATTTCCTATCGTTCATCAGCTTGACCCCGACCTTGACATCCTAAACATAAGCACGTCATCGGATCTGAGCCGCTCCACCGCTGACACTCCCCCATGGATGCAAAGTCTGAGCGGCCGTAGCAAACTGCGCGCTGGATAGCTCGCTTTGTGCGGTTGCGACATTCATGCCGGTGAGGCTGCCGCGCGTCCCATAGCTATACGCCAAGTCGCCCCCTAAAGCAGTTGTATCGCTACTGCTCAGATGGTCAGTCAGCAAAGCGTTAGTCAATGCCCAGCTGCTTAGCTTTGGATTGGCAGCCAACGCTTGATTGAAGGATGTCACCAGCGCCTGGAAATTGAAGTTTTCCACATTGCTATTGCGTAATGCGTCCGTCGAGCCATGCTTGAAATCGGACATCGCTGCATCAATCACCTGCAGATTGGTCACCTTGTTACTGCCGGCGTACCAATTCTGCAAAGTGATGTGCTCGGTTGTTCCCATGTTCAGGATCAGATTGTTGCCGCTCTTCTGCAAGTTCAAATCCGCATAAGCAAAATTGCCGCCCAGAGAAATGGTGTTGTTGGTGCCGGCCGCTGCGGTGACGACGTCTTGCCCATCGCCTTTGTTGAACGCGATGATATTGCTGCCACTGCCCGTTGTCAGCGTGTCGTTGCCAGTCCCACCAACGATAAAGTTATGTCCCGTTCCGCCGGTAATGACGTCCGTGCCGGCGCCGCCCAACAGAACGCCATTGCCGCTGGCTTCGGTGAGATGATCATTGCCTGCCCCGCCTTCAAGAATACTGGTGCCGCTGCCGCCTATCAGGCTATCGCTTCCGCTATTAGCGGTGATCACGTCATCTAGCGTATTACCCGTCAACGTCAACATTCCGGTTCCTGTACCAGTGATGCTCTGTACATTGGCCGGTAATACATAACTCACCGAGGTCAATACCGCATTGCTGTTAGTGCCTGTGGATTTGGCTTGAATCACGTCTGCAGCATTGTTGACCACAAAGGTGTCATTGCCTGCCCCACCGACCAGGGTGGCGACGCCAGAACCGGCAATCAAGGTATCGTTGCCACTGTTGGCGATAATGGTGTCGGCGAGACTATTACCAGTGCCGCTGATGCTGGCAGTACCGGTCAAGGTCAGCTTTGTGACTGTTGCCGGCATAACGATGCTGACTGCGGAGGCAACCGCGGTCAAACTCTGTGCCAACAACGTCGCCAGCGTGGCAGTTGTCCCATCCGCAAAGCTGACCCGCGTAAATGCCGGACTATTGATCACCACCGACTTGCCACCGCTGATCGTGAGCGTCACAACGGTGGCACTACCTGTTCCAGTAGAACTGGCGTTGATGCTGCTTGAAGTAATGCCCGAGCCGAATTCCAGTACGTCGTTGCTGGCGCTATTGTTGATGCGAATGTCACCGTCACCGGCATTGACGACATAGGTTGTAGCCCCGGCGGCGGCGGTACCCGCATTTCCAGAAAAGGTATCGCCGCCGGCACCGCCGATCAGAGTGTTTTGTCCGCTGCCGGCGACCAACGTGTCATTGCCGGAACCGGAAATCAACGTGTCGTTGCCAGCACCGGCAACCAGAGTATCGGCGCCAGTATTACCAGTAATCACGTCGTTAAGATAATTGCCGATCAATATCAGGTTTGCACTACCAGTGCCAGTGAGGTTTTGAATATTGGCGGGCAACACATAATAGTTAACTGACGTCAAGACTGTGCTGCGGCCGGTCGAGCCAAGTTCGGACACTGTGTCACCGATGTTGTCCACCACGAACGTGTCGTTGCCACTGTTGCCGATCAGCGTGGCAACGCCACTACCGGCTATCAGTGTGTCGTTACCGTGATTACCGGTAATGGCGTTGACCAGGCCATTGCCGGTCAAGACGAGATTGCCGGTACCTGTGCCAGTCAAGTTTTGCTGATTGATACCGAGCGTGTAACTGTTTGAAGATTGCACCGCATTGACACCGCCGACTTGCGCGTTGATGACGTCACTAGCATTGTTGACGATGAAGAGATCGTTGCCGCTGCCGCCCACCAATGTCGCAACACCGCTGCCGGCCACCAGCGTATCGTCGCCGTTGTTGGCGGTAATCACATTGGCGAGATTATTGCCGGTCAGCGCTAAGGCGCCGCTACCGATGCCCGTCAGGTTTTGCACATGCGCCGCTAGCGTCGCGGACACCGACGTTTGTTCGGTGTTATTGCCAGTGTTGGCGCTCTTGGTAATGACATCGCTTGCATTGTCGATGACGAAAGTATCGTTGCCGCTACCGCCTATCAGGGTGGCTATGCCGCTGCCGGCTATCAGCGTATCGGCACCGCTGTTGGCCGTAATAACATTGGCGAGGTTATTGCCGGCCAGCGTTAACGCGGCGCTACCGATGCCGGTCAGGTTTTGCACATGCGCCGCTAGCGTCGTGGACACCGAGGTCTGCTCGGTATTTTTGCCTGTGTTGGCAGCTTCGACAATCACGTCGCCAGGGTTGTCGATGACGAAGGTATCGTTACCGCTGCCGCCTATGAGCGTGGCCAGACCGCTGCCGGCGATCAACGTATCGTTACCGCTGTTGGCGGAGATGACGTCAGCAAGGTTATTGCCGGTGCCGCTGATGCTGGCGCTTCCGGTCAAGGTCAGGTTGGTTTTTCCGGCAGGCATGACGATGCTGGTCGCCGACGTCATCGAGGCAGCGGTATGCGCCAGCAACGCGCTGAGGGTCGTTGTGCTGCCATCGGCAAAATCAACCTGGCTAAAAGCCGGGTTGGTTATCGTCACTACATTGCCGCCATCCATCGTCAACGTCAACACCGTTGCACCATTCACAACCTGGGAATTCGCCGTGATGCTGCCAGCGGTAATGCCGGCGCCGAAATTCAGCGTATCAGCCTTCCCACTTTGCGCAATCGTCGTCTTGCCGTCGCCAGCATTGACCACATAGGTGGTGCTGCCGCTGCCGCCGAATAAGGTATCGCTACCGGAACCGCTAATCAGCGTGTCTTTGCCGGTTCCGGCCCGCAATATATCGTTGCCCGTTCCTGCATGCAAAGTGTCGTTGCCGGCATTTCCAGTGATGGTGTCATTGAGGCTATTCCCAGTCACCGCGAGGTCAAACGAACCGATCAAGGTAACATTCTCAATATTGGCCGCCAGGACGCCATTAGTCGACGACAGCACCGGGACTGTTATGATGCCGTCAGATCCCGGCGTGTAGTTTGTAGTGACGATCTTGCCCAGCCCGTCATTGGTGTAAGCGCTATAGTTTCCATTGGGATAGGAAGACCAACCGCTGCTGGAACCGCCTGGATGAAAAGTGTCGACACCGGACGTGCCATCGGGTTTTTGCCAACTGTCGCCGACCAAAGTGCCGAGACCATCGTAATTGCTTGTCCGAACCGAACCGGCCGAACGCACTGTGGTGCTCGTCTTATTGCCGTTGGCGTAATAGCTTGTGTTGCTGGTCGATCCATCGGAATAGGTGACCAGTTCTTTGGATAGCATGCCGTTGGGGGTATACCTGTCATGGGTAACCGTACCGTCCGGTCCGGTAGTGACCACGCTGGAGATAGAGCTGCTGAGATAATAATTCGTCGTGGTACTGAGTCCATTCGCTAAAACTGTGGTCGTTGACGGCATTTGCTGGAGCGTAGGTCTAGGAGGAGGAGACTCTAGGCGGAGGTGGACCACCCATTGAGGATCTGGGGTACTTCCAGAGACGCTGCCATCGGGGTTGTAATACGTCGTTGTACCAGTCCCGTTTGCAGCGATAATATCCGTCGACGTAAGGGTGCCCTTTGCGTCGTACCAGGCTTCACGACTTGAACCGTCAGCATTGGTAACGTTGGTGAAACTGACAGGACCGTTGTCGGAATACACCGTATCCGTATACGAGCCGTCAGCATTTGTATGATAAACACCATCAATCGATCCGTCCTGATAATAATCACTGTGGTCAAATACGTCGTCGAGAAGATGGGCAGTGAGCACATCTTTAGTGGTGCCGTTCGCGTAGTAACTCGTAGTAACCTCTGTCCCATCTGTGGCTAATTGTTCATTCGAACTGAGAATCCCGTTGTTTAACGTCTGCAAGATGATCGTGCCATCGGCGTTAAAGGTATCAATCCAGGTTTTTCCCGCGCCATTAGATCCGGAATACACGGCACTCCCGTCTGCCTTCGTCAGCAAGCTCACCTTTGAGCCACCGGCCTGGCTGACTGTCGTGGTGTAAGCCTGAGCGGATGTTGTCACCGTTGTGCTGTCGCTGCTTTGCGTCAGTAAGGAGACGTCCGTAAGCCATACAGCAGTATCCGCATTACTTAGAATATTGCCGACAATGATTGCCGGCACCTTATTTCCGTTTGCATCCATCCCGGCCCCGGGCATTATCTCGGTGAGTATGTCGCCATTGGCATTGCTAACGATCGTTTCGGTACCGTTGCTCAAATAAATGGTCTTCCGGGTGCCACCCAGGTTGTCCGAAGCCGTGTCAGGCGCGGTGATGACAATGTCACCGGCGGCATTGACGCTGGGCGTTTGTCCCGTGGAGAAAGCCACCGGCGTTCCCTTGTCGACGGCGATGCTGCCACTCCCCTTATTTGCGGAAATGACCGATGTGGTGATCGTTCCATTCAGGTTATACAGCACCGTGGTCTGGGTGTATGTTCCCGTGGAGCGGTCGCCAATGAGCGTGGTGTCGCTCAGCATCCTGCCGTCCGCGTTGAAGACTGCGGTATCCGTGGCGCCCGATATCTGGCTGGTCCGAATCGTGCCGCCGCTATTGCCCAGCGTGGTGTCGGCCGTGACCACAGGCGCGGACTGCTTCAACAGCGCTGCCAGCGTCGTCGTAATGCCGTTGGCAAATGCCACTTTAGAAAACGCCGGATTATCAATTGCCACGGTGCTGCCGCCGTTCACTTGAAGGGTAACCACCGTCTCGCCATTGACCACCGCCGAGCTGGCTATGACGCTGGAGAGCGCTATACCGGTGCCGAACGCCAGCGTATCGGCGCTGCCGCTGTTGCTGATCGTGACAACGTTGCCGATATTCCCTGCGTTAACGGCGTAGGTGGCCGTACCGCCACCGCCTTTGAGCGTGTCATTGCCACTGCCTGCGATCAAGGTGTCGTTGCCGCTGTTGGCGGTAATGACATCGTCCACATCGTTGCCGGTAGCCGTCAGGTTTGACTTGCCGGTCAGGATCATGTTCTGAATCCCTTGGCCCAGGGTCACATCCACCGCCGAGGTGGCCGCAGTGATGCCGGTGGTGGCTTGCGCCAGCAAGGCGCTGAGGGAAGCGGTGCCGCCGTTGGCAAAACCGATCTGGTCAAGCGGGCCGTTGGCGCTGGCATCGATCGCCACCGAGCCGCCCAGGCTGTTGCGAATCGTGATGATGCTCGAACCGTCGGCAGCCTTGGCTGCCGTGGCACTAAGATTGGCTAGGCTAACCCCATTTCCAACACGGAGCTTATCGGCGGTGCCGCTGTGTTCGATGGTCGTGACTTGGGTACCCGCGGCGATGACATAGGTGTCGGAGGCGCCGCCTCCGATGAGCGTATCGTTGCCGCTGCCGGCGATCAAGGTGTCGTTGCCGCTGTTGGCTTGAATCGTGTCGTTCAGCGCATTGGCTGCGGCGGTCACGTCGGCGCTGCCGGTCATGTTGAGCGTGACGATGCCGGCGCCAGCTGTGGTGCTGACTGTCGAATAGCCGGTCTTGCCATCGGAATAGGAGGGCGACAGCAATTGCGTCAAGCTCACCGTGCTGCCGTCCGCAAAACTTACCTTATTCAAGCCGCCGCCCTGTACCGTTACCGAGCCGCCCGCATTGTCGGCGATGGTAACAACCGTGACGCCGCCTACCACCGCACTGCTCGTGACGAGATTGCTTTTGCTGATCCCGGCCCCAAATGTCAGCGTGTCCGCGCTACCGCTATTGCGGATGACGACATTGCCGTCGCCGGCGTTGACTACATAGTTCGCGATCCCGCCACTGCCATTCAGGGTGTCGTTGCCAGTGCCGGCAATCAGCGTGTCGTGTCCTGTGTTGGCGGTAATGACATCGTCTCGCGCATTGCCGGTGGCGGAGAGATTGGCGGTGCCGGTCAACGTCATATTCTGGATGCCGGACGCCAGCGTGACGTTCACGGCGGAGGTCGCCGCTGTCGGGCCGACGCTCAGTTGCGCCAGCATTTCTCCCAGCGAGGCGCTGCTACCGTCAACAAAACCGATCCGGTCCAGCATGTCGCCATTGCGGCTGCCGTCTATGACGACTGCGCCGCCCTTGCTGTTTTTAAGGGTCGCAATCAGCGAGCCGTCGGCGGCTGCCGCCGTACTGACCGTGAGATTTGCCTGGCTGACGCCGGCCTTAAAACTCAGCGTATCGGCGTTGCTGCTGTGGTTAATGGTGGTGACGGTGCCGGCGGCAGCGCTCACCACATATACCTCCGAGGCGCCGCCTCCGATCAGCGTGTCGTTGGCGCTCCCGGCGATCAGCGTGTCATTACCGGCATTGGCGGCAATGACGTCGTTGACGTTATTGCCGGCGCCGCTGATATCCGCGGTTCCCGTCAAGGTCAGATATTGCGTTGGCGGTCGCTTCCTTTTAACTTTGCCCAGAACGTCATTGACCGCGGCATAGGTGGTATTACCAATCGCAAAAGCGGGCGAAAGCAACTGCGCGACCGTCGCGACCGTGCCGTCCGCAAAAGTTGCCTGGCTCAGCGCACCTTGATCGAAAGTAACGGAGCCGCCCTGATTCAGCGTGAGCGTCACCGCATTGCCGCTTGACGATGTCGAGGCGTTGGCCGTGATATCCGCGATGCTAACCCCCGCCCCGAATTGCAGCGTGTCGCTGGCTGCGCTATTGACGATAGTGGTATTGCCGCTGTCGCCATTGATGACATAGGTTGCGCTACCGGCGCCGCCGAAAAACAGATCCGTGCCGGCGCCCGCCACCAATGTGTCGCTACCGCTGCCGCCTGTCACCGATGTGGCGTGCTCCGCGGTGCCACCGTCACCCGCGTAGAGAATGTCTGTACCCGCTCCGCCGAATAGCAGGTCGATGCCGGCGCCACCGTGGACTGTCGTGTTGCCGGTACCGGCGATCACGGTGGTAGCGCCACCGGCAGTACCGCCATCGCCTGCATAGAGAATGTTGGCGCCCGACCCGCCGAATATTTCGTCGACGCCGGCGCCGCCGTGCACTGTCGTGTTGCCGCTGCCGGCGGTCACCATGGTCGCGCCACTGGTATCGCCGCCATCGCCGGCGTCTATCGAATTGTTGCCTGTCCCGCCGACAATGGTGTCGACGCCGCTGCCGCCGATGATGGTGGTATTGCCCGATCCCGCAGTAATCGAATCCTTGCCGCTGCCGGCCACCAGGGTGTCACTACCGGCGCCACCGGTTATCGTGGTAGCGCCGCTGCCGGCTTGTGCATAAGTGCTGCCGTCGCCGGCATTCAGGACATCGTTACCCGCCCCTCCTAACAGGGTATCTTGCCCGGCGCCGCCATCCATCAAGGTATTGCCGCTGCCGGCTTTCAGATACTCTGTTCCGGCTCCGCCGATCAGGCTGTCGGTGCCGCTGCCGCCGATCAAAGTGTCCTTGCCGCCCGTGCCAAATAGCGCTGTGTTGCCGCTGCCGGCTTCCAGATAACTGTTATTCGTGGTCGTCGACGTAGCCCAGTTATCCGTGTTGTCGCCACTAAAGATCGAGTCGTTACCGGTCCCGCCAAACACGGTGGCGTTGCCACCATCGGCAACAATGAGATCATTGCCCGACTCGGCATCGATATAGATGCTACCGCCGCCGCCGGCAATGGTGTCGTTGCCAGCTCCACCGAATATCGTGTTGCTACCTACGCCGGCCCAGATTTGGTCGTTGCCGCCGCCGGCATCCACATAATTGTCTCCATTCGACAGGATGAAGACACTGTCCCCGGTGCCGCCGAAGATGGTGTCATTTCCGGTTCCGGGGGGCGCAGAGGCCACCATAGAGCCGTCGTAACCGGCGGGGGCATTGAAAGGCGCCGCCGCATAAGAGACGTCGTGAAATACTACACCCAACGAGTTTGCAGTCGAGCTTGGTGTGGTAGACCAGTCCGGTTGTACTCCGCTCGTTTCGACTCCGCCTACGACCGTCACCGACCCCGGCCCGGCAACAATCGTATTGTTGCCCGTTCCTACAAAAATGGCGTCGTTACCAGTACCGCCTACAATCGTGTTGTTGCCATTGCCTACGCCGATGAAAATACCTTTTTGATTGCTGGCGGTTGCGGCGCGGGACTGGCTCATTGCGGTACTGAGAGAAACGGCAGATCCGGCATAAATTTGGTTGCTGCCATTGCCGACCAGGATGATATCTTGTCCACCGCCGCCGCCGATCGTGCTGTTGCCATCGCCCGTACGAACCGTATCGTTGCCGGAACCTCCCACGATGCTGTCGCTTCCGCCGCCCCCGATAATGGAGTTCTGTCCGCTGCCGGTGGTGATCAGGTCGTCGCCGCCATCGCCTGTGTACACCTTAACAGAAGGGTTATCGGGGTGGACGATGCCGGTGATGGCGTTGGTGGGGATCGCAGGTGCTGGCCCGGCGTTGAAGGTAACCCCGAGCGCGTTGCTGACGAGAGGATTGCCGTTCGAATTGGCCGCGCCCACCAGGGTCGATGTCAGTTGCACCGATTGACTCTGCGTGGGATCGCCGGTATAGACCAAGCCGACCGTGACACTGTCAGCGCCAGCGGGGATGGTCAATGTGACGGTGCCATTACTGAATGAGAGAAGATCAGCCCCAGTGTTGACGGCAAACTGCGAACCGTTGCCGCCTGCCAAGGCCAAGGTAATTGTTTGAGCCTGATCGCTGATTGCCGAGGCGTAGATTGTCAACCCTTGCACGTCTCCTTGCGCCGCGACGGCGGCGTTGGTCGGAGCGTAGTTGCCCGACGCGAATGGATCGCTACCGGTGCCAGCAACAACTGCAGACTGCTCCCGAAAATGAATACCGAGGAACCCAGTCAAATCCGTTTCCGCTTTATTGAGATCAAAGTGCTCGAAAACGACCCTGCCTGTTCCGCCTATTGCGCCGCTACCTGCTGTGAGAGTACCGGCTCCTTGTAACGGATTTCCGGCACTATCTGGGGCATATATATACGTAGTGCCATCGCTGGCGGTCCAGGTAAAACTGGAAGTCGCGTCGACCGCCCCGATGAGTTGTGTGTTTCCAACCCACACTGTGCCCTTACCACCAATGTCAACAATGTAATCCGTACTAGAGCTGATACCGGTAAATTCGAACTTGTCGTTAATACCTTGACCATACAACCAATCATTTGCGAAACCGGCTTGCAGGTAATTAGTACCTTTGCCCCCCTTCAGAGTGTCGTTTCCAGAGCCAGCGATCAACACATTACTGCCATTGCCACCGACAAGCATATTCCCTGAGGCACCGCCGATCATGACATAGTCACCGCCAAAGCCACCGGAAGCACTCATGCCTCCACTACCAGCCTGGACGAACCAGTTATTGGAGGAGGCGACAATAGCTTCCGCCATGGCGTCATTGTTCCAGATGAGTTGATCGGCTGCAGTGACAAGCCGCTGCCTACCCAACTGGACGCCGCTATCATGCGCAGCAATATCGCCTAAATTGAAACTGACGCCGCCATCGACGCTGTTGAAAAACGCTTGATAAGTGGCGCCTGCGACACCGGATGGAGGAAGAACCCAGTAGTAATCTTCGATCGCCGCCGATATCACCGCATTGTCAATCGGACTGGATTGCACGACACCATTTTTCCCGAGCTTTGCCATATCCTCCGCAAACAAGGTCAGAGGACCGGACGCAGGGTTGGCCGTGCCTATCAGCGGACTTTGCGCGTTCAACAACTCTGTCATAAAATCGGCAGGCCTACCTTCCAGGGCTCGCGCGTAAAGCGTTTTATCAAATAGCGCCGACAACAACGTCGGTAATTGCAGCGTATCCAATCGTAATTGATTACTGATTTCAAGAAGCGCGTGCAAAACGATAGAATGCAAATTCACTGATCCAACGGCATCACCACCGCCGACTGTAATTTGATTGTTTTTGCCGACGACAAAGAGTGAGTTACCGAGGATCCCTCCAAATTTTTGATTCAGCACCTCACCTTTAACGTAATAAGCCGTGACATCTGATTGGCGAGCCAAACTCACCCCATTCCCAAGTAAAGGAATAAAACTCACCAATTTGGGATCTACGTAGCCATTTGCCGCCAGCGCTGTCGCCGTAGCAGCTGCGACTATTGGATTCATCGCAGTAGCCATGAACGGTGCATCAGCAAATATCGTTGATTGCACGTCGAACCATACCGACAAAATGGAAGCGAGACCAGCGCCAAGTGAATGGCCGGTGAAAGTAATATGAGCGCCGGGATTAGCGGCTTTGACCCGCTCATAATAGAGCGCGGCCAAGATCAATTGCGATGAACCGAAACCTGAACCCAGCCCAATATCTGCCAGTGCATCCGCGGCTGTTTGCCCATTGTTCGATCCGATAAGAAAATCCGTTCCCTCGAAAGCAATGACGATATCGCTTCCGTTTTGATATGCGGATGCAGAAAACCCACTGCTCAGTGCATTATTCGACGTATCAGAGGGAGCTGGAACATTCGTTACCTGCATCCAGCCTGATGGCAGATTTCTATTTGCAATTCTGTTAGATACACCCCGGTTATCGTTATAGGCTGCGGCTGACAGAATTGCATATATTGCTGGTGATATAGTTGTTGATGACATGTTCCATCCTAATATTAAGGCGCTAGTATTATTTAATTTACTTAGTAAACGAATGTCGGATCAATTCGTTTGAAGTATTTAGGGAGAGTCGGATCACCGTTTACTTCGACACTTTTCTTTTTTGCCAGCGTCAAAAGTGTCGTGTCTTTTGGAGGAAAGCTTTCAATCAGCATATTCGTTGCGTAAATCGCTTCAGGAATCTGCTCGAACGGTATTCGTTTCCAACTGTCTCTCTCCCACAGAAAACCAATGTAAGGCGGGGTGGGATTTCCATAAAGCCTGGCTTCTCGCACAGTAGGAGGAATTCCAACAACATAGAGTCGTCCCTCATTCACATTCAAGATTAAAGGATCCAGATTTTCATGCCACACCAATGGCTTTGCGGAAAATTCCGGTAGATTGATTGTGAGCCACGCCTCTCGCGCAATTCTGCCGTCAGAACGTTTTTTCTGTTCGACGACGATAATTCGGCCGTCATTGAGTTTCACCTCTTCTTGCCATGTAACGATAATTTGAGAACAGGCGCTTAGATTCATCATGCATCCGACAATCACAATCAGTTGGACAAGTTTTTTTATCACGATTTAATTCCTTTAGTAATTTTGATCACGCTAGGGCAAGCGCTAATACACCGCCTAATAATCTTATTCACTCTTCTGGATGGGGCAGATAGGTATTTTTAGCCATTTCGTCTGCGCAAGAAAAAATGGCGATTGGCGCAAAAAACCAAAAAATAAAAATTGACTCAATCAAGGAAATGATTTTCCTTGTTCCATTTCTGGTGAAATTCGTTCTCATAAATAGTCTCAAAATGGAGTCGTTAACCTTGCAGGAATTACGTTGTTTTCTCATTTCAAATGCAAATGCAAATTCAATTTTTGGTGAATACTCAAGTTGGAGATTTGCTTCCCACTCCGTGAAGCTCGACATGCGAATTAACTGCAGTCAGCGTCATCGATCCGATCCGCACCACCTCATCCACCAGCAAACTCTTCGGCAACGCATGGGTGATGAACAGCATCGTCACCTTGCCCTTCAATTGATTGATGGTGCCCGCAAAATGTTCGGCAGTCGCTGAATCGAGACTGCTGGTCGCCTCATCGAATACCAAAATTTTCGGTTGCTTGAGCAAGGCTCTGGCAATCGCCATCCGCTGCTTTTGACCGCCGGATAATCCGACGCCACGTTCACCGATCTCGGTCTGGTAGCCCTGCGGGAGACGCTCGATAGTGTCGTGAATCTCCGCCATGCGGCAGGCATGGACAACCTGGTCGAAGGTTGCATGCGGATTGGCCATCAACAGGTTGTCGTAGATGGAGCCGGAGAACAGGACGGTCTCTTGCGGCACGACGCCAAAATAGTGGCGCAATTCGTTCGCCGAGAGATAGCGGATATCGTTGCCATCGAGCTTGATCTGGCCTTCGGATGGAACGTAGAAGCCTTGTAACAGCTTGGTCAGCGTACTTTTACCGGAACCTGAGGGACCCATGATTGCAATCACCTTACCTGGCGTAACCGTCAAGCCAAAATTCTGGTACAGATACGGCAGATTCTCGCCATACCGAAAACTCAGATTGTCGATCTCGATGCTACCCTTGCTCTCGCGCAGGCGACTGGGCAGGATCGAATACGGTTCTTTCGGCGCGTTCATGATGTCCCCCAGCCGTTGCACCGACATATTCGCCGTTTGAAACTGCTGCCACAAACCGACGATGCGCAACATCGGTTGCGAGACTCTGCCTGCGAACATCTGAAAAGCGATCAGCATACCGATCGTGAAATCGCCGTTGTGCATCACGGTATAGGCGCCGACAACCAGGATCATCAGCGACATCAGTTGCTCGATGCCGTTGGCAACCACGTTATAGGTGTTGGCAATTTGCTTCATCCTGAAACCCGCCTGCAGGTAGTCGGCCAGATAGTCGCCGTAGCGCGCCGACAGTTGCGGCTCCATCTGCAGGCTCTTGACGGTTTCCAGTCCGGATACATATTCGGTAATGAATGCCTGATTACGCGCACCCAGCAAAAATTGATGGTTGAGACGACCGCGGAAAACCGGCGCCATGATTAAGCTAAGCACGACGATGGCGCCGATCAGGGACAAGGCAACCAGGGTCAACGTGACGTTGTAATAGAACATGATGCCGACGAAGATCAGCAAGAACGGCAAATCGAGAATCAGCGACACGGCTGCGCTGGCGACAAATTCACGAATGCTTTCCACCCCATGCAGGCGCGCAGCGATGACACCCGTCGGGCGATGCTCGAAGTAGCGCGGCGGCAGTTTGAAGAGATGATCGAAGACGGCACTGCCCAGGACGGCGTCGACCCGGTTGCCGGTGTGCAGAACCAGATACTGACGGACCCACGACAGCAACGCCGAGAACAGCATGAAGACAGCCAGACCGATGGCGATGACAATCAGGGTGCTTTCTGTGCGATGCACTACCACTTTGTCGATGACGACTTGCGTAAACAATGGCGTACCGAGCGCCAGCAACTGGATGATCAGCGAGGCAATCAGAACGTCGCGCCATACGCGGCGATGTTTTAAAAGTTCTGGGATAAACCAGCTGAAACCGAATTTGCTCTGATCGGCTTGCGCGCCGTCCGGGTCCGTGATTGTTTTGGCATTCAGCGCGAGCTGGAACACGGTGCCGGCATAGGACGCCGCGAACTCAGCCTGCGTCAAGGTTTTGGGCGTGTTGCTGCCGGCGTCGAATAGGATGACGTTATCGTCATTGATTTGCACGATGATGGCAGGACGACTGGTTCTGGGTGCAGGTTCGACGCCGGCATCGTTGGCCGCTTGTGCCGACGCATCGGGAAGCGGATTGCCGCCTTCTTGAGTACGCATGACGACCAGGCATGGCAGATGCAACGCAGCTAACGCCTTGCTATCGCAGTCCTTGCGCTTGATCTTGAAACCTAAGGCACGTCCGGCGTGCACCATTGAGTCGGCACTGTAAGGGGGTGGAAACTGCTGCTGCAATAGATCGCTGTCGAATGGCTTGCCGTTCAGCGCGCAGAAACTCCCCATCGCCCAAGTGACATCTTGAACCGAAAACGCATGAGTCAAAGCAGATTGTTTGCGCTCTGAAGCAAGACTTGTGGAGAGCAGCTTTAATATTCGACGGCGCATTATTGGCTTAAAAAGGCTGCGTTAACTACAAAAAGAATCGATATAGAAGAGTGAGATAACTCGTTTTGGGACGTCTACAAAACCAGTTTTTCAATCAGGCCCAACTGTGCCGGCAAGCAAATTGTCCGCAGATCGAATCTGTCGACAATGGTGCGGCGGGCGTTGTGTCTGATTTGTGCATGCGCGCGAGCGTCTTCCAGTGCTTCGACAACGCGCTGTGAAATCTCGCCTGGTGAAAAAAAATCGACGAGAATGCCGTTTTCGCCGTCTCGAATCACTTCTTCTACCGGGGCCGTTCTGGAACCGACGACAAGACACCCCGTGGACATGGCTTCCAGCATCGACCACGACAACACGAACGGAAAAGTGAGATAAACGTGGACGCGCGATATCTGCAGGATCGCGAGAAAGGACGAATACGGCACTTTGCCAAGAAAGTGCACGCGGCTGAGATCGATCGCATCTCCCAGCTCGTTCAGCAAACGCTGCCGAAAGGTCAAGCCGTCAGCTAAACCTGGCCCATAGCTGGTTTCATCACCGCCGACAATCACGACATGGGCGTTTGGACGACGATCCAAAATGGCAGGAAGACTGCGCATGAAACTCGGAAAACCACGATAGGGCTCCAGGTTGCGCGCAACATAAGTGACCACTTCGTCACCCTGTTGCAAGACGATCTCGGTGCCTGGAATGCTAAAACTGGCGTTATCGTTCGGCCTAACCAGTTGGGTATCGATTCCCTCGTGGATGACACTGATGATCGACTGATAGCGTAGCGGATAGACGGACCGTTGCCACAGCGTCGGACATTGCCCCCAGTCGACCGATTCCAACGCCAGCAGATTGCCGAGGTTTTTCGTCCGCAAACGCGGCGGCCTGTCCGGCGTGGAAGGATCATTCGGATCAAAGCCGACGTCAGCGCCCTGCTCCTTATAGAAAAATTCGAAATAACCTAATAACGGCGTATTCGGAAAGACATCTTTCAGATACCAGATTTCTCCCCAGCCGTTGTGGCCAAGCATGATGTCCGGCACGAAGCCGGAATGCTTCAATTCCATCGCAACCCGCGCCACTTCCTGCCCATTCAGTATGCCGGCCTCGGTCTCGCGCAGATAATGATGGATCCCTGGGGTCACAACCCTTTGAGGCCTATAGACAATCTTCTTCACACCCGGAATCGATGCGTCCTGGCGCTGGGTAATAAAGACGATCTCGTTTCCTGGAACGGACGCCAGGTGACAGGCAAGATGGAGATATTGGCCAGGGAAATTTTGGTGAACGAAGAGAATTTTCATGTGCGCCGCGGGATTGAGTTCTCGTCTAACTCTTTGTTGTAATGCGAGATTGCTTGCCAACTATTCAGACGAGACGCCAATGCACCGATTTCCGTCGCTTTTGAAGAACGTAAGTACGTTTTATTACTTCGTCAATGATCTGAAAATCTGAATTAAATATCAATCAGCCAATCCCTAAAAGGTTGTAGGGATTTCCCTGCAGCAACAATCATTCCTCATTGGCGCGCAAGATGGCTATGCACAACAGATATGCAAGCGGAGGTGGGACGAGGGTTACAAGTTTCTTCGGAAAAAATGAGTCGGCAGGCTAGCAACTCTAACGATGAGGTGGCAAGTTATGGACTATGGCTTACTGGTGCATGGCTTGAGACTGGGGCATTAAAGTCAGAAAGCGCTCAAGTAGCACACTTCGTCCTTGAGGAAATGATTAAAGGCTACCGTCGTAAGTCACGACCGCCGAGGATGGTTGTTAAGCCAGCCCGATACCTGCGCTCTGAAACTGCCGAGCCGAGCATTCGTTTCCCTCTACGATTCCGCAGTCAAAAAATCTATATCATTTTCTTGGCCAACGCTACGTAACGTTTCATACGATCTGAACACCTTCTTATTTTCATCGGATATCGCTCAGTTGTATATCGTGCGGCACTGTGATTCCGTTGACCTACCACCGTCCACACGATGCCAATACCGTTCAATCTGAGCCAAACATAGATGGCATACCGAATGGCATACCAGAACATCCAGAAAAACAAAAACCCCTTAAACATCAAGGGGTTAGTGAAAATATCTGGCGGAAGGTGTGAGATTCGAACTCACGAAGGCTTTAACACCTCGCCAGTTTTCAAGACTGGTGCATTCAACCGCTCTGCCAACCTTCCGGGAAGGCCGCCATTATACCCAATTTGCAAGAATTTAACGATGCTGGCGGCGCTTTTTATTGGAATTCTGCCGGGAAAAGCCGGCAAACGACTCAATCCAGCAGGAACATCTGCTGCAAATCATTCAAAAAACGCTGCCCAAGCGCGGTCGGCCGGATGATTTTGTGATCGCGATATAGCAACCCCTTGGCTTCGGCCTGGTTCAAGGATTTTTCTATCGCATTGACGGCCAGCCCGGTGCGCTCACTGAACAGATTCACCTCGAAACCATTATTCAGGCGCAATGCATTCAGCATGAATTCGAAGCCCAGGTCGTTGCGGCCGATTTCCACTTCTTCCTGCACCACATTGCCCAGCCGGCTATGTTCCAGATAGGCCTTGGGTTGCTTGTAGCGCATCTGACGGATCACGCGATGCGGGAACGACAGCTTGGAGTGCGCGCCGGCGCCGATGCCGAGATAGTCGCCGAATTGCCAGTAATTCAAATTGTGCCGCGCCTGCCGTCCGGCCTGGGCATAGGCCGATACTTCGTAATGGCCGTAGCCGGCAGCGCTGGTATGGGCGCTGATCATGTCTTGCATTTCGGCGCTGGCGTCGTCGTCGGGCACTACCGGCGGATATTTTGCGAAATAGGTATTCGGCTCCAGCGTCAGGTGGTAGAGCGATAGGTGCGGCGGCGCAAAACCGATGGCGGTGGCTACATCCTGTTGCGCCTCTGCCAGCGTTTGCGAGGGCAAGGCGTACATCAGGTCGAGATTGAAATTATCGAAAGTCGCATGCGCGATCTCGACCGCGCGGCGCGCTTCGCCGTCGTCGTGAATCCGGCCCAGCGCCTGCAGATGGCGGCCATTGAAACTTTGAATTCCTATCGACAGGCGATTGATGCCGCTGTTGCGGTAAGACTTGAACTTTTCCACTTCGAAGGTGCCTGGATTGGCTTCCATCGTGATTTCCGCAGCGCCGTCCAGCGGCAATAAGGAACGCACATCCGACATCAAACGATCCAGTCCGGCCGCCGACATCAGGCTGGGCGTGCCGCCGCCGATAAAGATCGTATAGATCTTGCGGCCCCAGATCAGCGGCAGCGCCGCTTCCAGATCGAGGCGCAAGGCGGCCAGGTATTCCTCTTCAGGAAAACCGCCCTTGGCTTCATGCGAATTGAAATCGCAATAAGGACATTTCTTTACGCACCACGGGAAATGGATGTACAGCGACAGCGGCGGCAAGGCGCTCAGGCTGAGCGCGCCTGGTTGCAGATACGCCAGCGCCGCTTGGGCGGCAGCGGATGGCTGGTCGGCGGCCTGGCTTT